>DASTFJ010000178.1:0-15718 GCA_035708745.1 Thermomicrobiales bacterium | reverse complement strand
GGTGAAGGCTGGATCGATCTGCGGATGCAGCAGCGCGTCGATATCCGCCGGACGCACCCGCCCCACCGCCGCCGGCTCATCGATCAGCGCCTCACGCACCATATCCACCGCCATGCGGACGGCAGCGGTTGCCGTGCGTTTACCGGTGCGGGTTTGCAACATCCAGAGCCGTCCCCGCTCGATGGTGAATTCCAGATCCTGCATATCGGTGAAATGCCGCTCCAGCAGCTCGCCGGCCGAGAGCAGATCCGCGTGCGCCTGGCTGAACGCGGGATCCTCGGCCATCCGGTCGATCGAAAGCGGTGTGCGCACTCCGGAGACCACATCCTCGCCCTGGGCATTCGGCAGGTATTCACCGAACATGCCCGGTGCGCCGGTATTCGGATTGCGCGTAAATGCCACACCGGATGCCGAGGTCGCGCCGGTATTGCCGAAGACCATCGCCTGGATATTCACCGCCGTACCGCCGCCATTCCCCAGCCCGGTCGCACGCCGGTAGGCCACTGCCCGCGGTGAATCCCACGAGCGGAAGACCGCCAGCACCGCCCCCCGCAGCTGGTCCCACGGATCGTCAGGAAAGGGCGTGCCCGTCCGAGCGACGATCGCCTTGAACTCCGCGACCAGCTCCTGCAGCGAGGCTACATTCAGCTCGTGATCCTCCTCGACTCCGGCGCGCCGCCGCGCCGCGGTCAGGGCCGCTTCGAACGCCTCGCCATCGGCGCCCAGCACCACCCGCCCGTACATCTGGATCAGCCGTCGCCATGAGTCCCAGGCGAAACGCTCGCCGGAGAGCACCGCCAGGCCATCGACGGTATCGGCATCGAGTCCCACATCGAGAATCGTGTCCATCATCCCTGGCATCGAATCGCGCGCGCCGGAGCGCACGGAAACGAGCAACGGGCAATCGGGATTCCCGAATTGCCGATCGATCACGCGCTCCACCTCGGTCAGCGCCGTCCGCACCTCGTCCCACAAGCCAGCGGGCATCTCACCACTCATCTGGAATGCACGAAAGGCGTCGGTGGTGATCGTGAAACCCGGAGGCACCGGCAAACCGATGCGGGTCATCTCGGCCAGGTTGGCCCCTTTTCCGCCGAGGAGATCGCGCTCCCCGGCGTTACCATCCTGGAAGGTTCGTACCCATTGCTTCGTCATATGCTCGGTCCTTTCCACGATTCGCATTCGGACAAAAGCCACGAGCCGGAGGGCAATCCCCCGGCTCGTGGCGACATTGGACGTTCGGTTGGCTGCGTCAGTTCATCATTCGCCGCTCGACCGCACCTCCAGCATCGCCTGGCAGGCGTAGTAATAGGCGTAAAAGAAGGGAACGAAGGAGGTGCGGGCAGCACAAACCGCGGCGGCAATTGCCGTTTCAGGAGCTCGATTCGATTCGAAATGAGCGCATCGCGTCGGTGCCATACCTACAGCCTAACAGGAGATTTTACGCTTGGCAACAGGCAAAATGTAATTTTATTTCATCATTTGCTTTCCGAAGGAGAGAGATATGCGAAAACCATACCGACGCGCTGTAAGCAGCTTTCATCGAAGGTGGCGGTGCTTGTCGCCCGCGCACAGACCGTTTCGCGCAACCGGTTGCGATCCTACGATGCCTCGAACGGTCGGGTGCGCTATCAACTGCGGGTACTGGACGATGTCACCCAGGTCGATCTGCAATTGGACACAGAACCGTTGGGCGGGGAAGACGCGGTTGGCGCGTTTACCGCCGCCAGTCTCTTCATCGACGACCGTCCGGACGGTCACGTGGTCTGCTGGAATCCGGATAGCGAAGCGATCGGCACCATCCCGCCAATAGCGGCAGCATGGGTTTCTGCTGGGATGGGGCGATCTCTGCTGCCGGCCATGCGCGTCCCCTCCATCTGACGATGATTGGAACGCCGGCTGCGATTATGTCTTCGGAGACCGATGCGGCATGGGTTGCGGCTATTCCTACGCCGCTACCTTCAGCTGCTCCTCGTAACCGCATTCGACCCAGATTGGATCGCCACCATCCAGCAAGCTCCTTGCTTCGCAACAGGAGCTTGTTGCCGTGGAGCAGCAGACCATCCCCTGCATCCGCTCTGGTTTCCCCTGCCCTGGATTAGGAAACCGCACGTACGAACTTTTCAAATTCTTTGTGAAATTGCGCTATCGTAGTTCTCGGGGCGAAGCGTTTTTCGGCCCAACGCGACAGGCCGGCCCGGACTCCGCGGGTTGGTCGAAGAAGGAGACGCACGCGTGATCGAAAACCTGCGACGACGCATGCTGGACGAAGATCTCAAACGCAGCCGGCGCGTGGTGCTGGGCGGCACGGGGGCCGGAGCGGCCGCCATCCTGGCGGCGAAAGGACTGCGCATGACCTCCGCCCAGGGGGCTACCCCGGTCGCCTCCCCGGCGCCGGACGTCACCGAGCTCCCCGCGCCGGATATGGCATCGCCCATGGCCTCGCCGGCGGCAACGATGCAATACGCCTATGTCGGCTCCGATGCCCGCTCGCAGATGGTGGATGGCACCCCGGTCGCCGATCCGGTCGGTATCACGGTCTATTCCATCGATCCGGAGACCGGCGCGCTGAGTCTGATCCAGACCGTGCCCAGCGACAATGCATTTTATTTCGCCTTCGATGCCGATCAAACGCATCTCTATGCAGTCAACGTCATCGGCGACTACAACGGCGGTACGAACGGTTCGGCCGAAGCCTATGCCCGCGATCCCGCAACCGGCCTGCTTACCTTGCTCAACCGGGTCGATTCCGGCGGCGCTGTTTCGGCCCAGCCCGCGGTCTCACCGAGTGGCAAATGGCTGCTCGTCGCCAATTACAGCGGCGCAAACGTCACTGTGTTGCCCATCAACCCGGATGGCTCCCTCGGGGAAGTCGTCGGTGAGGCGAAGCGCGAAGGCACCGGGCCCGACACCGCCCGGCAGGACCAATCGCGCCCCCATGCCGCCGTCTTCGATCCGGCCGGCAACTTCGTGGCGGTCGCGGACCTCGGCACCGACAACGTGGCGACCTATTCGCTGAACGACGAGACGGGCGAGCTGACGCTGGTCAGCGAAGTCGAGGCCGAACCCGGATCGGGACCGCGCCACCTTGCTTTCAACGCGGCCGGCACCATCCTCTATGTGTTGACCGAGATGGGCGACAGCATCGAGGTCTATGCCTACGATGCCGCCACCGGCGCGATCGGCGAGCTGCTGCAAAGCGTTTCCGCCGTGCCGGAGCCGTTCGAGGGCACCAAGAGCGGCGCCGAGATCGCCATCCATCCGTCCGGCAGCTTCCTGTACAACTCGAACCGCGGGCAGCCCGATATGGTTACCCCCGAGGGAGATGCCATCGTTGGCTGGAGTATCGATCCGGATACCGGCATGCTCACCCTCATCGGCTACACCACCGACGAGATCGGGCAACCGTGGAGCTTCGCGTTCGACGCAACCGGCGCCAATCTCTATGCCGCCAACTACACCGATAGCTCGATCACGCAATTCGCGATCGAGCCCGGAACCGGGGCATTGACCTATACCGGCAACCGCACCGACGTGCCGTTCCCGTTCGTCATCGCCATTTCGGCGCCATAGCCGGTCCAGCCTTCGAGCTTATCGACGCGGTCGACGCGCGCCTCATTTGGCCGCATAGACCGCGTCGAGCAATGCGGACAGCACCTTGGTCGCATCGAAAAACTCGACGGCAATCTCACGAGCGGCGGCGCGATGCCGTTCGTAGTCGGATTCGATGGTTTCGATGGCCGCCACCGCCTCATCCATCGTCGAAAACGAGAAGAGCCCATCGCCGGTTGGAATGTACTGGCTGAATCCGGTCTCCTGCGTCACCACCGGCCGTCCGGAGGCGAGATAACAGCTCGATCGATCGCTAAACCATCCGGTTCGCGGACGCCAGTATTGATCGCGTGCGATGGTGAATTCGCCACGGGACTCTTCGATATAACGCATATATCGATCCGTCTCATCCGGGAGGTAGTTGCTGCCATCGAGTTTCCAACCGGCGTTTCCGAGCAGACGAGCCGTCTTCCCGTCGACACTTGTCGCCAGCACAAGCTCGGGATCGACCTGCTCCGGGAGATCGAGATATTTCAGGAACTCCCGATCCTTTGTCCAGTAGTAGCGCTCACCATTCCAGTCGACATCTTTTCCCTTGTTCGACCAGGTCGTGATCGTCCGATATGCGTCTAGCGTTTTTTCCGACGTCGACCAGAGGGACAGATCGATTGGTTGTCTGGTCGAAATCCACGTGTGACCTGTGGGTGGCGTCAGGCAGTCACGCTGGCCCATGTTCTCTCCGAATGTGAAGAGATGGGTGTGCGCGTCAAGCTGTTCGCGCGTAAAGGGCTCTCCCTGCTGGTATTTGACTTGACTAGCGAAGGGGTCGGATTCGATATAGGCACGCAGCGGTACGGACAGGTGCTCATCCCGAAGTTCCTGCGCGCCGGTCACATTCAAAAGAACGTCGGTGGACCGGTAGAGAGCGTCGATGTCGACCGCAGTAGGGGCAAATGTTGGGGCACCCGGGCCGGGTCGATAGCAGAATCGGTCGAGGAGGTCGTATTTCCGCAGAAAAGGCTCGAGCAGGGCGAGTTGCCGTGAACCACCTTCGGCGGGCTCCATCCGAACCGGGTCATATACCCAGCGATTGGAATCTTCGACATACCAAGGATCGAACCCTAGTGCCCGCAGGCCACGCATGTAGTGCAAAACCTGAACCAATACGCCGGGTATCGGGAGCGTCACCATGCATCCCAACACGATGACTTGCAAGTCCGGACGCCTCGAGCGCATGGACTAGTATCCGGCCCCGAGCGTTTTGATTGGTTTCGCGGGATTTCCAGCGGCAACCTTGTAGGGCGGCACATCGTCGAAAACAACCGATTTGCAGCCGATCACGGCCCCGTCTCCGATCGTGACTCCCGGCATGATCACCGAGCCAAATCCGATCCAGACATTGCTCCCGATGGCAACGGGCTGGGCGTCAGCGACCGCTCCAGGCGGCGTTCGATACGAATCCGAGACGATTTGTTCTGTTTGTAGCCGCCGGGTCTGGTGGTCACGCGACCACTGGGGAGAGTCCATGATGACAACGTCCCACGAGATCAGCGTGTGATGACCGATCGTAATAAGCTCCTCGGAAAGAAACCAGACGCCATTGAGCAGCGTGAACTCCCCGACCCGGACCTCCGCGTCAGGCCCAAGATCGAACATGCAGCCAAGATAGACGGACGAACCTCGTTCGAACGTTGCTCCAGTCGACCGCTCGCTGCGATAGCGACTAAACGAGTACGCGGACTCCACATACGCGCCATCCTCGATCTGCACACCATCAGGGATTGGCAGATCAATCCAGTCCCATGGCAACCGGCGCTGCTCATCCATTTGTATGCCGCCTATTGAACACGCGCTGGATTGCCAAGCGCTCTGGCTTCGGGAGGGACATCATTCACGACCACCGCTCCCGGTTCGATCCAGGCGCCATGATGTACATGAACGCCCTTGAGTATCGTCGCGCCGGGACCGATCCAGACGTCGTCGTCGATGATCACTGGTTTCGAGGCAAACGCGGGCCGATCCCAACCTTCCCCGAGTGGAGAGACCGCAACCGCGTCCTGGATACGCTGAACCGGTGAGAGGGGATGAAAATCAGCGTCAGCAATCGTCGCATTCCAGCCAATGACGACGCGATCCCCGATGTGTACCGACTCTTCACAGAGCAATACAACATTGGTGAAGTAGCAAAAAACTCCAATTGTCGCTACTCCTTGTGGCCCCAAGGAGAACTGCGTTCCGATCATGGTGCAGTCGGAACCAATGGTCAGCGCGGAATCGCGAGTGCTGTAAAAACGTCGAAATGGCCGGTCGCCGGTAATGACCGTTCGTTCGCCAACGACGATGTTCGATGGCCATTGCTCGGGTGGACAGATATCAGGAATGGGGCCGGGCGACTGTTCCATTACGGTCTTCCCCATGCTAGCCAAGCGTGATACTCCTGCCAGAGAACTCGCCCGACTGCGGGCGATGACTAATCAGAATAGTCGTTTTGCCCATGCGGCTTTGTTTTAGCGCAGCCAGCAAGCGGCCTTCCGTTTCCGGGTCGAGCGCGCTCGCCGGCTCATCGAGAATCAGAATCGGCGGATCGAGCAGCAGGGCCCGGGCAATGGCAATCCGCTGCCGTTGGCCGCCGGAAAGGGTTGCGCCCCGCTCCCCGACCACCGTCCGGTACCCATCATGCAGCTCTTCGATGAATCCATCCGCCTGCGCCAGGCGGGCGGCGGCTCGAATCGCACCGTCCGAAGCGCCCGGTTCCCCGAATGCAATGTTCTCGGCAATGCTCACCGGCAACAGCGCGGTGTCCTGCGGCACGATGCCGATTTGCCCGCGCAGACTCGCAATGGTGACCTCCCGCAGATCGATATCATCGATCCGCACGCTCCCTTTCCAGGGATCGAGAAAGCGCGGTATCAGGCTGACCAGGGTCGATTTCCCGATCCCCGAGGGTCCCACCAATGTCACCAGCTCGCCGGCGTCGATGGTAAGGTCGAGATCCTGCAGCACAGGAACGCCAGCTTCATAGCCCGCGGTCACACCGCGAAATGCGACATCCCCCCTGATCGGAGGCATGGGCCAGGCGTTCGGAGCGTCGACAATCGAGGGGCGCTGGCTCAGCAGCTCATGCACTCGCTGGGCTCCCGCGGTCGCCTGCAGGACCGCCGCCGACGAATAGGTCAGCGCCGCCAGCGGAGCGTAGAGCGCCGCCACATACGAAATGAACACCAGCAGCGTTCCCACAGAGACGCTACCCGACATCGCTTGCCACCCGCCTACCAGCAGCACGCCGGCGGTCCCGATCGCCGCAGCCGTTCCAACGACGATCTTGAAATCGACCTGCGCTCTGGTGGCGGACAGTGTCGCGGCGAGGGTCGACTCCCCGGCATGCCACACTGCCAAATCGGCTTCCGGCTCCCGGGCAAAAGCCTGAATGGCGGGTACCGTGCTCAATCGCTCTTCGACCGTCGTGTACAGATCGCCATAGGCTGCGCCGACTCGATGCCCAGTGCGCTCCATGCGCTCGGCGAACACCCAGATCGTGAGTCCCAGGAGGGGAACCACCGCCAGGGTCAGCAGCGTCAGCGGCAGATTCAGCCGCCACATGATCAGAAGCGTGGCGCCCAGACTCAACACGGCAGTCAGCGCAGGTATCAAAGCCGCTACGACGATCGTCGCCAGACTGCCGGTGTCGCCCACGACCCGCCGCAGAAGATCTCCCGTCCGCCGCCGGCCGCGCTCCGTTGGCGACATCTGCTGCAAATGGTCATACAGCTCGCCCGCCAGCGCGTAGGTCATACGCTGGCTGAGCGCAACCGCCGAAACCGCGGCAACGGTAGTCGCCGCCCAACCCAGCACGAACACCACCACCGTCGCCGCTGCACACCAGGCGATCAAACCATCCTGGCTGCCGGTCCCGGGCAAGGCTTCGACGATCCGTCCCGCGGCGCCAGAAAGCGGTTTGCCGGAAATGCCGTTATCGACCAGCACTTTCAACGGCCAGGGCTTGATCAGCTCGACCGCCACCACCAGCAGCGTCGCCAGCAGGACCGCCCCCAGGGTGGCAGGCTGTTTTGCCGCCAGCCGCATCGACCAGCGCAGGAGGTCGCCCTTCCCCAACGTCCGATCACCGGCGTTTGGCGCGCTCATGGCGTCGCGGACTCCACCCAGTCGGCATCGCCGATCATGCGTGCGCTGGCGAGCATGCGTTCCGGCGGTCCTTCACCGGCAATGCGTCCATCCCGCAAGACCACGACGCGGTCGGCAACCGCGGCCGTCGTCATCCGATGGGCAATGATGAGCATCGTGCGCTGTCCGCGCATCGCGTCGAGCGCCTCCACCAGCGCCCGCTCCGTCCCGGAGTCCAGGGCGCTCGTCGGTTCGTCGAAAACCAGAACTGGCGCATCGGTCAGCAGCGCCCGCGCGATCGCGATCCGTTGCCGCTGCCCGCCCGAAAGGGTCGCGCCCCGCTCGCCCACGATCGTTTCATAGCCTTCGGGAAGCTGATCGATAAAGCCATCGGCCGCGGCCAATCGAGCGGCCTCCGCGATTGCGTCCCGCGTGGCGTCGGGTTTTCCATAGGCGATGTTCTCCGCGATACTCACCGGCATCAACACCGGATCCTGCGGCACCACCGCCACCGCGCGCCGCACCGAGCGCAGGCTTGCCTGCCGCACATCGGTGCCGCCCAGGCGAACCACGCCCGCGTATGGATCGAGAAACCGCGGCAGCAAGCTGGCCAGTGTGGTTTTCCCCGCTCCCGAGGGACCGATTACCGCCACGATCTCGCCGGGGTCGAGCGCCAGCGACACCTCGTGCAGGACCGGCGTGTTCCGCTCGTACCCCACCGAGACTCGGTCGAGGTGCACCGCTCCACCTTTCGGATCGATATCCGGCGCGCCGGGAATGTCGGCGATCTCTGGCGCTTCGTTCAACACGTCGGTAACGCGGTCGAGTCCCGCGCGCGCGGTCTGCACGGCGCCAAACACCCCTGCGAATGATTTGAGCTGGGTTTGGATGATCTGCATGTAGGCAATGAAAACCAACAACGAGCCGACCGTCATGGCCCCACTCGCCGTCTTGCCGGCGGCCAGCCAGAGCACCAGCGCCAGCCCGCAGGCCGAAGCAAATCCGGATGCCAGCTCGTTCAGACCGCTCAGAACGACACCCCGCCGCTCGATGCGGACCGACTCGTTGGCAATCGCCCGGAAACGCGCGGAAAAGCGACGCTCCTGCGCAAAGCCCTGAATGATCGGCGCCGCCGAAAGCATTTGCTGGACGTGCGACTGTAATGTTGCCTGGGTGACCCGCTTGTCCGTCGCGGTGCGGCGGACCGAACCGCCGAGCGTCAGCGACGCCGCCACCGCGATCGGCGCGATCAGCAGCACCGCCAGCGTAAGCTGGGGATCCAGGCCCTTCAGCGCCCACGCCGCGCCCACCACGATCAGGAGCGTCTGAAACGGACCGATGAGCGCCCGGTTCGCGAGCTGATCGACTGCCCAGGTATCGCCGGTAATGCGGCTCACCGAATCCCCCACCGGTGTCCGCGCGTGCACGGTCAACGATCGGCGTTGCAGTTGCGCGAACAGCCGGGACCCAAGCTCGAACACCATCCCCTGCGAGAGTCGAACCGACCGCATCGTCAGGCTGGCGTCGATCACGGCATGACCGAAAACCAGAAGCACGCTCGCCAGCGCCAGGAAAACCAGCAGCGCGTGATCGCCGGAAAATGGCAGCGCATCGACAAGGTTCTGGCTGCGCTCACCTAGCGGCTTATCTCCGATGACGTTATCGACAATCAGCTTGACCGGCCACGGACTTAGCAGGGCCAACCCCGCCGAAACGATGGAAAGCCCGGCCACCCGCGCCCAGGCGCGCGGTTGCTGAAATGCCGTGTCGCAAAAAACCGACCAGCTCGAGAACGGCTTTTGGGTCGCCAAACCATGTGTGAGCGGCGCTCCAACCGTTTTCTGATCGTCGGCCGCCACGCTCATGGATCTTTCGAACCGTGGATGTTCTGAATCGCACGCGCGAACCCCGCGGTCGCGGCGCCCGCCGATACCATCATCCAGCATGCCAGCCCGACAGCCCCGATCAGGAGAACCACCCCGACGAACCACGCCCCGCTCGAAACGGCGATCGCCCCGATCAGCGCCAGCGCCAGTGCGACGGCGGTGGCCCAGACCGACATTCGCGGCCAAATGCGAAACCGCCCGATCTGTCCATATTGATGATCTTCGACCGTATGTAGCATACGGGCCGAGCCGGTCAGACCTCCCCGCATTTCCAGATCCCAGCGGTCGAAATCACCGCCGCTGTGCACGATCGCGCCATGACTGGCAAGCGACTGCTGGATTTCCCGTACCCACTCGTCGGGCGCGGTCCATCCGTCCCGCCAGATGCTCATGGCGCGCGGCAGCGGCCGCCCAATCCCCCGCAAGCCGCGGCGACGCCACGGGGAAAGCCCATGCGCCAGGCGGCCTCGCAACCGGGCGATCGGTTGCACCAGATGCAATCCAGCCGTGATCGTTCGCAGCCGGGCGCGCTCGGCGCGGCCGGTTTCCGGCGGATATTGCAGTTCCCGGGTGCTTATCCACGCCTGCGCCACCGGTCCGGCCAGCGCCAGCACCAGCAACGGCAGCGCCAGCAGCAGCGGCGTCCATGCAAGCCCCAGCAGCGACATCAGCGCCAGCGCCGCAATAACCAGCCACCATTCCGGCATCAAGGGCAGCAACGCCAGCAGCGGAGGATTCTGGTCGTAGAGCGCCTGGAAGGGCGCCTGCCCCCAGGTCCCGTGATAGATCCGCCCGGCGCGGCTCCCCAGTGCGCGGGTCCAGCCGTTGCCATACAAGCGCCCGGCCCACGAGATGTGTCCCATGGCGTTGTACCGCTCGGGCCATTTCGCTTCCAGGAGCGCCTCCGCCTTGCCATAGCCCTGCTGCTGTTTCCAGTAGGTCCTCAGCGAGTTGCGGCGGTGATGCCAGACCATGGCGCCGGGAGCGAACCCGACCGTCCATCCTCGGTCCTGGATACGCCAGCAGACATCGACATCGTCTCCCGCCGCGCGAAAGCGCGGATCGAACCCTCCGATCTCCAGCAGCCGGTCGCGCCGGACCGAAAGATTGCACCCCGGCACATGCTCGGCAATCTCATCGGTCAACAGCACATGCACCGGACCGCCCGGAGCGTTGGCGACGCAAAACGCCAGGGGGCCGTCACCATCGGGCGCGATGTTCGGCCCCCCGACCGCGACATGACCGGTGGTGAGATAGGTCCAGGCCAGGTAGCGCAACCAATCGGGATCGGGCCGGGCGTCGTCGTCGATGTAGGCCACGATCTCGCCGGTGGCCCGCTCGGCGCCCAGGGTGCGCGCCGCGCTCAACCCGCGGTTCGGCGTGCTGATCACGGTCACCTCGTACTCCGAGGCAATGGCCGCGCTGGCATCGGTCGAGCCGTCGTCGATCAGCAACACCTCGAAATCGGGATAGTCGACCGCCGCCAACCCGGACAGGCAATCGTGTAATGTCCGCGCGCCGTTATAGGTGCACACCACCACCGAGATGCGCGGCCAGGCAATCCCCGGCGGGAATGGAATAGTCGCGAAGCGCTCTTGCACCGCGGCCAGGGCGGGCTTCGGTTCCCGCTCCCGCGTGACCAGACCGAAATCCCAGTCCTCGATATCCTGACCGCCCCGGTGCCATTCGTCGGTCCAGGCATAGACGAAGATCCCCGCGCAGCCGGCGGTGAAGACTCGCTCGATCTGCACGCCGAGCGACGCGGCTTGCGTCTCGAGCCCGTTGCGCTGACTGTCCAGCCCGACCTCCGCCAGCACCAGCGGCCGGTCGCCCGCCAGATTCTGCAAGCGCGCCAGATAGGCGGACAGCCGGTCGGGACACTCCAGGTAGACATTGAACGCGACGAAATCCAGAAACGGCAGCGTCAGATACTCGGTGGAGGGGTAGTTCACATAGGTAACGAGCGCCGCCGGATCGATCCGCTTGACGGCCTGATAGAGGGTTTCGATCCACCGCTCGATCCGCTCGGCCCCGTGCCAGCGCACGATCGTCGCGGGAATCTCGTTCCCCACGGCATACGCGAAGACGGCGGGGTGCCCGGCGATGCCGCGAACCTCCGATTCGACCCGTTGCTGGATTTCCGCGGCGCGCCCCGGTTCGTCCAGAAAGGCGAGATGCTGCTCCCACGGTAACCCGACCAGCAGGCGCAGGCCGTGCGCAGCGGCGCAATCGAGCATCCAGCGTGGCGGCACGGTATAGACCCGCACCACATCGATGCCGCACTCCGCCATCTGTCGAAAATCGCAGTGGACGGCTTCCGGCCGGTAGTCGGACCCGTCCGCGTCCGGCCGAAACGTGCCGTAGGTGACTCCCCGCAGCCAGAGCTTCTCCGTTCCAGCGCGAAAGAACTTCCCCGCGACGCGCACGGGATCATCACGTACGACAGCGGATGGACGATCACCGACCGGCATCGAAGGCTCGTTGCGCAGCGAACTCACGCGGAACCCGCATGGAGGGAGTCCACCTTCAAGGGCTGGCGATGAAATCGACGCTGGTCCCGCCCGCGATGGCAGGACTGGCCGTCGACGTCGAAAACCAATCCCACGCCGAGGAAATGATGCCGCCAAGATCGGGAAACGACGGAGTCCAGCCCAGCACCGACCGCGCTCGATCGGCATTCGCCACCAGCACGGGCGCGTCCCCCGGCCGGCGTGGGGCGTAGACCACCGGAACGCTCAAGCTGGTGACCGCTTCGACCGAAGCGATCACTTCCCGCACGGAATAACCGGCGCCATTGCCGAGATTGATCGCCAGGCTCTCGTTGCCGCCCCGCAAATAATCGGCTGCGCTCACATGAGCCGCCGCCAGATCGGACACATGGATGTAATCGCGGACCGCGGTTCCGTCCGGACTGGCGTAATCGGTCCCGAAGATCTCGAGCGCATCGCGCTGGCCGGAGGCCGCCTGCATCGCCAGCGGAATGAGATGGGTTTCGGGCTCGTGCACCTCGCCGATCTCTCCCTCGGGATCGGCGCCCGCCGCATTGAAATACCGCAGCGACACCCAGTTGAGCCCATACGCGTTCCCGTAGGAATTGAGCATACGCTCGACGAAGTGCTTGGATTCACCGTACGGGCTGAGCGGTTCCTGCGGGTGCTGCTCCGGAATCGGGATCGACCTCGGCTCGCCATAGGTCGCGCAGCTCGAGGAAAAGACGATGTCATTGACGCCCGTTTCGAGCATGACATCCAGCAGATTCATGGTGTTGCAAATGTTGTTGCGGTAATAGAAGCGCGGCCGGAGCACCGATTCTCCAACATAGGCGCTCGCCGCGAAATGAATGACCGCTTCGATCCGGTAGTCAGCGATAGCGCCGGCCAGCCGGTCGCGGTCGCAGAGATCGCCAACGACCAGCGGCCCCCATCTGACCGCCCACGCATGGCCCGTACTCAGATTGTCGTAAACGATCGGCTCATGCCCCGCCGCCGCGAGCGCCTTTGCCGTGTGACTGCCGATATACCCGGCTCCGCCGGTCACGAGAATTCGGCTCATCGAACGTCCCTCACCCTACATTCTTTGCCGTCAATCGTGAATTTTCGGATTGATCGAGCGTTGTTACCCCCGCGTACGATCCACACGAGACAGAGCCAAACGGATCGAATACGGCCCCTGGCAGAACGCTAGCCGTCCATCAGGCGCTGCCTGCCGTATGGCTGATTTCGTTGCGGCATTGCTCGAGTGATCGAGGAGATACTCCATGAATCGAATTCACGGACGAACACGATGCGGAACCCTGAGATCGTCGCTGATGTGTGCGTTACGCGATCTCGATGTGGCTGGCGAGCGCAGGCATTCATCGTCTGCAAACGGGAAGCCAATATGTCTTCTCGACCAGCCGGGCACCGTTCATTTCCCGGACGGATGGTACTGCACCAGCGAATGAATTGCAGTTTGCGACGTATATTGATCGCAAAGAGCCGATTTCATTAGCGCGATCGGTCGAACCAAAAAAGCTTCCGGATTTCATAGAATCGGTCGTCCCCAGACCAGTGCGACCCCGATCACACAGGGGGTTGGTACCATTACCGGTGTCCCAAGCACGAACGCGCGCTTTGCCGGCGCCAACAATCGAAAGGGGAACGATCGATGAATCTCTCTGGCCCGCGCGCCCTGGTGCTGACGCTCTCGGCCACTCGGCGTCGCTTGCTCGGACTCACGTCCGCTGGGATCGTCACACTCACGGCCGGTCGAAGATCATTCGACGTATTGGCGCAGGACGCCTCACCCACCGCCTGCGCATCGACCACGACGGACGAGTCGATTGCCGTCGCCACCGCCTATTTCGACGCCTTCAACAACGGCGATGCGGATGCGCTGGGCGATTTGCTGGCCGCGGACTACCGGCATCACGGCGCGCTGGTCAAGGATCAGGATCGGGATCTGCATATCCAGCGGCTGCTGACGAATCTCGCGGCGTTTCCCGATGGGCACTACGAGATCGAGGACATCACGGCAAATGGCGACCTGGTCGCCGTGCGCCATATCTTCAGCGGCACGCTGCAGGGGGAATACGCCGGCGTGCAACCGGCGGGCCAACCCGTGAAGGTGCGCGCCGTGCACATTCACAAGGTCGAATGCGGCCAGATCGTCGAAACCTGGAATTCGGGCGATGGACTGGGTGTCCTGCGCCAGATTGGCGCGCTGCCGCCCGCCGGAGCGTCGCCGCGTACCCCCATCGATGAGATCGCGAGTCCGGTCGGCTCCCCTGCCGCCGATTGTCCACCCGGCACGCCGGATGAGAACGTCGCGATCGCGAGTCATTGGACCGAAGCGCTCGACCGGCACGCGGTCGACGAGCTCGACGAGTTCGTGGCCGAGAACATGATCCATCATAACGGTCTCTATCTCGACACCAACGGCCGGGATGAGGTGAAGGCGAATTTGGAAGCGCTGATCGCCTCCTTCCCCGATGTCCGTTTCTCGGTCGACGTCGTCGTGGCCGACGATGACAGCGCGGTCGTGCGTTGGACCGGCCGTGGCACCAACGATGGCGACTTCCAGGGGAATCCGCCCACCGGCATCGCCGTCACCTTCACGGGCATCAACTCCTATCACATCGTCTGCGGCCAAATGGTCGAGGGGTGGAGCGATGTCGATTCGCTCCAGCTCTTGCAGCAGCTCGGTCTGGTGCCGATGGTCTTTCCCGGTCCGGCCACGCCCACGAGCTGATCAATTCGGATATGTGCTTGCCTGCTCAGTCGATTCGCGCGGTGGGCATCCCAGATCGATAGTCCGAGCGCAAAATCGTCGAGCATGACGGTCATCGACGGTTGCGGAGTCTCCGCCAAGCGCCTACGATGGGCCGTATGCACAACGATCCAGCTTCGCTCGGGAACGGCAGCGCGCGCGCCGGCTCCAATCTGAGCCAGCGCGAGGCGCTGCTCGAGCTCCATCCGGACGATGGCGCGCTGCTGCGCCTCAGCCCGACCGATATCGCGCAATACATCCGGCTCGCGCAATGCCGCCGCTATCTGCGGTTGCGCCTGCTGGAGCAAAATACCGGGACGTCGTTCATGCGCGCCTGGGATGCCCAGCCGCAATCGATCCCGCCGCTGCTTACGCTTTCCGGACGCGATTTCGAAGCAGGCGCCGAAACCGAGATCGGCAAACACGCGCACACCAGCGCGTGCAGCCGGGACAACCGCAAGGCACGCGGTATCGAATCCGACAACCAGCAGCTGATCGACACCGTGCAGAACCTGTTGCCGGGCGACCGCGAAGTCGTCTTTCAGCCGATGCTGCGTGCCGCGCTCGACGGCTGGGAACTCTCCGGTATCGCCGACGCGATCGACTTCCAACGAGCAGACGATGGCCGGCTCTCTGCGTTCATCATCGATTTCAAGAGCACCACCGCCGCCCGCATGGAACACCGGTTGCAGATCGCCTTCTATCGCGAAATGCTCGATGCCATCCTGCGGCCGGCGGGGATCGAATGCGAGATCGAGCTCGGTATTCTCTATCGCGGCGCGCCGGACGATACCGCCGAACCGGACGATCCCAAGCTGCTAGCACAGCGAGATGACGCGCTGGCGACCTTCGGGGTGAATGGTTTCCTCGAACGGATCGAAGACGCTAACGCGCTGCGCCGTGATGTCTTC
>DASTFJ010000177.1:0-11524 GCA_035708745.1 Thermomicrobiales bacterium | reverse complement strand
GACGATCACCCTGGAAACGGGCGATACGCTGATCGTCCCGGCGCGGACCGCGCACCAGCTGTCGAATGCCGGGGAGACCGAAGCGGAATGGCTGCTGGTGGCTCCGGCGGGCGTTGGCTTCTTCCATGCGAGCGGCGAACGCGCCGAGCCGGTCTGGGCGCAGTAGCGTTCTATTCTCGTTCCGTCTCTACCCCCTCGGTCCCCCATATCGTGGAGGAACCGAGGGACTTCTTCCGGTAGTCGGGCGAGAGCCAGAACTCCGCCTCCGGTCTCCCAGGATCGGAAAGACCGGACCACGGCGGTGGGCTTATCCCTGAGCGATGCGATAGATGCCACCGCCGAGGTCGAGCAGATAGAGTTCTCCTGCCGCGTCCTGGGCGAAGGACGAGGGGGAGTACCCGGTTTCGAGCATGTCGGTGACGGTGTATGTTCCGTCGCTGGTGGGGATGAGACCCCAGAGGTAGCCGCTGCAGTAGTCGGCGAAAAGATAGGTCCCGGCCAGCTCGGGAATGGCCGAGCCGCGATAGACGAATCCGCCAGTTACGGAACACCCGTGCTCGTGCGTGTATTGCACGACCGGCGCGGTCAGCCCGTTTTCATCGCACGTCTGCGCGTCGTAGCACTCGTTGCCCTCCCGTACCGGCCAGCCGAAATTCTGGCCGCTGGTTCCGGCCGGGACGAGATCGATCTCCTCGATCGCGTTCTGGCCGACATCGCCGATCCAGAGGTCGCCGGTTTCGCGGTCGAAGCTGAAGCGCCAGGGATTGCGAAATCCCCAGGCGAAGGTTTCCGGCGCGAAGCTGGGGTCGTCCACATAGGGGTTGTCGTCCGGGATGCCGTAGGGCTCCCGATCGCCGGAGACGTCGATGCGCAGGATCTTGGCATAGAGCACGCTCGGATCCTGGGCGCGGCCATCGGGATCGCCCTGGCCTCCCCCGTCGCCAAAACCGATATAGAGCAACCCATCCGGCCCGAAGAGGATATTGCCGCCGTTGTGATTCCGATATGGTTGGTCGAGCGAGAGAATCGCCGTGGCGGAGCCGGGGTCGAGTCGATTGGCATTTTCCTCGCTAACGGCATATCGCACGATCTGCGAATCGCCCTCGGTATCGGTGTACGAGACGAACACCCGGCCGTTGTCGGCAAACCCGGGATCGAGCGCGATGCTGAGCAGCCCCTGCTCGCTGCCGGTGGAAATCATCGAGCCGATATCGAGGAAGGGTGCGTCGAGCAGCTCGCCGCCATTGGAAACGAGCACGCGGCCGCTCTGCTCGACGATGAAAAAGCGTCCCGAACCATCGTTCGCATCGATGTACCCGACCGGCTTGTCGAGACTATCGAAGACCATTTCGAACGAGATCGCCGGAGCAGGGGTTCCCTGTGCGCTCGTGATGTGAAGTGGGGCGATGGTGATCCCCAGCGTGATTGGGCTGATGAGCAGCGAGCGGCGGGTGAGCGGCATGGGAAGCTCCGTCGATCGATTGTGCCAGGGAAGGAATAGGGCCGGAGTCAAGAGTCAAGAGATGATCGGTGCTCGATGGAGTGCCGTGCGGGCCCCCGAATCCATTCCGAATACCCGCTAAATGGCAGTCCATCCGCCATCGACCATGAGCATCGAACCAGTCACAAAGGACGCGTCGCCACTCGCCAGGAAAGCCACCGCGTTGGCAACTTCCCGCGGGGTGCCGAGGCGGCCCATCGGCGTGCGGAAGATGATTTCTTCGTAGGCGGCGGGGTTGGCGTCGAAATAGGGCCGGACGAGCGGGGTCTCGATAAAGGCTGGGCAGATGGCATTGACCCGGATACCGATCGGCGCCCATTCGAGCGCCAGCGTGCGGGTCATATTCGCCACACCGCCTTTGGCCGAGGTATAGGCCACCCGGGTTTGCGAGCCGACGATGCCCATCGTGCTGGCGATATTGACGATCGAGCCGCCCTGTGGGTGCTGGTCGCGCATGATCCGGCCAACGGCCTGGGCCATGAAGAAGACACCCTTCAGATCGACATCGAGCACCGCATCCCAATCGGCTTCGGTGAACTCGAAGGCGTCCTTGCGGATGTTGATGCCGGCGTTATTGACCAGGATATCGATCTGCCCGCGAATTGCCGCGGCGGTCTCGGCCACCTGCCGGATATTCGCCAGGTCGAGCACATCGAGCTCGAGAACGAGACCGGTTCCGCCGGCGGCCTCGATCTGCCCGAGCGTCTCGGCCGCTTTTTCCAATCGGTCGGGGAGCTCAGTGAAGGCGACATGCGCGCCACGCCGCGCCAGCTCGATGGCCGCAGCTTGCCCGAGGCCCGAACCAGCGCCGGTGACCAGCGCGACGCGGCCGTCGAGATTCCGGGGAACGTCCATTGCGGATACCTGCTCCTGGGTCACTTCGCGGCCGAATCGCCGCGTCGCTCACCATACCAATGATTGCGTCCGATCCCTGGAGCTACCCGAATGTAACGTAAACAGTTCCGGGGAACAGTTGTATCGCAGCGGCGCTCTATGGTACCGTGACCATTGTCTCGAACTCCGTCGAAGTAATCACGCAATTGGCTGGGCCCTGGGTGATTGGACCCCGATCGGCGTTGGTTGCACCGATGTGACGACAGACGATTTGGCGCGACGGCAACGGACGGCATGGGGCGCTGAGTTTCCCGTACCGCTTGCGCCGATTTTCACAACACAGGCCTGGATTCCCGCGGCGTCCATGGGAGACGCGCGGTTACCTGGTATCCGCGCGGGCGTGCGGATGTACCGATAGCCGAGATCGAGGAGGATCGAGAACCCATGCTGCAACTTCGCAATCGATTCCATGAAATGTCGCGCAAGGAACACCGCGCCACGCTGAACAAGCTCAGCCGGCGCGGTTTCGTGGGCGGCGGCGCGGCCATCGCGGCAATGGTAGCGGCGGCCGGTCTCAAACCGGGCGTGACCCACGCCGAGGCGCTGGCCAATTTGAATCTGCTGCCGGAAGATCTCCCCGCGCCTCAGTACAAGGCGGCGACGGTCGAGGTCGGCGCAGCCTCCACCTGGGTATCGCACGGGATCGAGACCTCGAAATTCGTCGGCAGCCTGCTAGGCGTCGAGGTCGAGGCGTTCGACGGTCAGTTCGACCCGGCCAAACAGCTCGAAGCGCTCCTGGCGATCGCCGAGGAGGACTGGGATTTCGTGGCCCTGCATCCGGCATCGTCCGATGCGCTGATGGACGGCACCGATGCCATCATCGCCAAGGAAATCCCGCTGGTGGTCATGGACACCCGCGTGCTGCAGGACCCGGCCGCCAATATGGAATACGGCTTCCTGACGTTCATCGAGCCGGACAACATCTATATGGGCTCGACCGTCGCCGAAGAGCTGTTCAAGGCGATCGACTACAAGGGGCAGGTCATCCATACCCGCGGTCAGCTCGGACATACCGGCTCGCAGGGCCGTTATGACGGGTTCCAGGCAGTCGTTTCCAAGTACCCCGATATCGAAGTGGTCGACGAGACCCCGGGCGAATGGCAAACCGAGGTGGTTTCCAGTCTCTGGCAAGACCTGCTGCAACGCTTTCCGGACGTCGTCGGCGGTTTCTTCCATAGCGACGATATGGCGCTGGCGGCCGCCACCATCATCGAAGGCGCCGGTATGCAGGAGCAGGTCAAGATCGTGGGCGTCGACGGCCAGAAGAACGCCTGCGAGGCGATTCTCGATGGCCGGCTCCACGCCTCGGTGATCAACCCGAGCGGCCGCATCCACGGTGGGGCGACCTGGGCTGGGTACCTGACGGTTTCCGGCACCGATCTGGCCGAAGGCGGACTGCCGAAGTTCATCCGCGCCGACGGCGGCCCGATCACGGCCGACAACGCCGCGGGCTATATCTGGCTGCACGACAACTACCAGTACTAGCAGTCAGTCGTCAGCAGGCAGCGATTGGTAACTGGCACCTGGTAATAAGCAACTGGCGCCGCGTTCCAATCAGCCGTGCTGCCTGCTGACGCTCTCCACGTCACCGGAAAATCACTAGTTGCCAGTTACTAGTTGCTCATTACCCAACGGGATCACGATGGTATCGAGCGTGGAAAACGACATCGCGGAAGCTCCCGGCGATCAGGCGGTGCAACCCATTCTGGAGCTGCGCGGAGCGACCAAACGATTCGGCGGGGCGACCGCGCTCGATAATGTCGATTTCCAGCTCATGCCCGGCGAGATCCACGGGCTGATCGGGGAAAACGGCGCCGGCAAGAGCACCCTCTCGAAGATCTTCAGCGGGGTGCAGCGCCCGGATGCGGGCGAACTGCTGTTGCGCGGCGAGGCGGTGCGCTTCCGCTCGCCGGCGGATGCCAAAGCGGCCGGCATTGGCATGATCTATCAGGAGCTCAGTCTGATGCCTGCGCTCTCGGTGGCGGAGAACGTCTTTCTCGGCCGGCAACCGCGCAATCGGTTCGGTCTGGTCGATTGGAAGCGCATTCGTGAGGAGTCCCGCAAGCAGCTCGCCGATTTCGAAATCGACATCGATGTCGAGGAGCGGGTCAAGCAGCTCTCGCTCGGCAATCAGCAATTGATCGAGATCGCCCGGGTGATCAACTCGGGGGCCGACATCATCATCCTGGACGAACCGACCTCGGCGCTGTCGGTCCCGGAATCGGAACGGCTCTTCGAGCTGATGCGCGATCTGCGCGCCAGCGGCAAGAGCATGATCTTCATCTCGCACTTTCTGGAAGATGTGCTCGCGGTTGCCGATACGGTGACCGTGCTGCGCAACGGCAAGAAGGTGACCACCATGCCGGCCAGCGAGCTGAGCAAGCATGCGATGGTCAACCTCATGATCGGCCGGGAGGACACTGCCCTGGCGGAAAGCTACGAGCAGGGGAGCGTCCTGCCACCCCGGATCGAGACAAAACCCGTGCTGGAGGTGGCGAATCTGACGGTGCCGGGCGAATACGACGATGTCAGCTTCACTCTGCACGAGGGCGAGATCCTGGGGCTCTTCGGCTATCTGGGCGCGGGTATGACCGAGATCGCCCGTTCGCTCTTCGGCATCCTGAAGCCCAGAAGCGGCTCGATCACCCTCGATGGCAAAACGATCCGCCCGTCGAACCCGGTATCCGCCAAGAAGCTGGGGATCGCCTATCTGACCGAAAACCGCCGCGCCACCATCTTTCCCCGGCATGAGGTCTACAAGAACATCACCCTGGCCCATCTCGACCATCTGGTGAAGCCGGTCTTCCGGCACGACTCCGAGATCGGCCAGGCGGCCACGCTGGTGCAGCGCACCGGTGTGCGCCCGAACAGCCCGACCATGCTAGCCGGGCATCTCAGTGGCGGCAATCAGCAAAAAGTCGTGCTGGCGAAGTGGTTGACCAAGCAACCGCGGGTGCTCATTCTCAATGAGCCGACCCGCGGAATGGATGTCGGCGCGAAACGGGAGGTGCTCGATCTGGTGCGGGAGCTGAAAGCCGAAGGGGTTTCGATCCTGCTCCTGTCGACCGAGCCGGAAACGATGCTGACCGAAGCCGACAGGATTCTCGTCATGTCCCGCGGCACGATCGCCAAGGAATTCGTCGACGAGCAGGTCCGCAAGGAAGATCTGCTTTTGTACGCATAGCGCAACTATCGAACCCGCGTAGATGCAGCCCTCTGTGGCTGCGATGTGCAACGACGGCAGCCACAGAGGGCTGCATCTACGGTCTTGAGGACGTACGGAGAGGAACCGATGACCGACGCGAGTCCAGCTTTGCAGCCTGCCGGAGCGGGGAGATCCTCGGCCGATACGGCGTTGCTCTTCGCGACCAGAAACGCGCGCGTGCTGGCGCCCCTGTTGACTCTCATCGTGCTTGTGCTCTTCTTTTGGATCACGACCGATACCTTCATGCGATTGAGCAACTTCCGCAACGTGATCACCCAGGTCGCGCCGATCGCGGTGGCGGCCACGGGCGTCACCTTCGTGCTGCTCTGCGCGGAGATCGACCTGAGCATCGCCTCGATCGCTACTTTCGCGGGCATGATGTGCGCCTGGTTTTGGGTGGGCGATTCCGTCTCGCTCGGAAATGCCGGTATTCTGGCGGCCATTCTGATCGCCGCCTTTCTCGGGCTGATCAACGGCTTTTTCATCTCCTATGTCGGCATTCCTTCCTTCATGATGACGCTGGCGATGCTCACCATCGCCGTCGGGTTAGCGACCTTTATCAATGACGGGAAACAGATCTTCGATGTGCCGACTGTGCTGGAGCGGATATCGAAGGTCGGCAATCTCTTTCTCGGCCTGCCGGTCGTCGGCTGGATCGCGGCGGCCGTGCTGCTGGTCGGCCATATCGTCCTGGCCTATACCCGCTTCGGGCGGCAGGTCTATATGACCGGTGGCAATCGCGAGGCGGCCGAGATGTCCGGCGTAGACACACGCCAGATCATCATGCTGGTCATGATGATCAGCGGCCTGACCGCTGGCATGGCGGGCATTCTCTTCATCGGCCGGTTGCATTCGGCCAACCCCGCCGGCGGTCAGAATATGCTGATCGATACGATCGCGGCGGTGGTGCTGGGCGGAACGTCACTCTTCGGCGGCGAGGGCGGCATGCTCAACACCGTGCTTGGCGTGCTGATCTTCGCCGTTCTTTCCAACGGCCTGAATCTCCTGCCGAATGTCAGCATCTATTTCAAGGAAGCCCTCACCGGCATCATCCTCCTCTGCGCGCTGCTGCTGAACGTGCTGGCCCTGCGGCTGGAGAAGTACCAGCGGCGTACGGAGTAGTTCGATGAAATCACTTGATGAAATGCAAGCCGAACGACCGGTCAATCGCGAACGGGTGGAAGAGCTCAAGCGAGAAATGCTTGCCCAGACACGCGGGTACCGCTTGCGCGAAATGCGAGAGGCGCTGGGGATGTCGCCCGACTATCTCGCCAACAAGATGCAGGTGAGCACGCTCCAGATCGAGCAAATCGAGAATGGTGACATCGAACAACTTCCAATCAGCGTGATCCGAGCGTATGTGGAAGCCGTGGGATGGGAGTTGCAGGTCGAAATCGATCTGGGAGACACACGGTACCGCATCGCCTAGCTCGAACTTTGCCGCTCCGAAGTACCTCCCCTTGTGCCGAACGACCGTTGGAGTTCCGGCATCTAAACTTTGCTCCAAGGCGTGCGAGACAAACCGATCACGAGGGGAAACCAATGAGCGAGAACGAGGCGTTTGCGGCGCTGGCGGCCGCGCTGGGGAATGTGGAGATCGTCGATCTGACGGTGCCGCTGGCGGAGGGGTTGCCAGCCAACTGGCCGACGCATATGCCCTTCCAGCGCAAGGTGTACAACTGGTATGCCCCGCAGGAGCATCCGCAACAGCCGTTTCATGGATTTCGCGGTCCGTATTACACCGCCTTTTTGATCCTGGACGAGCATTGCGGCACGCATATCGATTCACCCGCCCACTTCATTCCCCCCTCGGATTCCGGATTGCCGCATGCCGGCGAGATGGGCGGTATGACGCTCGATAAGGTGCCCCTGAGCCGCATGATGGGTCCGGCGCGCGTGGTCGACGCAACCGATCTGAAGGACACCGGCGATCCCGGGAAGAGCCCACAGATCACTCCCGAGCATGTACTTCGGCACGAAGCACAATACGGCCGTCTGGAACCGGGCGACATCGTGCTCTTCCGCAGCGATTGGGACGAGCACTACGTTTCCATCCCGGACGGTGGTGGCGCGTATGCTGCCGACCCATTTCTGGCAGCGAAGGGTCCGGGCTGGCCGGCGCCGGGGATTCCCTGTTTGGAGTTCCTGCTGGAACGGGGCGTGACCACCCTGGGTCTGGACGGGGTCAGCGTTGGCGGGGTCGACGATCCCGCGCCCGCGCATCATTTCGGACTGGGCAAAGGGATGCTCTATATCGAGCTGCTCGCCAACCTGAAAAAGCTCCCACCTCGCGGCGCGTATTTCGTCTATTTGCCATTGAACATTCAGGGCGGCAGCGCGGGTCCGGGTCGGGGGATTGGATTGGTGCCGAAGGGATAGCCAGACCGGGGTCATGGTTAGAGAATCCGGATTCCCCCAGCGCCGTTCCATACGACTCCGGGCGTTCGATTATCGGGCGCCCGGTTGTTATGTCGTGACCGTTTGCACCCAGCATCGCAAACACCTGTTCGGCGAAATGGCGGCATCACCTCCGTGGGCCAACCTCAACATGCGCGCCCGCCAACACGGGCGCCCACGGGGAGGCGCCCTTACCGGGTCTCAGGATGGCGCCGACACTGGCGGGCAGCTCCGCCTCTCATCGAACGATGTGATGGAACGGTTCAAATCGCTGACCACTTACCGGTATGGGGATGCCGTTTGGAGCGATGGATGGCCCCCGCATCCCGGAAAGCCCTGGCAACGCGACTATTACGAACGGGTGATCGGGAACGAAGCGGAGCTGACCAAGTTCCGGAGCTATATCGAGAACAACCCCGCCAGGTGGTTCGAGGATCCGTATCGGGGCGAATGACCACTGCGATCATGCGTCCAGCAAGGGCTGGTCGGCGTCGTCGATGTCGGACTCGCGGTGGTGCTCGACGCGGACCAGGGCCACGCGATAGCCATCCATGGCCTTGACTTCGAAGCGGACTGGACCGATCTCCACCACGTCGCCGACGACCGGGATGCGTTCGAGGCTGTCGGTGACCAGACCGCCGACCGATTCAGCTTCGATGTCGCCGAGGGCGGCGCGGGGCATATCCAGCCGATCCAGCAGATCGAGCAGCGAGAGGCGGCCGTCGACATCGAAAAGATCGGGCTGGATCTCGTGCAGCGGCTCGTACCCCGGGTCGAACTCGTCCGAGATCTCGCCGACCAGTTCCTCAATCAGATCTTCCAGGGTGACGATTCCGGCCAGACCGCCGTATTCGTCGACCACGATGGCGATGTGCGTGCGCTGGGTGCGCAGGTCTTGCAGGGTCTCATCGATTGGACGGGTTTCAGGGACCACGTAGGCCGGCCGCACCAGCTCGGCGCAATGCATGCTGCCCGCGTCGCGATTGTCGAACAGCAAGCGAAAGACATCTTTGATATGCAGGACGCCGATGATATCGTCCTGGCTTTCCCGATAGACCGGCAAGCGCGAATAGCCCGTGCGGAAGAAGATGCGCATGGCTTCGTCAAGGATCAGATCCCCCGAAATGGTTTCGACATCGACCCGATGCACCATGACATTGCGCACCTGGATGGCGCCGAAACCGAGCGCTTCCTCGACCAGATCGGCCTCGTTCTTTTCCACGACGCCTTCATCATGGGCGGTTTCCACCATCGCCAAAATTTCCGCCTCGGTCACACTCGGCATGGAGGTCCGCTTGTCGGAGCCGAACAACCGCAGAGTGAGATTGGTGGTTCCCGTCAGCAGCCGGACCACCGGGCGCATCGCCTGCGAGAGCCAATAGATCGGATCGGCGATTCTGAGGGCGATCGCATCGGCATGGTTGACGGCAAAAGTCTTCGGCACCAGCTCGCCAAAGACGATGCTGAAGAACGAGAGGAGCGCGGTCACCAATACCAAAGCGACCGTGCCGCTGTGGTCCGAGATGAAGGCGACCGGCAGGTCGGCCAGCCCGTCCTTCACGTACTTGGTCAGCGTGACCGCGCCGACCGCGGCGGCGAAGAACCCCGCGACGGTAATGCCGATCTGCACAGTTGCCAGAAAACGGGCCGGGGTTTCGGACAGATCGAGCGCGCGCCTGGCACGCCCGTTTCCTTCCTCGGCCAGGGAGCGCAGCCGCGGTTTGCTGGCTGACACCAGCGCCAGCTCGGAGGCCGCCAGAAACGCGTTGATGCCCAGCAGCACGACGACGACGAACAGCTCGAGAAAGAGGCGCGCCATGGAAGGAGAATATGAAGCCTTTCGCAACGACGACCGGCGCGGTTCCGGCTCGAATGCGCGAATCGCTCCACGCCCCGAACGGGAACCACCGCACTGCGCGGAGTGCCGGCCGCTGGTTTTCTCAATTCTCCCAGATACGCAACTTTGACAAGAGAGCCGCGAAACCGTACGGACCAAGATGAGGGGACTGGACAGGACGGCCATTCCCGTGGAGAATTAGCCGAGACTAAACCAGATGATTGCCACATCGATCATCTGCTTTCGTGATTGGTTTATTGCTCTTCCCGCTCTGGCGGGGAGATGGCTCGACGCTCCGTTGCACGGCCGCTCGGGGAGCGCTGGTTTTCTGTGTTATTCATCTTCCCACACCTCCAAAACACGGCATCCATGCGCTGCCAGGCGGCCAGTTCATCTCCGCGATCGACGCCGTCTCCCCGCCACAGCGGGTGCGGGTCGCCGCGCCCTTCGGGATCGAACCCCCGGGCTACTCTGTCAAAACGGGTCAAGAGTCAACAGCCAAGAGTCAAGAGGCGTTTCAGAGTGCCCCTCACATGACATTGGACCCTGGACACTGGACCAAAAAGCGCCGCTGCAAATACTCCCTCCTGCCGGCCACGATGTTGATCGCCGTGCTCGTGCTGGCGGGGTGCGGACGCGTGCAGGAGCGCACGCTGCCCGATTTCTCGGGGCGAACCATCGAGGTCGTGGCAACCACCGGCATGGTCGGCGACATCGTCAAGGAAGTCGGCGGCGATCGGTTGCATGTCACTACGCTGATGGGGCCAGGGGTCGATCCGCACCTCTACAAAGCCAGCGAAGGTGATGTGGAACGGCTCGACCGGGCCGATATTGTCTTCTATTCCGGGTTGCATCTGGAAGCGAAGCTGGCCGAGGTCTTCGAGAAGATGGGCAGCAGCATCGTGACCGTGCCGGTGACCGATCTGATCCCGCGGGACAAGCTGCATGTGGTGGGTAGCGGAGAAGCGACCTACGACCCGCATGTCTGGTTCGATGTCTCGATGTGGTCGGATGCCACCGAGTCGGTGCGGAGGACGCTGGTGGAGGTCGATCCGGCCCACGCCGACGAATACAACGCTCGCGCCCAGATCTATCAGGAAAAGCTGACCGCACTGGACGCATACGTGCGAGCCGAGGCGAATTCGATTCCGGCGGACAAACGGGTGCTGATCACCGCGCACGATGCCTTCGGCTATTTCGCGGCTGCCTACGGGTTCGAGGTGAAAGGGTTGCAGGGGGTCAGCACCGCAACCGAAGCCGGCGCCGGCGATGTGCAATCGCTGGCCGATTTCATCGTGGAGAACCAGATTCCGGCCATCTTCGTGGAAAGCTCAGTGTCGCCCCGCACCGTGCGCGCGTTGCAGGAAGCCGTGCGCGCCAAGGGGTATGACGTGCAGATCGGCGGCTCGCTCTTTTCCGATGCCATGGGCGATCCCGGCACGGTCGAAGGCACCTATCTCGGCATGGTGCGCCACAACATCGACACCATCGCCAAGGCACTCAAAGACGGAGACACCGGAACATGATCGAGCAACGACCCGCCATCGATGTGGCCGATATGACCGCGGTCTATCACGAGCAGCCGGTGCTCTGGGATGTCGATTTGCAGGTGCCTGCCGGGGTGCTGATGGCGATCGTCGGTCCCAATGGAGCCGGCAAGACGACGTTGATCAAATGCATCCTGGGGTTG
>DASTFJ010000176.1:0-16144 GCA_035708745.1 Thermomicrobiales bacterium | reverse complement strand
ATCATCTATCTGCACACCGGCGGCGGCCCGTCGGTCTTCGCGAATCTCGACGCGTTCGCGGAGCTCCTTGACTAGCGGGAACATTTGTTCTGCGAATCGACGCGGTGTAGTCTGACTGCATGATGGCTGAGCCGCTTCCATTTGCCGACATCGCCGCCCCATCCGTCGCTGCCACGGGCGACGGCGTTTTCACCTATGCGGTTCCCGGTGAACTGCTCGGCCGGCTCGAACCGGGACAGCTCGTGCGGGTGCCGTTGCGACGGCAGCTCGAAACCGGCGTCGTCGTTCGCGTGCATGACGAGACACCCGCTTTCGATCTGCGGCCGGTGCATTCGGTTGTCGAACCGCCGTTCGTGTTGCCAGCGTGGGCGATGGAAGTGGCTGAATGGATGGCGGCCACGACCCGCTGCACCTTCTACGATGCCGTCGCGCCATTCCTGCCTCCCGGTGAACTGCATGCGGCCGAGCCATGGATTCGCCGCGTCGAGGGGCGCACTCACGAATCCGACGACCTGACCCGATCGCAGCGGATCCTCCTCGATCTACTCTCAACGGAATCCGAGCTCTCGCTGGCAAGCGCCCGAGCGCGAACCGGCAGTCAACTGACGTCGGTCGTTCCAGCGCTGGAAGCAATGGGGCTTCTCGAGCGGTTCAATCGTCCGGTCGACCGGATTCCGTCGGAACGGACCGAGCGCTTCGTGCGCGTGCATTCGGTCGATCCGGACGTTGCCGGCCGGTCGGAGAAGCAACGGCTCGCACTCGACCGGCTGCGCCAGCGCCTTCGACTCGCTCGCGGCGCCGACGCGGGCATCTTTCGCTATCAAGATCTGCTCGAAGACGACGGGATCGAGCTCGCCACACTTCGGGCCCTCGAGAAGAAGGGCGCGCTGGAGCTGCTCGATTTGCCGGTGTCGATCTTCGAGAAGGAAGTGGCTCCTTCGCGGCCGCCGCTGTTGTCGAAAGCGCAGGCAACCGCCTGGAATGGGATCGAACGCCTATTGACGAGTGGCAGCTCACGGCCTGTCCTGGTCCACGGTGTGACTGGCAGCGGCAAAACGGAGCTCTATCTCCGTGCGGTTGCGTGGTGTCTGCGGAATGAGCTCGGCGCGATCGTGCTGGTGCCCGAGATTGCGCTGGCCACCCAGGTGGTGCGCCGGTTCGAGGAGCGCTTTCCGGGCAAGGTCGCGGTCATCCATTCCGAGCTGGGCGAGGTGGACCGCTATTCGACCTGGACGGCGATTGCGCGGGGCGACCGCCCGATCGTGGTCGGACCCCGATCCGCGCTCTTCGCCCCGTTGCCGGAGCTGGGCGTGATCGTCATCGACGAAGAGCAGGACAGCGCGTACAAGCAGGATTCGCCGCCCAAGTATCAAGCGATCCGATTGGCGCACAAGATCGCGCAGGCGCGAAATGGCGCCCTCCTACTGGGGAGCGCGACCCCGTCGGTCGAGTCGTATTACGCGGCCGCCGCCCGGGCATTCACGCTGGTCTCGCTGCCCGATCGGATCGGGTTCTCGCCGGGCGGCATCGACGCCGAGCACCGCGAGCGCGGGCTAGCGATGCCGGAGGTCGATATCGTCGATATGCGGCACGAGGTCAAATCGACCGGCGCATCGCTCATCTCGACCCCGTTGCAGGGATTGATCGGAACCGCGCTCGATCGCGCCGAGCAATCGATCGTGCTCCTGAACCGGCGCGGTATGTCGACCATCGTCATCTGCCGCAATTGCACCCGCTCGGTCGATTGCCCCCATTGCGATATTCCGCTGGTCTATCACCAGGATCTGCAACGGCTGCTCTGCCATCGTTGTGGTTTCGGCATGCGGCCGATCCAGAAATGCCCCGAGTGCGACGGACCGCTCGACTATTTCGGCGCCGGCACGCAACGCATCGAGGCAGAGCTTTCCCGGCTCTATCCGGGCGCGCGCGTCATGCGGGTCGACCGCGATTCGATCCGCCGCCTCGGGGGCTACGACGCCACCATTCGCCGGATTCAGCGAGGCGATGTCGATATCGTAGTAGGGACCCAGATCGTCGCCAAAGGGCTCGATTTTCCGCGGGTGACGGCGGTCGGCGTGGTGCAGGCCGACAGCGCGCTCTATCTGCCGGACTTCCGTTCGGCGGAACGGACCTTTCAACTGCTCACACAGGTCGCCGGGCGGGCGGGACGCCGCTCCACGACCGGTCAGGTTGTGGTTCAGACCTATACCCCGCGCCACTACGCGATCCAGGCGGCCGCCAGGCACGACTATTTGGCCTTCTACGAGCGTGAGATCGAATTCCGCGCGCAGCAGCGCTATCCGCCCTTCTCACGGCTCATACGGCTCTCTATGCGCGACCGATCCGACGAAAAATGCCGTGAAGACGGGGAGACGCTGGCGGTCGAGATCGACGGGGTGATTCGCGCGAACGGTTTCGATGCCGATGTGTTCGGTCCGGCCCCGGCGTTTGTCGCCAAGATCCGCGATCTGTATCAATGGCAGATCATCGTGCGGGGCGGGATAAAAGGGTTCACCGAGCTGGTCGAGACGATTCCGCTCCGTTCACCGTGGTCCATCGATGTCGATCCGCAGAGCCTGCTTTGATGATGTTGAGTCGATTTCCATCGTCGGCGATACTGAACGATGCACGCGTTTGGCGTGATTTCTTCATATGGAATTGATCGAAACGATTGCACACATATGGCTAAGCTCGAAATCGTCCTGGAGGGCGATCCCCGCCTGCGGCAGAAGGCGACGCGCATCAAGCGCGTCGATGACAGTCTGCGCAAGATCGCCGCGGATATGCACGAGACAATGGACGCCGCGCCGGGAGTTGGACTGGCCGGCCCGCAGATTGGGTTGATGCGCCGCATCGTCGCCATCCACGTGCCCAGGGACGAGGAAGAAAAACAGGATGAAGTCCGTCTGACGCTGATCGATCCGGAGATTGTCAAGGCGCACGGCAAGGTCTATGGGCAAGAGGGGTGCCTCAGTATCCCGCTCTGGGTCGGCGATGTGCCCCGGGCGGAAACGGTCACCGTCAAGGCCATCGATCTGGACAACAAGCATGTCCGCTTGAAAGCGTCAGGATTTTTGGCGCGCGTCATCCAGCATGAAGTGGACCATCTCGACGGGATTCTCTTTGTCGACCGGGTCGAAGACCGCTCCACACTCTTCCAGGTCACCGAAGAAGAGCTCTCCAGGGACGAGTACGCAACGATCGCGGAATAGGTGGCTAGATCTCGGGAGAGCTCTGCCTCGTTCGAAGGCGCTCCGCCCGAATGATCGTCTCGATCTCATCCGTGGCTTGCTGATGTCGCTCGGTTTCGTTGAAAACGAAGTAGTCGAATTCCATCGCCATCGGCAGCTCGGATTCCGCCTCGCCATATCGCCGCATCAGATCCTCGGGATTGTCGGTCTTGCGGTGATGTAGCTGATGGAGAAGCTGGGACATCGAGCCGGGTGAGACGAAGATCACGATCGCGTCGGGCCAGCGCTCCTTGATGGTCGCGGCTCCTTGTACATCGACCTTGAGCACGACATCCTGCCCGCGCTGGAGGGCATGCCGGATTTGATTGCGCGGCACGCCGTAGGGCTTGCCGTAGACCTGAGCGGACTCCATGAACTCGTCGTTGGCGAGCCGTTCCAGGAATGTCTGCGGGTCGAGGAAGAAGTAATCGACCCCTTCGGCTTCTCCGGGGCGCCGCGCCCGGGTAGTAGCGGTCACGGCGACATGGATTTCAGGAAAGCGTTCGCGCAGATCCTTGACGATTGTATCCTTGCCGGCGCCAGACGGACCGGTGATCACATAGAGCTTCGGCTTGCGGCGGTTTCGCAGGTCCGAAAGCAGCAGATCACCCTCATTCACGTTCGACTCCACCTCGAGGCGCTGCCGCGCATACTCACAGGACCGATAGAATCGTTGCCAACCGACCGAGCAACGAAGAGGAAGTATGTACGACATCTTGACGACAGCGGCCATCGTCGACGAACTGGCGGATTCGATGCCCGATGGGCGTATCCAGCGGGTAGGGCTACGCGACTCGCGCACGCTCGCCTTCGAGGTCTACCGGGACCGGCGCCGGCATCATCTGGTCGTGACGATCGGCGACCCCGAGCCCGCGTTCTTTCGGTCACCCGACCCGTTTGCCATCGATCCCGGATTGATCACCCCCTTCGGACTGTTGCTGCGCAAGTATCTGCGCGGAGCGACCCTGGTGGCGATCGACCAGCCGCCGCTGGAACGCATCGTGCGGCTGAGTATAGCCAAGCGGTTTTGGCCCCACAATCGCGAAGACGACGCGCTGGAGGACGATGCCGATGAGCTGGACGACGAATCCAGCCCGGTAATTCCGGAGTTGGTCTTCGTCTATCTCCATATCGAGCTCATGGGTCGCCGCAGCAACGTCATCCTCGTCGACGAGCATGGCGTCGTGATGGACAGCCTCAAGCGGGTGACTCCAAAGATGAGCCGCGTGCGGCCGATTTGGCCGTCGGCTCGCTACGAGTTGCCGCCGCAGCGCGAGGGAGTCGATCCTCGCTCGATCACGCTCGAACAAGTCGAGCTGATAGTGGGGGACTCGCCCACTTCTACGAACCTCGCAAAGTCGCTGGTGGACCAAATCCGGGGCATGAGCCCGGCCATGGCGGCGGAAGCCGTCTGGCGTGCCTCCCGTATGGGAGCGCCCACCCCCGGCGTGCTGGCCAAGACGGTTCGGTCGATCGTCGAGCCGCTGGAAATCGGCGCGTGGAATCCCACACTCTATCGGGATGGCGACGGCGACCTGGTCGGATACGCCGCCGTCCCCTTTGGGTCGCTTGCCGAGAAAGGCGAAGCGGAACCGGTGGGTTCGATGTCGGATGCGGTCGCGGCCTGGCAGCGCACCGACCTGCAAGTGGCTGGCCGGCACGATGGACGGCGCAACCGGCTGCTGGTCAGGATCCGCGAGCGGCGCGGCATCGTCGACGGGCGCATCCGCTCGATCGAGAAACAGCAGGCTTCGGTGCGCGAAGCCGATCGCTACCGGCGCTGGGGGGAAGCGATCTACGCGCATCTCTGGGAGATCGAGCCTGGTCAGCGAGCGCTAACCATCGAGGAGGAGACGATTCCCCTCGACCCCTTGCGTGCCGCCAAAGATGTGGCTGCCGAGTATTTCGAAACGTACCGGCGCATGCAACGCGGTACGGGCGAAGTCGAGGAACACCTGGACGACGCTCGAACCGAGCGGGAATATCTCGACCAGCTCGAAACGCTGACACAGCTGGCATCCACGTTTCCCGAGATCGAGAGCGTGCTGGCCGAATGGGAAGCCTATGCCGGTCCCGAGAAGGGAGAACGGTCGAAGACGCGGAAACGGCAACCCGATCGCTTGCGCCCATCTACCGATGCCGAGGGCAATCTGGTCTATGTCGGCCGCACCGGACCGCAAAACGACCGCGTGACGTTCGATATAGCCGCCCCGGACGACTGGTGGCTGCACGCCCGGGGCGTGCCGGGTGCGCATGTCATCGTGCGCGGCAACGGTCGTGAGCCAAGCGAGGGCGCACTGGAGCGCGCCGCGTCGGTGGCTGCCTGGTATAGCAAAAACAGAACGTCTGGCAAAGTCGAAGTCGACCTTGCCAGACGTCGAGATGTGCGAAAGATCAAAGGCGCGGGACCGGGAATGGTCACCTATCGCAACGAGCGAACGGTGCTGGTTTCACCCGGCGACGAATCAGGCCTCTAGCGCCGGTGTCTCGTCGTCGAGGTGCTTGTCCTTCTGATTCTTGCGGCGAGCGGCGATCTTGGCGAAGATGATACCGACCTCATAGAGCAGGTAGATCGGCGCGGCCACGAAGAGCATGTTGAATGGGTCGGGTGTCGGCGTGATGATCGCGGCCGCGACCATGACTACGACGACCGCATAGCGGCGCGAGGCTGACATGCGCTTGGGACTGATGATGCCCAACCGGGCCAGCAGGAACATGACCACTGGCAGCTCGAATGCGATCCCCATGCCCAGGGAAACCTGGAGATAGAAGGAGGCGATGCTGCCATACGTTGGCGAGTAGTCGAACAGATCGCTATTGAAGTTCGACAGGAACTCGAACGCTCTGGGGATGGCCAGGAAGAACGCGAAACACGCCCCTGCCATGAAAAAGACCACGACGAACGGCAGCGACCCATAGACATACCGCTTTTCCCTGCGCGTGAGTCCCGGAGAGACGAACGCAAAGATTTGATAGAAGATCAGCGGTAGTGAGAACGCGATCGCGATATAGAGCGCGGTCTTGAAGAAGTCGGTGATCGGCGCGGTGGCCTCGATGACGTCGAACCGTTCGACATTCGCGTTGTCGCGAACGAGACCAAGCAGTGGGCGCGTCAAAAAGAGGCCGACGATGAACGCCAGGCCGATACCGATGCAGGTTTTGACGAGGCGAGAACGGAGCTCATCGAGATGCTCCGCTAAAGTCATCTCCTCGAATACGTCCTCATAGTCCTCATCGTCGTCGCCCCTGAAAGGCGATAGCGACGGCACTCGGACCTTTGGCAAGTTGATGGCACGAGCCACGAGTCGTTACTCCAACGTATGACGGACCGGCTGATCGCGGAATGAAGCGAGACGGCGCCGGTGAGGGTGGGTCGCGACGATGCGACAACGCGCATAGGATACGCGCTGCCGCATTTTCGCGTCACATCCGGTGGAATCGGTCGCCGCGGGAAAGCCGGCCGGTTCGACCGAAAAGAGGAGGTTAGCTGCGCTCGTCGATGAAGGTGACCGCGTCGCCGACGGTGCGGATCGACTCGGCATCCTCATCTTTGATCTCGGTGCCAAACTCCTGCTCGAGCGCCATGATGACCTCGACCAGATCGAGCGAATCGGCATTCAGATCGTCGGTGAACGCAGAGTCCATCGTGATCGTATCCTCATCGACACCGAGGCGCTCTGCGACGATTCCGCGAACGCGTTCGAACGTTGTGGCCACCCGTTTCTCCTCCTGCGAATCCCGCTGCCCGCGAACGGGCAAATATTCCTGTTGTACAAGATCGTCGCGCGGGCGTATTCACCGCGCTCGCTATCCTGGCACGCACATTGCGCCATTGACTGGCCGATGATACACGAGGCTTTCCCTCGTGCACAGAAGCCGGCAACTACGCCTGGTGAGTCAGCGCGATTTGCCATCCGTGCCCGGCAGCCGGTCGACCACCGTGCCGAGCACGCCATTGACGAACCGTCCCGAGCTTTCGCCTCCGAACCGTTTGGCGAGCTCGACCGCCTCGTTGATGGCGACCTTGACTGGCACATCGCGCGAGTAGCGAAGCTCGAAGATGGCAATGCGCAACGTATTGCGATCGACCGGTGAAAGCTGGGAAAGCGGAAATGCTGGAGCCGCCAGCTCGATCTCGCGGTCGATGGCCCGCTTGTTTTCGAAGATACCCTGGATCAACACGCGGACATAGGCGGCAACATTGTTCGGGGCTTCTTCTGCCTCGATCGTCCGGTCGAGCACTTCTTGCCAGGGATGCTCGGTCTGGTCGGTTTCATACAGCACCTGGAGTGCAAGTGTGCGTGACTGGCGGCGAATATTCGGTTTCTTGCGCCGGCCCTGTTTGGCGGGCGCTGGTGGCTCGTCGATCTTGTCGTCCTGGTCGCTCATTGTCCCCACCCGGCCGGTGCGGGCAGGCCGTCACCCAAACGCGAAATAATCGCGGCGTTGCGGTTCATGAAATCGGCGACGAATCCGGTATGGACTTCGCCCCGCCTGAATTCGCTATCGGTTACCAGCAATCTGAGAAAAGCAGTCGTCGTCGGGATGCCGGTGATGAAGGTCTCGGCCAATGCGCGGTCCAGGCGGTTCACCGCTTGTTCGCGTGTTTGCCCCCAGGCGATCACCTTGGCCAGCAATGAATCGTAATCGGGCGGAACGCGATAGCCAGGATAAAGATGCGTATCGATTCGAATACCGGGACCTCCCGGCAGCACGACCGTGTCCAACGTTCCGGCGCCGGGCTGGAAATCGTTGGCCGGATCCTCGGCGGTAATGCGCACTTCGATCGAATGACCGTTCGGCTCGAGATCTCGATTTTCTAACTTCAGCTCGGCGCCCGAAGCAATATGGAGCTGCCAGGCGACCAGATCGAGCCCAGACACTCGCTCGGTGATCGGATGCTCGACCTGGATGCGCGTGTTCATTTCCATGAAGTAAAAGTTGCCATTGGCATCGAGCAAAAACTCGAGCGTCCCCGCGTTTTGATATCCGACCGCTTTCGCGCCTTTGATTGCGGTGCGCAGCAGGTTTTCGCGAGTCTTCTTGTTGAGATTCGGTGCGGGCGCTTCCTCGACCAGTTTCTGATGCCGCCGCTGCAACGAGCAGTCGCGCTCGCCGATGGCATAGATATGCCCGAATTTGTCGCCGAGCACCTGGACTTCGACATGCCGCGGTTTGTCGACATAGCGTTCGATATAGACATCACCCGAACCAAAACTCGCTTCGGCTTCGGATTGCGCAATTGCAAAGAGCCGCGCAAGCTCGCCGTCGCTCGTGACGACCCGCATGCCGCGGCCCCCGCCACCGGCGACGGCCTTGATCAAAGCCGGATAGCCGATCCCCCGAATGGCTTCGCGAGCGGCCGCAAGATCGCGCACCACCCCCGCGGAGCCGGGCACCGTGGGCACGCCAGCCTGTTTCATGATCTGCCGCGCCACGGCTTTGTCGCCCATCTTGGCGATGACTTCTGGTGGCGGTCCGATAAAGGTGATGCCGAGCTGCTGGCAGATTTCGGCCAGATAGGCGTTTTCGGAGAGAAATCCATAGCCCGGATGCAGGGAGTCGCACCCTGTCACGAGCGCAGCGCTCATCAGCGCCGGGATGTTGGTGTAGGACCGCGCCGAGGGCGGCGGACCGATGCAGACCGCTTCATCCGCCAGCCGCACCGCCAGCGAATCGCGATCGGCCTCGCTATAGGCGACCACCGCGCCCACACCCACCTCGCGGCATGCGCGCAGGATGCGAACGGCGATTTCACCGCGATTGGCAATGAGAACTTTTCGGACGCCTGCCATGCTCAGTCGGACCTCATCACGCGCAAGCGCGCGATCAGGCCATGAAAAGACCGCCGTCGACGGTCAGCACATGCCCGGTAATGTATGACGCCTCGGGAGAAACCAGAAACGCGACTGCCGACGCGACATCGTCCGGCTGGCCGAGCCGGCCGGCGGGAATCTGCTTGAGGAGCATATCCTTCAGGTCCTGATCGAGCACATCGGTCAGCCGGGTTTCGATGAACCCAGGAGCGACCGCGTTCACGGTGATGCCGCGTGAGCCCACTTCCTTGGCCATTGACTTGGTCAGACCGACCAGCCCGGCCTTGGCCGATGCGTAGTTGGCCTGGCCCGCGTTGCCGACCAAACCGACGACGGACGTCATATTGACGATGCGGCCCGAACGTTGCCGGATCATCGGCCGGATCGCTGCCTTCGAGGTGAGAAAGGCGCCCTTGAGATTGGTGGAGAGCACCGAATCCCAATCGTCCTCGCTCATGCGCATCATCAGCGTGTCCCGTGTGATCCCGGCGTTATTGATGAGCGCATCGAGCCGACCGAGCTCCGAAAGGGCCGTTTCGATGAGCGTGCCCGCGTCGTCCGCATTCGAGACATCGCCTTTGCTCATGACGATGCGGCGGCCGGTCGCTTCGAGCTCCTTGCGGGCCACTTCGGCAACCTCCTCGTCTCCGCGGTAGTTGGCCACAATGTCGTATCCGTCGTTGGCCAGTCGCGATGCGACTGCCAGCCCTATGCCGCGCGTCGCTCCGGTCACGATGGCCACCCGCGTCTGCTCGCTCATGCGCTTCTCTTTGCTCCCACCGTGGATGCGAGCGACTCATCCGCCGCCACGCCGTTCGGACTGCGTTGCTCGGTTTTCTTGCAAATCCCGCCCCATCGGATCACGCTGGCCGCCCAGGCCAGACCTCCGCCGAAGGCCACCAGGACGAGATTGTCGCCTTCCTGAATCTTGCCGGCCTGCTCGGCCTCGACCAATGCGATGGGGATCGAAGCGGCCGAGGTATTGCCGTACTTATCGAGATTGACCCAGACCTTGTCCATCGACAGATCGAGTCGGCGCGCGGCCGCGTCGATGATTCGCAGATTGGCCTGATGGGGGATGAGCATGTCGATATCCCCGAATTCGAGTCCCGCCTGCGCGACCGCTTCCACCGCGGCATCACCCATGGCGGTGACCGCGAACCGGAAGACCTCGCGTCCATTCATCTGTAGAAATGGGCGGTATTCAGGAAAGATACCGGCCGATTCGGGCACGAAGGCGCCCCAGCCGGGGATATAGAGATGCTTATACCCTTCGCCATGCGCGCCGAGCACCGTCGAAAGTGTGCCGCGCGGCTCCGGCGTCGCTTCGAGCACGACCGCGCCCGCCCCGTCGCCGAACAGAATACAGGTGCTTCGGTCGGAATAATCGACGAATCGGGTCAGCGTATCGGCGCCGATCACCAGGACCCGCTCGTAGAGTCCGGCCTGAATGAATTGCGTGGCCGTGGAGAGCGCATAGACGAAACCGGCGCAGGCCGCGCCGAGGTCGAATGCGGCAGCTGTGCCGCCCAGCTCGGCTTGCACCAGACAGGCTTCTGACACCAGAAACTGGTCGGGCGTGCAGGTCGCGACGACGATGAGATCGAGATCTTCGGCGGTGATCCCGGATCGCTCGAGTGCCTGGGTCGCTGCCGCCACGGATAGCGACGTCGTGCTGTCGTTCGGTCCGACGACGCGGCGCTCGCGGATCCCCGTGCGAGAGACGATCCACTCGTCGTTCGTGTCGACCATCTTTTCCAGGTCGGCATTGGTCAATACCCGGTCGGGTACTGCCATTCCCCATCCTGTTATGGCCGCGTACCGCATCGAAATCCTGCCGCCCGTGTCGAATCAGCGCCGGCGACGTTCGCCCGGCCCGACCGGACCAAGTCCGATCGTGACATTGTTGCGCCGAATGACGCGCGCGTGCAAACCTGCGCAGCCCTGGCGTGCCCGGTAGGCACGCCTAGCTGGCGCGGGTGCGCTCTTCGATAACGATCACCTGCCGGTTGCGGTAGTAGCCGCAGTTCGGGCAAACGTGATGCGCGCGATGGAGCTCCCGGCAGGTCTGACAAATGACCAGCTCAGGACTCTTCAGAAAGATATGCCGCCGGCGGTTGCCCTGCCGGTGCCGGCTGATACGTTGCTTTGGAAGTGCGCCCATCGTTCAGTTCTCCTCGAATCGCGGCGAAACCGCGTTTCCTCAATCCTCGTTCGTACCGTTCAACAATGCGCCAAGCGCTGCGAAACGATTGTCGATCTCTTCTTTTTTGCTCTCGTCGTCGATCGCCGGCGGTCCCGGGCATCGATCTCCGCAGTCGGGACGCATTGGCAGCGAGACGATCAACTCCTGGCGCAGCGGCTCGCGGATATCGAGCTCGTGCGCGTCGTTGATCGAAAACCGCTCGTCGTCGTCGGTGCTGCGAACTTCGGCGCCCGACCGAACGTCGTACGCCACCCGGAATTCTTCCTGGAAGCGAATTTTCGTCGGCTGATCGTAGTCTTCCAGGCAGCGAAGGCAGATCAACGTAACGGTGGCAGTCGCCTCCACATTTGCCAGGATCTCATCTGACAATCGGGTCAACCGCATCGTTCCGTTCACATCGCGGGCGACCAGCTCGTCATCCAGCTCGAACCGGTCCAAACGGACTGAATAGGTTCGGCTCGCGCCAACGGGCTCTTGCAGCAATGTCGCGACGTTGACGGCGGTTTCGTTGTAAAGGTCCATGTTCGATTCTCATAACGGCCACTGGCGCCGGTCCAGTCCGACGCCGGCACGGCAAATACGCCGGGACCAGCCCGGCGTAACCGCAGGAGTATAGCACGGGGCAGGCAGCAGACAGAATTGTTTGGGAGTTGGGAGCGGGCGCTACGCGTTGAATGCGTGCCGCGTGCTAGGTCCCGATCGAATCCCGGGCTCGTTGCAGGTGAGTCACGGTGTCCTGCACAGCGTTGTCGATCAGCTCTAGTCCTTCACGCAGGGCTTGCTCGATCCGATTGAATTGCTCCATGGCGTAGACGTCGATCTCGCCCATCTCCCGTTTCCGACGCTCCTCGGCCAGACGCAGGATCTCTTCGCTGCGCTGCTTGGCCTCATTGAAGACCCCTTCGTTGGAAACGAGATATTCCGCGCGGCTCCGGGCTCCTTCGATGATGTGCGCCGCTTCCTGCTGCGCTTCGGCGATGATCTTTTCCCGGTCGCGCACCACCCGTTGCGCCTGCCGCACCTCGCTCGGGATCGCCAGACGGAGTTGTTCCACCAGCTCGACGAAATCATCCTCTTCCACCATCACCCGGTGGCTGAACGGTACCCGCTTGCTGATCCCGACCATATCTTCAAGCTGGTCGAGCAGATACAGGATCTCGACCGTCCCTTCGCTGGCGCGATGGTCGGGCTCGGTGGGCGCATTGCTCTGGTCGTAGTCGTCGTAGCTCATGACCCCATCCGTCCCGCGGCAACCGCTCCAAAGCGCTCCCGTAAGATCGCTTCCACATTGGGGGGCACCAGCCCTGCCACGTCGCCGCCGAGCGATGCGACTTCGCGAATCATGCTCGAGCTGACGAAGGAATTGCGTGACGACGTCATCAGGCAGACGACCTCGATCTCCGGCGCAAGATGATGATTCATGTGAGCGAGCTTGAATTCGTACTCGAAATCGGAAACCGCCCGCAATCCACGCACGATCACATCGGCTCCCTCGTCGCGCGCGAAATCGACCGTCAGACCGGCAAAGCTCTCGACCGACACGTTTTTCAGTGGCGACACCGCGTCCCGGGCCATTTCCACCCGATCGGCATGGGTAAAGAGCGCACCGGGCTTGTCACTGCCCAGATAGATGCCGAGGGTCAAATGGTCGAACAGCGCCGCTGCCCGCTTGGCCAGATCCAGGTGGCCGATGGTGATCGGATCGAAGCTTCCGGGGTAGACCGCTCGTTTGCCAGTCATCGACTCGGTTCCGATATCAATGTGTCTCCGCCAGGGACTGGTCGCCGCCCGCCTCCGACTCGACGATCTCGAGGATGGAAAAGCAGCTATCGCCGTGGCACCGGCGCTTCAGGAGCTGCAATCGACCGATCCGCTCAGGAAGCTCGAGCCGCGGCCAGTGTCCGAGAACAACGACCGTTCCGGATTGTACCAGCGCGCTTTCGCTCAGTTGACGAAGCGTAGCCGGGATGGATTCGTCGGCGTACGGCGGATCCAGGATGATCAGATCGTACGGCGTCGTTTTCCGGTGGAGATAACTTTGCACCGACTGGCGGTGCACGCTGCCGCGCTCGGCAAGCTGGGTCCGTTCCAGGTTCTCGCGAATCACCGCCGCGGCCGGCGCGGTCATCTCAACGAAATCGGCATGGTTGGCGCCCCGCGAGAGGGCTTCGATCCCGATCGCCCCGGTGCCGGCATAGAGATCGAGCACCCGATCCGGCTCGACGCCCAGGGACGCCAGCGCCGAAAAGACCGCTTGCCGGATCTTGTCCGACATCGGCCGGGTTCCGCTGCTCGGCGGCCCCTTCAGATTGCGCCCCTTGGCTGAACCAGTGGTTACGCGCATGGCGGCCTGCTCATGACAGCATCAAATCCGGCGCCAGATCGCGCCAGAATGCAGCTGCATGATCGCGCAGCGGCCGCCATGCGTCCGAGCTCATAGCCGGATCCTCAGCCAGGATCGTCTCCGCTTCTCGGCGAGCATTGTCGAGCGTGCGGGTGTCGAACCAGCGGATCGTCGAAGCCATCTCTGGGAGTCCGCTTTGCCGGGTACCGAGGAAATCGCCCGGGCCGCGCAATTCCAGATCCTTTTGTGCCAGCACGAACCCGTCGTTCGAATCGACCATGATCTGAAGTCGCTGCTCGGCCTCCGGGGTCGCGTCATCAGCCAAAAGCAGGCAATAAGACTGGTAGGATCCGCGCCCGATGCGACCCCGGAATTGATGCAGCTGCGCCAACCCGAACCGGTCGGCGCCCTCGATCAGCATGATCGACGCATTGGGAATATCGATACCGACCTCGATCACCGAGGTCGAGACGAGGACGTCCGATTCATTCGTGCGGAACTCCTCCATGATGCGGTCTTTTTCCTTGCCGCTCATGCGGCCATGCAAGACCTGTACCGTGAATTCTGGAAAGACCTCGCGTTGCAAGAATTCTGCCTCGGTGACCGCGGCTTTGGCATCGAGCGTCTCCGACTCTTCTACCAGGGGGCAGATGACGAAGGCCTGCCGCCCAGCATTCACTTCCGCACGAACGAGCTCCCACGACTTCTGCCGGTCCATCGCGCTAAATCGCTTGGTTTCGATGGGAATGCGACCCGGCGGCAGCTCGTCGATCACCGACACGTCGAGATCGCCATTCAGCACCATATTGAGCGTCCGTGGGATCGGCGTCGCGGTCATCGAGAGCATATGCGGCTGAATCTCGCCCGTTCGTGCCGCAAGCAGGCTGCGCTGGCGCACCCCGAAGCGGTGCTGCTCGTCGATCACCACTAACCCAAGCGCATCGAAGGTGACCCATTCCTCGAAGAGCGCATGGGTGCCGACCAGGATATCGATCGTTCCCGACCGCAGCTCCTCCATGAGTCTCGCGCGTTCCTTCTTCCGGGTCGTTCCGGTGAGCAGCCGTACCACCGGTTGCTCGGCGTCCGGCAATCCAGCGAAGAGCGCATGGAAGTTCTGCAAATGCTGCTCGGCCAGAATCTCGGTCGGCGCAACGATTGCGACCTGGAATCCATTCCGAATGGCGACCTGGGCGGCCGCCGCCGCGACGACCGTCTTGCCGCTGCCCACATCACCCTGGAGCAGGCGGGCCATAGGTTTGGGTTGCTGCAGATCGATCAGCACCTCTTCGAGTGCGCGGCGTTGAGAGCGCGTGAGCTGGAATGGCAGCTGAGCGAAAAACTCGTCGAGGTTCGCCGCGTCGAGCGCGAATGCGTTTGCGCGGCCGCGCCGCCGGTTCTCCCGTTGCTTGACCAGCCCAAGCTGCAACAGCAGCAGCTCGTCGAATGAGAGCCGTTGGTGCGCGCGCGTCAGCATCCGATAGTCGCTCGGATAGTGCGACTCACGATAGGCCTGTCCGAGCGGCATCAGATCGAGCCGCCGCCGCATCTCCTCCGGCAGATAGTCGACCACGGTCGATTCGGTCATATCCAGAGCGGCTTTGGTCAGGACGCGCAATTGCTTTTGTGAGACTCCCTGGGTCAGGTTGTAGACGGGGGTAAGCCGTCCGGTGGACAGATTGGTCGTGCCAGTCTTTTCCCATTCGGGGCTGGTGGCGGTCGGCATCCCATAGCCGTGCTCCAGCTTGCCGCTGATGGTGATCTCGTCACCCGCGCGAATTTGATGCGCCAGGTATTTGTTGAACCAGGTCACCTTGATCGAGCCGGTCGAATCCTGCAGGCGGATCGTGTAGCGGGCCGGCGGTCCATCGAAGACCGCCTCGTCCTTGACGATGCCTTTGACGGTGACCTCGCCGGTCGTGTCGAAGCCAACTGCCTCGCGAATCGACATGGTCTTGGAATAATCGATATGCCGCCGGGGAAGGAAGCGAACGACATCGGATATGGTCGCCAGCCCGAGCTTTGCCAGCTTCTTGGCGACCTGATCTCCCACTTTCGGAAGCACGGTCACCGGCGATTGGAGCGATACCTGGCGCGGCGGCGCGGTTCGCGTGGGTCTTGCCGGGGCCGGCCTGGTGGGCGCCACCGGCTTGGTCGACGCGCCGGGCGCCTTCGGCAGACGCTGGCTCAGCTCATTGAGCTGCCTGCCGATCTCGGCCAGCTCCGTTTTGCGGTCGGCCGGTTCGAGAGCCGCGTATGCATCGAGCCGCAGATCGAGCCGGGCCAGCGCGATCGAGAGCCCGGTGTCGCTGGTCAGATTCTGGGCCTGGCGCAGGAGCATCCGCACCCGGTCGATCTTCCGGCCCGCGAATTCATCGCGCCATTCCTCGCGCAGCAGCTGAAGCGAGCGCTCGACCGCTTCGCCCGCGGTGCCAAGCACATTCGGTTGTGGGCGCGTGATAGACATGGACTGCTACGTGAGGCGACGACCGTTCGTTCAGTCGAACAATTGTACGACGGGATGTGGATGGGTTCTGAGACCTGAGTCTTG
>DASTFJ010000175.1:0-12111 GCA_035708745.1 Thermomicrobiales bacterium | reverse complement strand
CTCGACCGCTTCGCCCGCGGTGCCAAGCACATTCGGTTGTGGGCGCGTGATAGACATGGACTGCTACGTGAGGCGACGACCGTTCGTTCAGTCGAACAATTGTACGACGGGATGTGGATGGGTTCTGAGACCTGAGTCTTGAGTTCGGAGCCCTGGGTCCTGGGTCCTGAGACGCTTGCGGGCAGGTGGCAGGTATCCAGGCTGGGGCCAATTTCTCGAGAGGGCAGAGACGTCCGTGACTACGGTCGTCTCAGCTCACGGCTCCGGACCGTCGCTACAAATCCGTTCCGATTTACGATATACTTGCATGCTTGCGGACGCCTTCCAGCGTCCCATTTTGTGTCTGCCGCGGCCGAAGAGGCCAACTCGTCCTGAACGCAGAAGTGGAGCCGGATATGGCTGGTACATGTGACATTTGCGGAAAGACGAAGAGTTTCGGACATAATGTCAGCCACTCGAAGCGGCGGACCAACCGTGACTTTCGTCCCAATGTGCAGCGGAAGCGCCTCATGATCGGCAACGATCTGGTGCGCCTCAATATCTGCACCCGGTGCATGCGCACCGCCCAGAAGAGCGGCCGATAACCGGTCATCTCCGCAGCATCGAACTGGAAGGGGAGTGGCAAATGCCACTCCTTTTTCGTTTGGCCGCCATCTGAAGTAGCATCGAATCATGAACGCCCCATCCGCCAAACCGCTTCGCGTTGCGCCGATTTGGTTGCGCGACGTTCGCTCGTCGCGCGGCCTCGATTCGACCTGGGTCAAGGACCTGGCGCGCGAATCAGGTCTGGAAGTCGCCGCAATTGCTGGACCAGAACCATTCGATGGACTCGAATCGCATTTGCACGGACAAATCGAACAGGGCCGCTTCGCCGGATTCGATTGGTTTACTCCGGAACGAGCCACATTCTCTGCCTCACCCGCCAATCTGCACGCGGGCATTCGCTCGATCGTCTCGGTCGGGTTGCCCTACTATCGCGCCATGCCGGCGATGCCGGAGGATGGAGTATCGCGCGGTCGCATCGCCCGCTATGCCTGGGGCGCCGACTACCACAGGGTTTTGAAACGGCGTATGTCTGAGCTCCTCTCCAGAATAGAGGAGCGGGCCTGCCGCTCCATCGAAGCGCGCCTGCTGGTCGACACCGCCCGCATCGTCGACCGGGCGGTGGCGGCTCGGTCCGGATTGGGCTGGTATGGCAAGCACACCTGCGTCATCGTGCCGGGTCATGGCTCCTGGGTCATGTTGGGTGAGCTGTTGCTCGATCTCGAGCTGGAGCCGGATGCTCCGCTCGATCGGAATTGTGGCAGTTGCCGGGCTTGTCTGGATCGCTGTCCCACCGGAGCGATTGTCGCGCCCTACGCGGTCGACAGCACCCGCTGCATCTCCTTCCAGACGATCGAGCAGCGGGGAGTCGTTCCTCGTGAGCTGCGGGCTCGATTTGGCAGTTGGGTGTTTGGGTGTGACGAATGCCAGGAAATCTGCCCGTACACCAACGCCGCGCAGGAAATGCTCGACGGCGAACTCGAACCCTCATCTCTACGCAATGTCGCGCCCGAGCTGGAATGGTTGCTGCGCATGAGCGAGGAGGAGTTTCGCTCCACCTACCGTGGAACCGCCGTGCTGCGCGCCAAACGCCGCGGACTCGCCCGCAACGCGGCGATCGCATTGGGGAATGCCGGCGACGAGAGGGTCGTCCCCGTTTTGTGTCACGCCGTGTCCTCCCACGACGAGCCCCTGGTGCGCGGGCACGTCGCCTGGGCCCTTGGCCGTTACGACGACTCGTCTGCCAGACGCGCCCTGGAAATTGCCCTGCACGCCGAAGCGGACGACTCTGTGCTCGGGGAAATCAAAGCCGCACTCGAGTCAGATAGGTCCTGAGAGCCTCTTCGACCTCGGCGGGAGTGGGTAGGGACGTTTGCGCCCCGAGGCTTCTGGTCGAAAGCCCGGCAACGCAGTTGGCCAGCACCAGCGCATCGGACGGATCGAGTCGAACGGCAAGCGCCACGGCAAATGCGCCGGCGAAGGCGTCGCCTGCGCCGGTCGTGTCGACCACATCAACCTCGATGGCCGGAATCTCGATTACGCGATCGGCGTCGAACGCCAGAGCTCCTCGAGATCCGCGAGTCACGGCGACGGAGCGCAAATTGGCGACGCGCATGTGCTGCTGGAGAAACGCGATTCCCTCGTCCAGCGATTCGCATTGGGTGAGCGCGAGCAGCTCGTGCTCCGAACCGACCAGCGCATCGCACCGCACGATCGACTCCAGCTCGTCATCACCGGGAAAATCGACCACGTAGGTCATTGGAACCAGGATCTTCACATTGGGATAGGTGTGCACGGGCAGGTCGATCAGGAACCGGCGCAACATCGGATCGACCGAATCGAGGAGCACCAATTGGCGCGTGAAAAGCCAGTCGATATCGATACGATCGCCCCGGCGCGGAATGGCGCCCCGGCGCCAGAAGATCGTGCGATTGGGGGGATCGCGTGAGGTAATGACCGTCGTCTGATCGGTTGGCTCGTCCTGGCTTACCCTGACGCGCGAAACATCCACGCCCGCAGTCTCGAGTGCGGCGGTCAATCGCCGGCCGGCAGCATCGTCCCCGACGGCGCTGATCAGCTCGACCCGCGCGCCCAGCGCCGCAGCGGCAACCGCCGCGTTGGCGGAGGTGCCCCCCGGGAGCTCCCGCATAACTGAAACCAACGCGAACCCCCCCGCTGCCGGCATGGTGTCGACAGCCAGCATGGTGTCCCAGCTGGCGATGCCCACCACGCCGATCGTTGGATTGTTTGCGATACTTCCTCGAATCCGATCGAGCAACGTACTCTCCGGGTGCAGAACGCCGCCGTAGGTTAGAATACCTTTGCCTAACGGCGTTCGTGAATTATGAACAGTGTTCGGGGCGACGTATGCCAGCGATTTCGATCGACGACGAAGTTCTTCCCAGTCTCGCCGAGCGCCGCCGCCGGGCCAGCCGCGAGCTGATGCGCGGCGAGATCCTGACCGCCGCGCAGCATATCATCCGCACCCAGGGTATGGACGCGCTTTCGCTGCGCGCGCTCGCCAAAGCCGTCGGGGTTACCGCTCCGGCTCTCTACGAATACTTCCCGGGTAAGGACGCTATTCTGCGTGCGCTCTTTGTGCAAGGAACAGGGCTGATGCTGGCGTCCATGGATCAGCTGATCGCCGAGTCTCCACCAGGGCTGCCGACACTGCTTGCCGTATTGCAGGGCTATCGCGATTTCGCGCGGGTCGAGCCCGATTATTTTCAGTTGCTTTTCGGTACGGTCGACCCCGCGCTCGCGTTGACGCCGGACGAATATGCCGGTATGGAGAACATCTTCGAGCGATTCATTGGCGTCATTGCTAGCTCGATCGAACTTGGAGAACTGCGACCGGCGCCGTGTGAGATCCTCGGATGCTCGCTCTGGGCGCTGATCCACGGAATGGCGCAACTCGAAACCGAGAGCTTCCTTGCCAGCAAGGATACCGGCAGCAATGCCAAGGGAAAGCAGTTCGACGCGGCAATGAAGCTGGTTTTGCTCGGCCTGGCGACTCCGGCTGGCGCGAAGGTCATCGGACCGATCGAAGCGGACGATCATATCGAGGGAACGGAACGATGATCGATGTCGCCTTGATGGTCGAGGGACAGGATGGCCTCGACTGGCCGCGCTGGAAACGCCTCGCCGAAGCGGCCGAGTCGCTCGGTCTGGCGGGACTCTATCGCTCCGATCACTTCACCAATCCTGAGGGACCGTACAAGAACGCGCTCGAAATGTGGAGCTCCTTCACCTATCTGGCGGCCGAGACCAAACGAATCGAGTTCGGGCCGCTGGTGTCGCCGGTGTCGTTTCGCAATCCAGTGGTGTCCGCGTGGAGCGCCGCGGCGGTCGATGATCTTTCCGGAGGCCGGTTCCGCATGGGCCTCGGCGCTGGGTGGCAGGAACGCGAACATCGCAATTTCGGTTTCGATCTGCTTCAACTGAACGATCGCTTCGTCCGTTTCGAAGAAGGCGTGCAGGTCGTGAAACTTCTGCTTCGAAGCGATGAGCCAGCTGCATTCGATGGGACGTTTTTTCACCTGGAAGATGCCGTGCTGCTGCCCCGGCCGGCGCGTGATGGCGGACCGCCGATCGTTATCGGAGGCAACGGCGAAAAGCGCACCATGCCGATTGCCGCCAAATATGCCGATGAATGGAATGCCGTTTTCGTCACCCCGGAACGATTCCGGGAACTGAGCGAGCATCTCGATTCTCTGCTGGAAAAAGAGGACCGGGCGCCAGGTTCCATGCGCCGCACCCTCATGCATCGCATCACGGTCGGCGCAACCGATGCCGAGGTGAAGCGCAAGACCGAAGGAGTCGATGTCGAGAGCATGAAAACCCGCGGCGGGCTGATCGGCACGCCGAACGAGATTGTCGAAAAGCTCCTGGCGTTCGATGCCGTCGGCGTTCAGCGCATCATGGGACAGATGCAGGATATGACCGATCTGGACGGCGTCGAGCTGCTGGCAACCAGGGTGCTGCCGCAGCTCGTCTGATCGTCTACCGCAAGGAGACCCGGCTCAACCGGGCGGATGTTGCGGGCCGGCTGGCGACGATGCGATTGTCGACCAGAATGCCGCTCAGCAGCACGGCCAATAAGGCGATCGCCGCGCTCACGCCGAAGAGCCGCTGGAAATCCCAGCCATCGAGAATCCAGGCGCCCACCAGTGGGAAGAGCGTCGCACACATCAGCACGATGTTCGCAGTTGAGAAATATTTGGCGCGATCGATAGCTGGTGCGATCTCGCTCAGATATTGGAAGTTCCCGGTTCCCTGGAAGGCCAGACTGGCGCCCAGAGCCGAGAAACAGGCCGCCAGCATCCAGAGATAGAACCGGTCGCCGGAAACGTGCTTCGCAATATCGGCCGAATCCCGCAGATAGGGGATCGTCAGCATTAGCAGCGGCGCGATCAGCTTGAGCCAGACGGCTGTTTGCAATGCCGCGCGTCCACCCCGGCGTGCCGCCAGTGAGCGTGACAATGGCAGACAGACGGCAAGCGCCACGCAAAATGCGAGCACAAATGTGCCCAGAAAAGCGCGGTCGAAGGTCAGCTCGCGCAAGGCGTAGACGACGATGAAGACATCGAGGATCGCCACCCCCGCCAGCGCCACGCGGAAAAGCAGGTAGCGCTGCATTACCCGATCGCCAAGCGCGCGCAGGGGAGCGGCGTCGTTACCATGCCGAGCCGACGTGAGGCGCCGGACGGGCTCTTTGATCAGCAGCGTGAAAAACGCGCCAGATGCCAGACAACCGGCCGCCGCCATGAACAGATAACTGAATGCGCGTTGCGTGGCCAGGCCGTCGCCCTGGAACACGCTGCGGACGACGATGCTCGAGAGCAGGGCCGCGATGACGCCCCAGAATGCGCGTCCCAGGAAGAGCTGCGCCCGGCTGGAACTCTCGAACGATTTCTGTAGCAAGGCTTCGACCGGGACCGAGCTGAACCCGGAAGCGAATCCGAACGTGCCTAGCGCCACAAGGAAAAGGCGAATCCGATCGTTCCCGGCTGGGTCGGCGTGATAGGCCAGATAGGCCATGGCCGCCATTGCGGCGGCACGAGCGGCCGACCCCCCAAACGCCCACGGCAGCAGGCGCATTCGGTCCCGGCTGACCCGGCCGGCCACCAGCGCGCCGAGATTCCAGAGGCCGAATGCCAGCGCCGGGATGAGCGCGATTCGATAGAGATCGTCGGTCATCAGCGCGACATACGCGACGATAACGACAACAGGAAGTGCGAGTCCGGTCGCCAGGGAGGTAGAGATTGCTTGCAGGAGGGCGACGATCCACCGGCCGCCGATGAGCGACTGGTCGTCGGAAAAGCGCCGGATTTCGGTGCCAGACACGGGCGGGCGTACCCCGATCGATGAGGAGGCTCAGGAGCGACGCGTTCGCTCCTCGACCCAGAAGTATAGCCACCGACCTGAAAAATCCCTGTGGCGGCCTAGACGGTTCCGTCTCGAAGGCGCGTGAGCGCTTCTTCGGCGAGGAGTGCGATGCGATCGGGAAGTGCGGAGACCGGCGCCCAAACACCCCCGGCAGGATCGGACTCGGAGGTTGCGACCCAAACGACGGTATCGTCTCCTGCCCAGCCGGCAATCGATGCCTCGACACTCATCGTCTCCAGTTCCGAGGCCATGATGCGCACCAGTGAATGCTGGAAGTCCGTCGATGCGCTGGGCAGCAGGCCTCCCGCATTCGGCTGGATCAGCACCCTGTTCGAATCGGGCGAAAACACCAGGGCATTTGGGCGGCGGGAACTGTCGTGCTCGACGATCAGCTCGGCTCGCAGCTTCGCATAGGTCACGGCGAGCACTTCGGGCATCACCGTGACATTGCCGATGATTGGCATGAAATTCGCATCGCCATTCCAGCGCGGCACCACATGCATGTGCATGTGATCCGCAATCCCCGCGCCAGCCGCGCCACCGGTGTTCATGCCGGTATTGAATCCCTGGCAATCGAGCAACCGGCGCAACGCTCGCATGATCGGAGCGAGTTCCAGCGCGATTTCGGCCATGATCGCCGGATCCTGAAGCTGCTCTGGGGAGGCCACATGCTCGTAGGGGAGGAGCATGACGTGCCCGGTCGAATATGGGAAGAGATTCATCAGCAGGGCGATCGATTCGCCCCGCCAGAGCACCAGATTGTCGATGTCGGCGGAACTGGCGAGCTTTTGGCAGAAGACGCACCCCGGGGTGGCATTCGCTTTGGTCAGGTAGCGCATGCGCCACGGAGCCGACAGGTAGCGGTGCGGTTCGGGGTTCCGAAATTCTCCACGCTCATCCATGGCGCGATGGTAGCACCCGGTCTCCGAAATCAGCGCCCGGGAAGGAGAGTGCTATCCTTCGCCAGATGCGACGTCGGTTTCGGTCCTCGATTTTCGGTCGCGACGAGCTCGCATGACATACCTTCCAGCCAATGCACGCGTACGCACGATGCCCGCCGTCCGGCCGGCACGAGCGCCCGCTATCCTGGGCCCGCTGTCGGCCCTGACAGTCGACTTGCTTGCGATCTGGCTTTCCTTCTGGCTTGCCTACCAGCTTCGCTATGTCTATGAGGTCGGCGGTCAGGTCTACGAGTTCAATCAGCGCAGCTTCGCCGATTTTCATAACCCGATCGCGCTCTTCACGCTCCTTTGCCTGGGCATCTTTCTGGTGCGCGGCGTCTATCGGCTCTCGTCCTGGACAGCTTTGCTCGACGAGATGGGGTTGGTTGCCGGTTCGGTGACGATGGCGATGGGCGGTCTGCTGTTGACGGCCTATCTGTCCCAGTTTTCCCCATCTCGCCTCTTTTTTGTCTATGCCTGGGCGATTTTGCTGGGTTCGCTGTTTTTCGTGCGAGTCGCGCGCCGGCAAATGCGCGAAGCGCTCTGGGCGCGCGATATCGGGGTTCGGCGGGTGCTCATCGTCGGCAACGGCACCACCGGCCGGCGGCTGATGCAGATGCTGCTGGCCACGCCCGGCATGGGAATGCGCGTGTCCGGCTATGTCGACGAGGGCTTGGGCCGGAAGTCGCTGACCGCAGGCTCCAAGCGCGGGGTCATCCGGGCCCAGCATCTCGGCTCGCTCGAGGACATTCCATCGATTCTGGATCGCAACCAGGTCGACGAGGTCATTCTTGCCCTCCCGTCCGAGGGGCACGGACGTACATTGGACATTGCCAGTTGGTGCCGATCGGCCGGGGTTCCGTTCCGGGTCGTGCCAGACCTGCTGCAACTCTCCCTCGATCGCGTGCAGCTCGATGAGATTTCGGGCGTGCCGATCCTCAGTGTGCGCGAGGCGTCGATCCGGGGCACGAACGCGGCGATCAAGCGTGGGATGGATGTGCTCGGGACGCTCGTATTATTGGTCGTGCTGGCGCTGCCGATGGCCATCGGCGCGTTGGCTACTCACCGTGCGACCGGCGGTCCCATCCTGATGCGCCGGAAGATGGTCGGCCGCTGTGGGGTGCCCTTTACCCAGCTCCGATTCGCGTCACCGCCGCCCTTAGAACACGATGCATCCAGCTCGAGCTGGATGCATCGCTGTCATCTCGATGGGGCGCCTCAGCTGCTGAACGTGCTGCGGGCCGACATGAGTCTGATCGGCCCGCGCGCGCAACCGGCAGATCGAACCGCCCACTACCAGGACTGGCAACGGCAGCGCCTACTGATCGCTCCTGGTATGACCGGGCTCTGGTTTTCCAACGGCCGAACGGATCTCACCTTCGACGAAATGGTGCGGCTCGATCTCTTCTACGCCGAGCATTGGTCGGCGTGGCTTGATAGCAAGATTCTGCTACGCACCATGGTGGCGCTGCTGCGAGGGCGCCCGGGCTCATGAGACAACAGGTGCTCACCGACCCGCTGGCCGAACATTCGATCAGCATGGGCCAGCTCGTGTCGGTTATCCGGCGGCGGTGGTGGATCGTGCTGCTCCTGCCGATCGTGGCGGTGCTGGCAACCTTCCTCTTTCAACGCAATGAGCCCTATCAATCGACCGTGCGCGCGACTGTCCTCATCCCAGGGGACACCGAGGATCCCGGCAATTCCGAACGGCCCGAACTGATGGTGCTCGACGACCTGCCCCCATTTATCCGCTCGTATGCCTTCGCCAGGCAGGTGCACGCTGCCATGCCGGACACCGAACTTTCGATCGGGCAGGTGCAATCGACGCTCGATGGCTCGCGTTATAGCCGGGTACTGACGGTCTATGTCACCAATGAGAATATCGACCAGGTAACAACGATCGCCAAGGCAGCGGAATCCGTGCTGCCCGCCGCGATCAACGACTATCTGATGCCCGCCGACGACTCGCAGGAAGCCACCGTGCGCGTGATCGACCCTCCTTCGACCCCCACGCGCGACCGGGACGGCCATTGGCTCCAACTATTGATCACCGCTGCATTGGGGGTACTGATCGGCTCGCTCATCGCCATCGCGGTTGGCTCCCGCGACGCTATAGGGATACCGCCTCAAACGCCCGATGACGCGAAATAATCGTGCAGATATGGTCGTGATTTGAGTTCGTCGAGATCGCGCTCGATGAGCCGGATCGGATCGATCGCGGCGGCGCTCATCGCCTCGCCGACAAGCCAGACCGTTTCCTTGAGCTCGAACTCCCAGACATCGGCGCGATCGCCGCGCCAAATCTCCGCCTGATGACGCACATCGTCGATGACGGTTTCGGTGTCCTTCGGTTCCGGATGCGAGCTGAGCCCGGCAGCAAGCTCGAGCTGCGCTTCGGGATCGACCCCCAGTAGAACCCCGCAGACCGCGACCCAGTACAAGACCTGCGAGCCTTCCAGCAGGAGATCCGATTCGAGATCGCTATGCCGGTGTTCGCCGGCCAGCACACCAGCCAGCTCTTCCAGCTCGTCGGCGATTCGCTCGAATGGCGGAGTTTCGCGGGTGCGCAGCAGGCGCGACGTACCTGAAACGGCAGTCAGATCGTTTTTTCGCAGGTACTGGTATGCCCCGTACCAGAGCGCTTCGTCCGATCGCTCGTCGCCATAGATATCGCGCGGATCGAAGACCGGATCGCTGGTTTCGAACAAGCTCCCGTCGGGGAGCACCTGCCGGTAGTAACAGGTTCGATGACCCGTATGACAGACCGCGCCCTTCTGTAGCACCTGGATGAGCAGACTGTTGTCTTCGCAGTTGATCGCGATGCTGACTACTTCCTGAGTGTGCCCCGAGGTCTCGCCCTTCTTCCAGAGCTGATTGCGACTGCGACTCCAGAAATGCACGGAACCGGTTTCGAGTGTGCGCTCGAATGCCAGCTGGTTCATGAAAGCAACCATCAGCACGTCGCGGCTTTCGTCGTCCTGGATCACGACCGGAACGAGGGGAGTGGTTTCGAAGTCGATCGGCAGCTTCACGGCCGGACGGGAATCCCTTGCGCGGCCAGAAACTGTTTGGCTTCCTGTACCCGGAAATCGCCGAAGTGGAACATCGACGCGGCCAGCACGGCATCCGCGCGTCCCGGCGCCAGCCCCTCAGCCAGATGTTCCAGCGTTCCGGCGCCGCCGGAGGCGATCAACGGAATGCCGACAGCGGAGCCAATGGCTTCCAACAACGCGAGGTCGTAGCCATCGCGGGTGCCGTCGCGGTCCATGCTGGTCACCAGCAGCTCACCGGCGCCCAGGCGCGCGGCTTCCGCTGCCCATGCGACCGCGTCCATCCCGGTTGGTTTACGGCCACCATGCGAATAAACCATCCATTTGCCGGTTTCGGAATCGCGCCGGGTATCGATCGCGACCACGATGCACTGGCTGCCGAAGATTTCGGCGCCCTCGGAAATGAGTCCGGGGTTCGCCAGGGCCGCGCTGTTGATCGAAACCTTGTCGGCCCCGGCCCGCAGCAGCTGTTTGATATCGCCGGTCGAGCGGACCCCGCCACCGACCGTGAGCGGGATGAAGATCTGATCGGCGGTGCGCTCGATCACATCGATCATCGTGCCCCGGCTATCGGAGGTTGCGGTGATGTCGAGAAAAACGAGCTCGTCCGCGCCTTCGCGGTCGTAGAAAGCTGCCAGCTCGACCGGATCGCCCGCGTCGCGCAGATTGACGAACTCGATGCCCTTCACGACCCGGCCGTCGGTCACATCGAGACAGGGGATCACGCGGCGCGTAAGCGTTGCTTGTTTGGTTCGAACCGCGGTCATGCGTTAGCCGTCCGTTCGGCGCGTCCCGCCTCGATGGCCTCGGCGAGATCGATGCGACCATCGTACAACGCGCGTCCGATGATCGCGCCGTCGACCCCAATCGCGGCGACCTCGCGCACATCTTCGATCGTCGAAATACCGCCCGAGGCGATTACGCCGGATCGCAAGGTGAACTGCGCCTGCTTCAGCATCGCCAGATTCGGCCCCTGCAGCTTTCCATCCTTGTGAATATCGGTCACGATGAAAGTCGCGACCCCGGATTGCCGGAGGGCGGCGGCGACGTCGAGCGCCGTCCGCTCACTCTGCGCGAGCCATCCATCGGTTGCCAGCTTACCATCGCGTGCATCGAGGCCGACCGCCACGCGATCGCCCCATTTCGCCACCAGGTCGGCCACCATCTCAGGGTGTTCGACAGCGGCCGTGCCGAGAATGACCCGATCGATGCCCATCGCGAAAGCACGCTCGGCAGCCTCGATCGTGCGAATACCACCCCCGAGTTCGATAGGAATATCGACAGCCGACCGGATGGCAGCTACCGCGGAGGCATTCGAAGTAGAGCCCGAGCGAGCGCCATCGAGATCGACCACATGGAGCCATTCGGCGCCCGCGTTTTGCCAGCGACGGGCGGCCTCGACGGGATTGGCATCGAAAACGGTCTCCTTCGAGAAGTCGCCTTCGACCAGCCGCACCGCCTTGCCGTCGCGCAGGTCGATGGCTGGATAGATGATCATTCGCCGGCTGCCCAGCGTTCCTTGGTCGAGCGATCGACCTCGGTCAGCCATGATCCGAGAAAGTCGATCCCGGCCGGGCCGCTCTTTTCCGGATGGAATTGCGTCCCCCAGACATTGCCGCTCTTGACGACCACCGCGAATTCCTCGCCATAGTCGGCGGTTGCCGCGATATCGTCCGGGTTCGACGGCTGGGCTACGAATGAGTGCACAAAATAGAAATAGCCGTCATTCAGACCGTCATCGTCCGCGCCGGACGCGACCTGATTCCAACCGATATGCGGTAGCTTCTCTGCTCCTTCGATCTGGCGCACACTGCCTTTCAGGATGCCGAAGCCCTGGGTGTCGCCTTCCTGCTGATGTTCGAACAGCACTTGCATACCGACACAAATTCCCAGAAACGGCTTGCCCGACTCGACCGAGTCTCTGATCGCAGGAGTCAGCCCCCGTCGCTCGATCTCCCCGATGGCGTGTCCAGCATGGCCGACCCCGGGCAAGACGACCGCGTCGGCATTGCGGACGATCTCCGGATCGCTGGTGATGACGGTTTCCGCGCCGTTGGTTTCCAGCGCGCGCCGGATGGAGCGCAGATTGCCGGCGCCGTAGTCGATGATCGCGATCATGCCAACATGCCTTTGGTCGATGGAACGAACGTCTGATCTCGGGTGATGCGGCTGGCCTGGCGCAGTGCCAG
>DASTFJ010000174.1:0-18672 GCA_035708745.1 Thermomicrobiales bacterium | reverse complement strand
TCGATTCTGATCGAGACCGTGTTCAACTGGCGAGGAATGGGACGGCTGTATTACGACGCGATCACGGGGACGCCGGATGAGGGCGTGATCGTGGCGTTGACATTCCTGTTCACGTTGCTCTATCTGCTGGCGCGGTTCTTGCTCGATGTCTTGTATGTGGTGCTGGATCCGCGGGTGCGGTATTGAGATGAGTTGCGGTCGGGAGGCGGGGTTGCGGGCAACGAGAGGTCCCTCCACTTCGGTCGGGACGACGGGGGCTTCGGGCGGGACGACGAAATGGACCTAGGGACCGCGCTGGATCAGGCGGCGCCGGTCGATGAGATCGAGGCGCCGGCGCAGGACCTGGCGACGTTTTCGTTGCGCGGGGCCGGGCGGATCGTGCTGGCGAGCTGGTCGGGGCGGATCGGCCTGGTGATGTTCGCGGTGATGCTGGGGATCTCGGCCTATGTGCTGCTGACATATCCCAGCAATTTCGGATCGCAGATCTGGAGCTCGCCAAAGGAATGGTCGAACAATCCCAAAACGGTGGCGCCGAAATGGACGGCGCTTTGGGATGCGAATGCGGTCGAGAATCAGGCGGCGACGATCACGCAAGCGAGCGGGACCAGTGAACGGGGTGCGGCAACGATCTCCGATTACGACTGGACGATTTCGCAGAGCTCAGAGTCGTTTCCGACATTTTTGTCAACGACGATCGAGGGAGTGACCTTCACCGGCCGGGCGCCGGTGATCGCGGTGACATTGCTGCGGCCGGACGGTGGGGAAATCCGGTTGGCGAATCTGGCGGTGCCAGCAGCGCGAGAAGGGGAAGAAGCGCCCATCCAGCGGTATTTCGATGTGCCGGAGCGGATCCTGCTGACGCAGTCGGATACGGCGCAGAAATCGATTCTGGAGTGGTTCCAGACGACCTATCCCGATGTGGGCGTGTCGGGTGTCGAAATGGGTGAGCTGAATCAGGCGCTCTTCGGGACACCGGGCGCCGATGGGTACACTGCTCTGCAAGGGGACTACACACTGAAGGTGCAGTTCCTGGTTGCCGATCCGAGCGATTCCTTGCAGTCGATCTCGAATGTCTACGGCGGGAATGTCTACGGCTGGATGGGCACCGATTCGCTGGGACGCAATCTCTGGGAAGGGTTGTTGTATGGCTTCCCGGTGGCATTGCTGATCGCGACGGTGACATCGATTCTGGCGACGATCATCGGGGCAAGTCTGGGCATCATCAGCGGCTATAGCGGCGGGCTGACCGATTCGACGATCCAGCGGGCGGCGGATATCGTGTCGAATGTGCCGACGTTGCCGCTGCTGATCTTTCTGGTGTTCATCATCGGGCCGAATCTGGCGGTGATCCTGCTGGTGCTGGTGGCGTTCAGCTGGCCGGGATTGACGATTCTGGTGCGGTCGATGGTGCTCTCGCTGCGATCCGGGCAGCTGGTGGAAGCCGCCAAGGCGATGGGCGCCTCGCGCTGGCGGATCATGTCGCGCCACGTATTCCCGCAAGTGGCACCGTATATCGTGGCGCAGATGATCTTTGCGGCGCCGGCGGCGATTCTGGCCGAAGCATCACTCAGCTTTCTGGGATTGGGCGATCCCTCGATTCCGACCTGGGGTCAGATCTTGCAAGCGGGCTTCCAAACCGGCGCGCTCTATGTCGGGTATTGGTGGTGGGTCATCCCACCAGGTGTGTTGATCATCGTGACCGCGATGGCGTTTACGATGCTGGCGCTGGCGCTGGAACAGGTGGTGGATCCGCGATTGCGCGACCAACGGTGAAATGGCGGTTGGGGTCGGGCTCGGTGAGGGCTTCGACCGCTTCCATGAGCCGTTCCAGATCGTCGTGGTCGTTATAGCCCTGGTAGGAGACGCGGACCATATCGAGCCCGCCCCAGCTGGAGATGGGCGCCTCGACCCTGAACTCGTCGTACATGCGCTGCTTGAGCGCGGCGGGATCACTGGTGCGAATCGGGCAGGCGACGAGCTGGGCATACCATTCGGGCGAGTCGGGATGGATCGGGGCGCAGCCGCTGAAATCGGCGATGCGTTCGCGGGTTTCGCGGGCGAGCTCGTGACAGCGGGCGCGGACCGAAGGCCAATCGTGCTCGGCCTGGAAGTCGATGGCAGCCGGCACACTCAGGAAGGCCGATGGATCGCGCGTGCCCTGCCATTGGTTACGCTTGACGAATGTGGAGGGCTCGAGCACGCCTTTCCGCCCCCATCCCCAGCTGATGATGAGCGATTCGACCCAGCCTTGCTCTTCGGGACGCACATAGAGAAACGCGGAACCCTTGGGCGAGCAGAGCCATTTGTGGAAGTTGCCGGTGTAGACATCGACTCCGAGCGCGTCCATATCCAAGGGAATCTGGCCGGGGGCGTGCGAGCCATCGATGATGGTGAGGATGCCGGCCTCGCGGGCGCGCTGGCAAACGAGCTCCACGGGCAGCGTGAGCGCAGTCGGCGAGGTGATATGGCTCATGAAGATGGCTTTGGTGTGTGCGGTGACCTGCGACCAGAGCGATTCGAGGATTTCCTCGTGCGAGGTCGCCGGCAGCGGGATATCGTGCCGGATCAGGCGAGCGCCCATCTTGTCCAGCAACCAATCCCAGGCCATGGTGCAGGCGCCGTATTCATGATTGGTGGTGAGCACCTCGTCGCCTTCCTCGAGATCGAGGGAGCGGATGATGAGGTTGACGCCCCAGGTTGAGTTCATGATGTTGACGACGGAATCAGTCGGGCAATTGAGATAGACGCCGATCTTCTCGCGCGTTTCGGCCAGGAGGCCATCGATGCGACGGCCGAGAAATTCGACCGGTTGCCGCTCCAGCTCGCGTTGCCAGCGCTGGTATGTTTCGAAGACGGGAATGGGACACGCGCCAAACGACCCATGATTGAGAAAGGTGATCTCGGGATCGAGGAGAAAAAGCTCTTTCAGTGACTCTGATGGCACGGTAACCCCACCTCGCGAAACGCAAACGGACGCGATGACGGAACAAGGTGACCTCGACTGGTCTAGCCCAGGGGGGCAGTATACAAGGCGGATGTAAATCATTTCCCGGAATGGAGGAGAAGTTGACGGAATCACGATGGGCGCTGGTGACGGGTGTTGGGCGGAGTATCGGCATCGGCGCGGCGATCTGCCGCGCGCTGGCGGCGGATGGCCTGTCGGTCTGCTTTACCGGCTGGACGAATTACGACGCGGAGATCTACGGCGGCGAGCACCGGAGCTGGCATGAGTCGTTCGCAGCAGAGCTGCAGGCGTTTGATGTAGACGCTTTCGGGACCGAGGTGGATTTGTCCGATCCCGGCGCGATCGGGCCCTTGATGAGCGAAGTCGCGGACCGAGCGGGACTGCTCTCGGTCCTGGTCAATAACGCGGCGTTTTCGACCAACGGGGATATCGACGAGCTAACGGCGCAGCAATTGGACGATCACTATGCCGTCAATGTGCGCGGGATGGCCTTGCTGACGCAGGCGTTCGTGCGACAGTGGGATGGCTCATCCGGTGGCCGGGTGGTCAATATGACCTCGGGGCAAGGGCAGGGGCCGATGCCGGGCGAGCTGGCCTATGCGGCCAGCAAGGGCGCGGTGGAGGCGTTCACGACCTCGGTGGCGCCCACGCTGGCGGCGCGCGGGATCGCGATCAATGCGGTCAATCCGGGTCCGACCGATACGGGATGGATGACCGAGGAATTGAAAGCAATTCTGCTGCCGCAGTTTCCGATGGGGCGGATCGGCGGTCCAGAGGATGCGGCCCGGCTGGTGGCGTTTTTGTGCAGTGAGGATGCGGGGTGGATTACGGGGCAGGTGATGAATTCGGAGGGCGGGTTCTGGCGGAAGTAGGGACGCGGTCTTCCGCCACCGCGACCGTTCAGAGGAGATTGACTGGCGATTAGCTACCCCGGTGAAGAATGGTGCTTGTGAAGACTCCGATCTCGACTATCGAATTCTCCAGGTCAATGCTCTGAGCGTCTTGCAGAAAAAACCGATCCAAGAGCCGTATTGCACCCTCGACCGTCCGCAGGCTTTGTGGAGGATTGAGCCAAAGGATTCCGGGCGGTGTCGGTCTTCGAGTCTTCGCAAGCTCAGCAAAGTCGCGATCCAAAGTAATGATGACTCGATCCAACTGGCGGGCCAACGCGCGCACATTGGAATCCGGTGTTCCCTCGCTGCCGACGAAGAAGAGCGGAACCGCGTCAAGCTGGTGAGCCCGCATCAGATATTTTGCAACCCTGGGTGACAAGTTCTCGTCTACGAGGAACTTCACCATAGGTTCAGGCGCTGGCAAGCGCTGTTGATGTCTCGCGAAGGTGATATGCGAGTGCGGCTCGAACATCCTCTAGGCTGAGAGTCGGATAGTCATCCACGATCTCAGCTTCCGACACCCCGTTCCAGAACAAATCGATTATCACGTAGACAGGAATTCGCGTCCCACGAATTACTGGCTTACCGGCCAGGATCTCCGGGTCTCGATGAATTCGCTTCTGAATTTCGGTCTCGATATCTTGCATGGTTTGACTCGATTGAACGCACTTGTACCGAATGTTACCGGACCGCTTGTCGCCAAGTCCACGGTTACAAAGACTGAGCGATCCTTGTGCCCCTTCTCACGCCGTGGCCGGTTGTCGGGTGAATTGGTTGGCGCCGATGCCGATGCCGTAGTAGATGAGGCCCTCGCGCTCGACGCGGATGGGATCGAGCATATTACGACCGTCGAAGATGACCGGGCTTTTCAGGGTGGTGCGCAGCAGGTCGAAGTCGGGCATCTTGAAGGCGCGCCATTCGGTGCAGACCGCAAGCACGTCGGCGCCGATCAGGGCCGTTTCGGCGTCCTGAGCCAGAAGGAGGTCACCTTCGGCGACCGCCTGAGGGAAAAGATGCGCGGCTTCCTTCATGGCGACGGGATCGAATGCCTGGACGTTCGCGCCGGCGTCCCAGAGGGCAGTCATGAGGTCGATGCTGGGTGCTTCCCGCATGTCGTCGGTGTTTGGCTTGAAGGCCAACCCCCAGAGCGCGATAGTCTTGCCGCGAAGATTACCGTCAAAGTGGGCGGAAATCTTCTCGAAGAGCTGATCCTTTTGCCGGTCGTTGACGCGGTTGACCGCGCGCACCAGCTCCGCGTCGTACCCCACGGATTCGGCAACTTTTTCCAGTGATGAGACGTCCTTGGGAAAGCACGATCCGCCGAACCCGCAACCGGGATAGATGAACGAATAGCCGATGCGCGGATCGGAACCGATGCCGACGCGGACATTCTCGATATTCACCCCGATGCGCTCGGCGATATTCGCCATCTCGTTCATGAAGGAGATCTTGGTGGCGAGCAGCGCGTTGGCGGCATATTTGGTGAATTCGGCCGAGCGCAGATCCATGACCATGAGCCGGTTGTGGTTTCGATTGAAGGGGGCATAGAGCTCGCGCATGATCTCAGTGGCCCAGGGATCGTTGCTGCCGACGATGATGCGGTCGGGCCGCTGGAAGTCGTCGATGGCGGCGCCTTCCTTGAGGAACTCGGGATTGGAAATGACCGCGAAGGGGATGTCTTCCTCGCGCTTGCTCAGCTCGTCCCTGATGATCTCGCGCACCTCGTCACCCGTGCCCACGGGGACGGTCGATTTATCGATGACGACGGTCTGTTTCGTGATCGACTGACCGATCGCGCGGGCCACCGCGCGCACGGCGGAGAGATTCGAGGAGCCATCGGGCAGCGGTGGGGTGCCGACGCAGATGAAGATGACTTCACCGTGATCGACACCGCGCGTTGCGTCGGTGGTGAATTCGAGGCGACCAGCTTTGAGATTGCGTTGGAGCATTTCCGAGAGACCCGGTTCGAAAATGACCGATTCTCCCCGCGAGAGGCGGGCGATGCGGTCGGGATCGATATCGACGCCGACCACATGGTTCCCCGCTTCCGCGAAGCAGGTGCCGGTGACGAGACCAACATAACCCGTGCCGAAAATGGTGATTTCCAACGTCCGTTCCCTCGCTGAAATTTCGGTGGATCGCGTACAGCATCGCTGACGCCAACGGAAAAGATACTTCATCCCCCAGGGCGTACGAATGACGGCCCATCGCCGAAGGAGAGTAAACTCCTTAGCGACACTGCATGAATCGTTGCAGCCATTCATGCCCCTATCGAAATCGCAGAGACATTTTTTCCGGAGTGGAGATTGGATAGCTCAGAACAGCAACGAGGCCAACAACATCAGAACAGGCGAAGACGAGCCAAACGCCCGGCGGACCAGAGCCGCGTGCCGGCCAAACCGGCCACAGACCCGGCCGACACGCCGAAGAGCACGAGTGGGGCGAATCGCCCACGTGCGGATAGGGGCAAGAAGTCGCAGAAGCCGCCCGATGCGTCCGGTGTCGGTGGGCCGCGCGGTCGCTTGCGGGTGATCCCCCTGGGAGGGGTGGGCGAGGTCGGCAAGAACTCGACGGTGGTCGAGTACGAGAACGACCTGATCCTGCTCGACGTGGGGGCCAAATTCCCGGAAGACGATCAGCTTGGCGTCGATCTGATCGTGCCAGACGTCTCCTATGTGAAGGAGCGGGAAAAGAACCTGCGGGGGATTCTGATCACCCACGGGCATGAGGACCATATCGGTGGGCTGCCGTACATCATGTTACAGCTGAGGCCGAAAGAGCCGGTGCCGGTCTATGGCTCACCGCTGGCAATCGGTCTGCTCGATCACAAGATGCGGGAAAACCGGGTCGAGAAATACGTCGATCTTCGTCCGGTGCAGATGGGGCAGCGGATCCAATTCGGCAAACTGGCGGCCGAGTTCATCCATGTGACGCATTCGATTCCCGACACCAACGCAATTGCCGTGCATTCGCCCGTTGGGACGATTATCGACACAGCCGACTTCAAATTCGATCCCACGCCGATCATGGGCAAACCGACCAATGAGCGGCGCCTGCGCAAGCTGGGCGAAGCCGGGGTGCTGGCGCTCTTTTCGGACACGGTCCGAGTCGAGAGCGAGGGGTCGACGCCGAGTGAGCGGGTGGTCTACGACACCATGCGGCGGGTGATCGAGCGGTCGAAGGGGCAGGTGATCATCGCGACCTTCGCCTCGAATATCAGCCGGTTGAAGATGGCGCTGGATGCCGCCCAGAAGAGCGGGCGGAAAGTAGCGGTGGCCGGGCGCAGCATGGAGCAGAGCTCGCGGGTGGCGCAGGAGCTCGAGTATCTCGACCCGGAGCCGGGGTTGCTCATCCCGCTCGAGGAAGCGTTGCGATTGCCGCCCGAGCGGCGATTGCTGGTGGTCACCGGCAGCCAGGGCGAGCCGGCGGCGGCCCTCGCTCGCATCGCGATGGGCGTGCATCCGAAGTTGCGGGTGTCCAAGGGCGATGTGGTGATCATCTCGGCGTCGCCCATTCCCGGCAATGAGGAAACGGTTTCCCGTACGATCGACAATCTCTTCCGGCGCGGGTGCGAGGTGGTCTATAGCGCGATCGAACGCGGCGTCCATGTGTCGGGACACGCGGGCCGGGACGAGCTGAAGCGGATGATCGAGCTCGTCAAACCGAAGTTCGTGGTTCCGATCCACGGGGAATACCGGCATATGGCGCTCTATCGAGAGCTGGCAAAATCGGCCGGGGTGCCGTATGACCATGTCTTTTTCCCGGAAATCGGCGGGGTGCTGGAGTTCACCGCGGACAAGCTCATTCCGAAGGGGCGGGTGAAGTCGGGTTCGGTGCTGGTCGACCGGCCGGGTGAGCGCGATGGCGGCCAGGTGATTTTGAGATCGCCGGATACGCTGACCGATGACGGGATCATCATCCTCTCGATCGTGCTGCGCCGGGAGACGGGCGAGATCATTGCCGGTCCGGATTTGATCGGGCGATCGTTGAAGCCGGATCTGACGCCGCAACGGCTCGATGCTGCCGAAGACGAGCTGCGCAAGGTGATGAGCCGGCAGAAAAAGGGCGAGGTCGAGCCGTCGTTTTATGCCCGGCGCATGAAGGAGTCGGTGGCGAAGTCGCTTTACCGGAATACGAAGAGCCGGCCGGTGATTTTGCCGGTGCTGACGAAGATATAGCTTCGCAGCAGACAGCAGACAGCAGGCAGCAAATCGGGCGCCCATATTTGGGCGCCCGATTTTCGGTTCTGTGGTGGGATTGGTTGCGGAATCGAGAAAGCCGTTGCAGGGGAACGAGAGGTCCGTCCACTCCGGTCGGGACGACGATGGGTCAGTTGGCCGATACGACGACGAGTTCGGCCGGTTCGGAAGTGGGGGTCTCTTCGCAGGCCCAGCGGGCAGACCAGTCGCTGATGGCCTCGACGACCATGCTGAGGTCCTGGCCCTTATCGGTCAGATGATATTCGATGCGAACCGGGGTCTCCGGATAGACCACGCGGGTGACCACACCTTCGGCTTCGAGCTCCTTGAGGCGCTCGGAAAGGAGCCGGTCGCTCAAACCGGGGATCGCATGCGCGATATCGCTGAAGCGGGTTTCGCCGCTCAGGAGCGCGCGCAGAATCGCGCCGGTCCACCGGCGGCCGATCAGCTCGACCGACTTGTGGAACTTGGGGCAAAAGCTTTCCGGAAATCGTCCGTCATTCATAATGTGTGTATTCTAACATTTCGTTAGCTCCTTGACAATCATAAGAAGCTGCGGTATAGTCGCTGACGAAGTGTAAGTCACTGGATAAGCGACTTACAAGCCGCGTTTCACTCGAGAAGGATGGATTTTTCTATGAGCACCACCAGCACCCAAACTGGGACCACGACCTATGCAATCGATGTGGCCCACTCGCAGATTGGGTTTGCCGTCAAACATATGATGTTCTCGACGGTTCGCGGTCACTTCGGAACATTCGAGGGAACGATCGTGGTGGACAATGCGAACCCCGCCAATTCGACCGTTTCGGTGAAGATCGATCCGTCGAGCATCACCACCGGCGATGTGAAGCGCGACGAGCACCTGCGTTCGGCCGATTTCTTCGATGTCGAGCACTATCCGACCATGTCCTTCAAGAGCACATCCATCGATTTTAAGTCGCCGGACAACTTCACCATCACTGGTGAGCTGACGATGCACGGCGTGACCAAGCCGATCAGCATCAAGGCCGAGCAGACTGGTGAGGGCACGAATCCCTGGGGGGTCGATGTGGCCGGGTTCGAGGGCAAAACCGAGCTCAATCGTGAGGATTTTGGACTTACTTACAATGCCGCGCTCGAGAAGGGCGGTGTGCTGGTTGGCAAAGAGATCAAGATCAACCTCGAGCTCGAGGTTGCCAAGCAGTAGGCGAACACCAGCAAACAATGTGAGACAAGGCGCGGGAGCATTCCCGCGCCTTTTTGTCTGGATGAAGCATCCGGAGCGGTCGCAGATCGATTGCTACGCGGGAACGCCGAGGATTCGTCGAGCCAATTTCGTCGGCGGCGAGGCCGTATGGGGAGGGCGGCCTACCGGATCCCGACAGTTGGATTATGCGGCTTGCGAGTTCGTGATTTTCGATCCGGGGAGGTCGGCGGCGAGGCGCGTCAGCGGATCGGGGGCGGCCGAAGCAGCGGGGACGTGGATGTAGTACTCGTTGCGGGCGAACTGGCGGCGAGTCTCCTCATCTTCGATGAAACTGCGGTCGCCCTCCTTGGGTTGCTGGGTTTTGTGGGCGGCGAAGGCCGCGATCTTGCGGTCGATATAGGGTTCGACATCGGCGACAAGCGTGAACGCAGCCAACGGCTGACCCATGCGGGCGCGGCGCTCCTCGGACATACCGGCGAAGGCGCCGTGGTCCTGGTTGGCGATCTCCTGGAAGAACTCACGGGGAAACGATGAAAAATAGAGATGCGGAATCAGGTCAGGCGCGAGCTGGCTGGTCGCCAGGACGGCATCGTGGATATGCACATGATCGGGATGAAGATACCCGCCTTCTTCGGTAAAGGTAATGACGACATCGGGGTGAATCTCCGCCAGGATGTCCGCCAGTATTTGGGCTACCTCGGCGGTCGAATGTTGGATGAAGGCGGCGGGATTCTGGTTGCTCTCGGTACCGAACATGCCGGAATCGCGGAATTCGAGGAACCGAACCGAAGAAATGCCCATGATGGCGGCGGCGTCGAGCAGCTCCCGCTCGCGGACCTGCCCGAGATTCTCGGGAGTCGCCAACGAAGGGTGGGAAATTTCCCCTTCTTCCCCGCGCGTGGCGGTGATCAGGGTCACGGTGGCGCCGCGGTCGGCGAACGCGGACAGCACGCCGCCGATAGTGAATGCTTCGTCGTCGGGATGGGCGAAGATAGCAACGACCTGGGTTCCGGTAAAATCCAACATCTTTTCTTTCCCAACTAAGGCAACTACCAATAGACCGTACTTTATAAGCGTACGAGGTTCGGCGTCCCGAGATGCAGTCGCATCAAGCGGAGGTGTACCACGGCGAGCCCGAATGCTGAAACAGGTCCAGCAGAGCGTTCTGGCGAGCGCGAGCACTTCGATAGATCGCCACACGGACGGGATCCGGAGTGGTGACTTTGGCGCCGTCGATAGGATCGAATGGAACACGGGCGGGATCGATCACGGAGAGGGCGAGCACGGCAGCGCCGCGGGCGGCCGATTCGAGATTCGGATCGAGCGCGACGACCGGCGCATCGAGGGTATCGGTCACGATCTGCAACAGCAAATCCGATTTCAGCAGGGCGGCGCCATTGGCAATGATGCGCGCGTCGTCCGGTGCAATGGCGCGCACGGCGTCACAGGTTTCGGCGAGACGGAAGGCGACCGCTTCGGTGGCGGCCAGCAGCAACTCCGCCCGGGTGGTGGCGAGGCTCAAGCCGGAGACCACCCCGCGGGCGCGATCGTTCCAGATGGGCGAGCGCTCGGCGGAGAGAAACGGGAGGATGGTGAGACCGTGCGCGTCGGGCGGAAGGGCGGCCGCGGCTTCCCGCAGGCTGCCCTCGGCGTCGTCGATCAGCGCGAGGGTCCAATCGAGCATCAACCCGCCGTTGCTGATTGCCGCGCCATAGAGGGCGGTATGGCGGTCGACGCGATAGATCCAGAGATCGTCATGCAGGGGTGGATAGGCGCCGAGCGGAGCGGAGACCGGCATGCGGGATGCGCCGGAGGAGCCCAAGGTCATACCGATGCGAGTGGCATCGGTCGAGCCGGAGCCAATCGAGGCGCAGGCGCCGTCGCCCAGCGCTGGGTACCACTGCGCTTCGGCCAACTGGGGCCAGCGGGCGGCGTAGCCAGCGTTCAACCGGGCCGGTTCGTCACGATCGACGATGGGCGGCAGGGTGGCCGGGTCGATCCGCAGCAGATCGCCGAACGTCGTGATCCACTGGCCGGTGGCGAGATCGACCATGCCGGTGCCAGAGGCCATGCATAGCGAGATCGCCTCGGAATCGAGCCAGGCGTGGGAGAGCACGCCGGTGGGCGCGGTCCAAAGCCGGACCTGCGCAAAGCGCTCCGGGTCGGTTTGCTGAAGCCAGAGCAGCTTGGCAGGCCAGAAGTTCGAATGAAAGACGCAACCGGTGCGACCGCGCCAGTAGTGCTGATCGAGCCCGGCGCGGAGCCGATCGACCTGTTCGACCGAGCGATTGTCCCCCCAGTAGAAAATCGGCGTGATCGGCGCGCCATGCTCATCCAGGCCGACCAGGCTGTGCCAGAAGCAGCAGATGCCGACCGCGGCGACTGCCTGGTTACCGATTTCGGCGCAAACGAGATCGATGACGTCTTCAGTGAGGCCGCGCAGCTGATTCGCGTCAAACGTCGAGCGACCATCGAGCCCGGTTTCGATCTCATAGGGGAGCTGTGCTTCCAACCCTTGAACGGCGCGGCCGGTAGCGTCATACAGAATTGCACGAGTCGAGGAGGTGCCGGTGTCGATCGCCAGCACAAGCGGGGCTTTTGCGTCTTGAGGAAGCACCGTCGATGACAATTCAGAGCCACTCCACCGTCGCTATATGCCTGGGAGTGTACTGGAGCGAGATCGGGCGGCCATCGATCTTCTTCGTCCCCGCGAGCAAGCGCCCTACGATCAGTCGTGGCGGAGCGAGCGTTCCTCGACAACAGCAGCAATCCCGTCGAGCATCCTGGCAAAGATCAGCCGGTGAATGGGATATGTGAGGTACCAATAGGCTAAGCCCTGGAGGCCTACCGGATCGAAAATGGCGGTCTGCCGGATGGTCGATCGGTTGCCGTTGCTTTCCACATCGAACGCCAGCCAGGCGCGGCCAGGAGTTTTCATTTCGGCCGAGAGCAGCAGGCGTTGGTTTGGTACGAACTCTTCAACCCGCCACCAATCTACGGCATCGCCAATCCGTAGGCGCTTTGGATCTCGGCGCCCCCGGCGCACACCAACGCCACCGACGAGCAAATCGATGAAGCCGCGTACCTTCCAGAGCCAATTGCCGTAATACCAACCAGTGTCGCCGCCGATCTGAGCAATCGGGGCAAACGCTTCGGCTGGTGTGGCAGCGACCGTGGCAGCACGGGATTCGATCCGGCGATTTCCGAAGCGGACTCCGACCCAATCGCGCCGGTCTCCGCTCGACGACACGGCATCGGACCATCGCGTTGTAGCAACTTCCCGGTCCTCCCGGGCGATCGCCTGGGCCACCGCTGCCTGAATACCCATAGGGCGAATGGGGAACGCCTCGCGCGCCGCCGGGTTGGTGACCACGGTGGGCGAGCGAACACTGTCGATCAGCTTGCGGCCAACGCGGGCGTAGACCGGCGTCACCAGACCAAGCCACAGACTCGACAACCGCGGTGATAGGACGGGCACCGGGATGATCAGACGGCGGAGGCCCCGCTGACGGGCGTATTCCTGCATGATGTCGCCGTAGGCGATCTGGTCGGCCCCACCGATTTCGTAGATGCGGCTGCTCCCGGCAGGCAGCGTCGCGGCGGCAAGCAAATAAGCAAGCAAGTCGTTGATCGCGATGGGCTGGGTTGGGACTGCCACCCAGCGAGGGGCGACCATCACAGGCAGGCGTTCGACGAGCGCACGCACCAACTCGAAGGAGAGACTCCCCGAACCGATGATGACCGAGGCACGAAATTCGATGGTCTCGACGCCGGACTCTCGCAGAATGCGACCAACTTCCTGGCGGCTGCGCAAGTGGTCGGACAGTTCGGACATTTCGTCGCCAAGCGCACCGAGATAGACGATGCGTTTCACCCCGGCTTCGCGAGCGGCACTGCCGAAGTTTTGCGCAGCTTGGCGATCCTTTTCTACGAAAGCGTCCGACGAGCCCATGCTGTGGACGAGGTAATACGCGATGTCTCCGCCGTGCATCGCCGTCGAGAGGCTATCCGGGTCCAGCAGATCTGCGAACACGGCTTCCGTGTTCGTATCGATGACGTCGTTCAGGTCGGCAGGACGTCGAGCCAGACAGCGGATATGGAACCCCGCTTCCTGCAACCGCGGCAGTAGTCGTCCACCGACGTAGCCGGTGGCCCCGGTAAGGAGCACCATTCGAGAGGGATCAGCAGGAATTGCTGACCCAGTTTGCGAGGCAATGCCCGTGGGCGCTCGAGATGACCTAGCGGAAATGGTGAACTCCTTCAACGCAACATGACGGGAAAGGGGCCGAAGCATTGACGATGCAGGGCGTTGTGGCACTGTTTTGATTGTGCGTCTTTTGCGGGAGACAGTACCAATTCGGCAACCGGCATCGCTCACCGGACCGCTCCTATCGAATCGCTTCGCTCATGTTCGAGAAACCGCCCGAACTCAGCGAAAGCTGGCTGCGCCATTGCAGGGAGCGTATCCCACTGGAGGCGATTCAATTCACGTCAGCTCTCGGAGGTGTTCCTCTCGACGAAGGTGGGCTGTATCCTTCGTGATTGGTAGGAACCGGTTCCGGAAGAGAAAACCAGGGTGATGCATCTCATGAAGCTATCGAGTCAAATGTCCGAATTTCTGAACGAGAAGCGCTTTGGCGTTCTCGCGACGGTGAACGCCGATGGCAGTCCGCAACAGACGGTCATGTGGTATCTGCCACTCGATGGCGACACGATTCTGATGAACACCAAAAAGGGCCGGATGAAGGATAAGAACCTGGGTCGCGACGGCCGGGTCTCGCTCTGCGTCGAGGACGGCCAGCGGTATGTGGCCGTGCGAGGGACGGTTTCGGTCGATGACGATCCGGTCCGCGGGCAGGAGACGATGAAAGCGGTAACGACGCGCTATGAGGGCGCCGAGGTGGCCGAGCGGCAGATGAAGGAGATGTATAGCAAGCAGCACCGGATAACGCTGACGCTGAAGATCGATTCGGTCGATTCGCATGGATTCGAGGATTAATTCGGGTTGGCCCATTTCGGATGGCGTGCGCCGAATTCAGCCGTCGTTCAGGATAGGGGCAATCTTCTTGTGGTTATCCGTACTGCCCGGATCGAATCGATCGATTCATAAGGACAAAGGGTGCGATATGGAGGCTGGGTTGCGGGGAACGAGCGGTCCCTCCACTTCGGTCGGGACGACGGTCTGGTGACACGACGAATCGTTGCGCTGGCAGGCGGCGTGGGCGGCGCCAAGATGGCCCAGGGGCTCATGCATGCGTATGACGATGTGGAGCTGACGGTCGTCGTCAACACCGCCGACGATTTCAAGCTTTACGGGCTACGCATTTCGCCCGACCTCGATACGGTCATGTACACCCTGGGCGGAATCGCGAATCCGGCCACTGGCTGGGGGATCGAGGGCGACACGCGCCACACGCTGGACGGTATCGGAGCGTACGGCGTGGAGAACTGGTTTCTGCTGGGCGACCGTGATTTCGCCACGCATATTCTGCGTACGATGTGGCTCGACGAGGGAGCAACCTTGACCGAGGTCACGCGGCGGCTGTCCGACGGCTTGGGCATCGCGGCGCGGATCGTGCCGATGACGGACGAGCCCGTGGCGACGATGGTGCAGACGCCCGCTGGTGAGCTGGCCTTCCAGGATTATTTCGTGCGCCGCCATCAGGAAGACGATGTACTCGGGGTGCGGTTCGCCGGGATCGAGGAGGCGCACGCGACTCGGGACGCGCTCGACGCGATCGAATCGGCCGATCTGATCGTGTTCGCGCCGTCGAATCCGATCGTCAGCATCGGCCCGTTGCTGGCGTTGACGGAGTTGAAGGCGGCAATCGAGGACAGTCATGCGCCGAAGGTGGCGATTAGCCCGATCGTGGCTGGCAAGGCGCTGAAGGGTCCGGCCGACAAGATGCTGACGACCCTCGGTCACGAGCCGAGTGCCGTAGGGGTCGCGAGGATTTTGCAATCGGTCATCGACGGATTCGTGATCGACGCGCGAGATGGCGATGCAATCTCGGACATCGAAGCGCTGGGTATTCCGGCGCGGGCGATGCAAACCGTCATGGGCGACCGGGACGATCGCGCCCGGCTTGGACGGGAGATCATCGACTTCGGATGGTCGTTGCGAACGGATGCCATTCTGGCATGAGCGCACGGGCGTCGATCGTCATTCCCATTCGATCGTTGAGTGATGGAAAGACCCGGCTTTCCCCGGTGCTCGATCCGGGCGAACGATCGGCGCTGACCCGCGAGATGCTGGAACGAGTCGTGCGGGCAGCGCTGGCGACCGTTTCGCGGGCCGAAGTGGTGGTGATCAGTCCCGATCCCGATGCGCTGGCCGAAGTTGGGCGGATCGATCCGTCGATCCGGCTGCTCTTTCAGGATCATGAACGGCCGGGATTGAATCCGGCATTGGAACAGGCGTCCGCGGCTGTGCGCGAAGCGGGGGTGTCGACCGTGCTCATTTTGCCGGCCGATCTGCCGCTGATCTCGAGTGCCGATATCGACAACTTGCTGCGACGTGATGCCCCGGTGGTGATCGCGCCGGACCGGCATGGCATGGGGACGAACGCGCTGATGGTGCGACTCGATGCCTTTGGCGAGCCATTCGTTTTTCAGTTTGGCGAGGAGAGCTATGGCAAGCATCATGACGAAGCCGCCCGTCTCGGGGTGGACGCGATGACGGCAATGGCGCCGGGAACCTCATTCGATCTCGATACGCCGGCCGATCTTGCGGAGCTGGACGCGATGCGGGTAACACCCGGAGCGAGGCAAGGCGCTCGATGAGCGATCCGACGATCGAGATCATCGGATTGCCCCAGCTCCCCGAGATTCGGCCGGGTGACGATCTGATTGGCGCAATTGGCGATGCGATCGATGCCTCGGGTCTGGGGTTGCGCGAGGACGACATTCTGGTTGTTACGCAAAAGGTGGTCAGCAAAGCAGAGGGGCGGCTGGTCGATCTGCGCACGATCGAACCGTCGGCTATGGCGCGGGACTGGGCGGAGCGGTGGGACAAGGACCCACGGCAAATCGAGGTGGTGCTGCGCGAATCGAAACGCATCGTACGGATGGACCGCGGAGTGCTGATCACCGAAACGCGTCACGGGTTCGTATGCGCGAATGCAGGGGTCGATGCCTCCAATGTCGAGGCGGAGACGGTCTGTTTGCTGCCGGACGACCCGGATGCCTCGGCCCATGCGATCCGGCGCGGACTCGGCGCCCGCTTTGGAGTCAAGCCCGGGGTGATCGTTTCGGATTCGTTCGGGCGGCCGTGGCGGGTCGGGATCGTGAATGTCGCGATCGGGGTCGCCGGGCTGGCGCCGCTGGCGGACTATCGCGGGATGTACGACGACGCTGGATACGAGCTGCATGTCACCGTGATCGCGGTTGCGGACGAGCTGGCCTGCGCCGCCGAGTTGGTGTCGAACAAGCTGGACAAACGTCCGGTGACCTTGGTCCGGGGCTACCGGCCGCCAGTGAAGATGCCGGATGGTTCGGGTCGCGATCTGGTGATCGACCCGGCGCGGGATATGTTCCGGTAGGTCATGTGTCCAGAGTGAAAGGTCAAGAGTGCATTTCTCTGGACTCTCGACTCGGCCTTATCATGAAACAAAGCAACATTCGTCTCACCCCGGAGGGGAAGGAGAACCGATGAGTATTGTTGGATACGCGGCAAGTTCCGAGCAATTCCATCCGACCGATTTGCTGAATTGGTCGAAGCTGGCCGAGGAGCGTGGCTTCGGTGCCGTGATGGTGTCCGACCACTTCCACCCCTGGGTGCCATCGCAGGGGCATTCGCCCTTCGTCTGGTCGTGGATGGGCGCGCTGGGCGTCGAGACCAAGCTGAAATTCGGCACCGGGGTGACCCCGCCGGGCTATCGCTATCACCCGGCGATTCTGGCGCAGGCGGCCTGCACGCTGGAGGCGATGTTTCCGGGCCGGTTCTTTCTCGGGCTGGGCGCCGGCGAGGCGCTGAACGAGCATATCGTGGGGGAGTATTGGCCGGAGGCTCCCACCCGGCTGACGCGGCTAGCGGAATCGATCGAGATCATCCAGCAGCTTTTCACCGGCAAGGTGGTCAAGTACAAGAGCGACCATTTCAATGTCGAGAGCGCGCGGATCTACACTCTGCCGGCCACACCGCCACCGATCTATATCGCCACCGCCGGACCGATCCAGGCGTATCGCACTGGCAAGATGGCCGATGGTCTGATTCTGGTGGGGGCCGCCGACGAGAAGCTGAAAATGCTGATCGAGCGGTTCGAAAAAGGCGCGGTCGAAGCTGGCAAGGACCCGAGCACGATGCCGAAGATGATCCAGGTCAAGGTCTCTCTGGCCGACACCGACCAGGAGGCGATCGATCAGGCGGTCAAGGACTGGCCGAATGGCGGTATGGCCTTCCCCAAGGGAGACATTCGCAATCCCGAGGATTTCGAGATCATGGCGAAGATGGTCGAAGGAAAGCACTTCAAGAACCGGGTGCTGACCACCGCCGATCTGGACAAGCATGTTGCTTACCTGCAGCACTTCATCGATCTCGGTTTCGACGAGATCTATGTCCACAACGTGAACCGGAATCAGGAAGCCTTCATCAAGGCCTACGGCGAGAAGGTGATTCCGAAGCTGACGTGGGGGACGTAGGCTTCGAGAGGCAATAGGCAATACGCGGTGCCTGTTGCGAAGTGAAACGGACGGCGGGGCGTTTGGTCCCGCCGTCCGTTTTCTGTGTCAGAAGATCGGATGAAGCGCCGTCAGGATCCGTACGAACCGCCAAAGGGCCCGCAGGGCGTGACGCATTGAACACCGATCGAGCAACAGAACGTCTCGGGATGACAGATATCGCCTTGCTGGCAGTGATCGCAATCGGGAGCGCAGGTGGCCGCGGCGGCGCAGATCGTCTGCTCAGCGACGATCACGCACATGCAGCCGTCTGTACTCGCCTGACCGCAGCTCGTTTGCGGATCGGCACACGGTGCAACTGACTCCGAACAATTTCCTGCGACCGTGGCATAGCACTGTCCACCCTGGCAAATGCCGCTACAGCAGGCGAGATTCGAATTGCAGCCGCTGGCGCCGTTTGGAAGACAATTCTGGATGCACTGATTGTTCGAGCACATCTGACCGGACGGACAGTCCGCATCCACGCAGCACTGACCATAATCGAGACAAACTCCGTTGCATAATTTGAACGTCGATGGACAGCAGATCTCTTCACTTGTGCATTGTCCGTAACAACAGGCGCTGTCGCAGCAGACGGCCTGGCCGGTGGGGCAACACTCTGCCCCACATTTGTCGTTTCCAGATGGGCAACAGCAACTCGAACCGCAAGGAATCTGCTGGCCGGGACAGTTTGGGGTCGCCGGCGCCGGGACGGCTTGGCCGCGCCGGGCAGCGTTTGCATTCGATCCGAGCCGGGAGGCGACGGCG
>DASTFJ010000173.1:0-16069 GCA_035708745.1 Thermomicrobiales bacterium | reverse complement strand
CGTGCACGCGCTGCCCGGCGGTGACGGGACGCAGCACGCTGTCGGTGTGCGGGGCGATCCACGGCCACGGTTCGACGCCCTGGCCGAAGAAGGCGGGGCCGACCCCGGGCGAATCCCAGCCGGTGTCGCGCTCGAGCTGGAGGGCGCGGCGCTGACCGCCGACGAAGTCACTGATAGTGATGCGGCCGGTGCGGCCTTCGGGGGGACCGGCGGAGGCGCGGCGATAGCTGCCGGGGAGGAGCATGTAGGGAGTTCCGTCGAGGATGATGTCGGAGGGTTGGGGCATGGGTGGGTCCTTCCGTCTTTTGCAAATGGGTAGCAAACAAGAACGCGGATCCGATTTTCGGATCCGCGTTTCGGCGAGATATTTTGTTGGAATCCGCGTCCTGATTAGGCGACGCGCACCTTCGGCTCAGTGGTTCGCAACATGGCGCGTCGTGCAAGCTCCAGTGTCGCGGCACGATAGTCGGTCATATACCGCTCCTCGGCCTCATGAAATTCGCGTGCGCTCATTTCGCCGCGGAGGTAGCGGTCACTGGCCTCGATTAGCCGACGTTGACGCTCGCCGATGGTCAATTCTGGTTGCTTCGAATTGGTAGACATATCTGTCATCTCCATTGAATCAACTATATCGGCCTCCGGTTAGCGGGTCAATCCGAAATTCGATGGTAGATTGCAAGCGCCGAGCTGACTTGCAACGCCATATTGGCTACCAGGGACTGGATCTCGATTGAATCGAAGGCATCAACTCGCATGCTGTCGAAACAGATCACCCCGTGAGGTGACGCGCCACCCGGGATAGGAGCCGCGATAAACGAGCGATAGGGTGGGAACGGCCGAGCATCGTCAAAAACAATGTAGTCGTTCGGCATATCCGATTCGAACCGGCCCTCGCGCTGCTCGAAGTGCACGACCTTTGGTTCTCCCGTCAGGTAGGCAATCCCAGCAATTCCGCGTGCCTCGCGGCCACGTCCCGCGATTCTGAATCGCGATCGTTGCATCGTTGCCTGGGGCATCTGAAACCCAGCCAGTGGGACGAGCTCTTGCCCTTCTCGCAACAGGATCATACCCCGGGTGACATCGCCCTCGAAAACGCCGGTGGCATCGCGAAGATACTCCTCGAGCAGGCGAACGAACTCCGCGTCGATCTGCGTACCCTTGTTCAGCCTCGCCAGCAATCGAAGCAGCGAATCCCCCATTTGCACGAGGTGATCGGCCCGGCTGGAGGCGGCACGCTCCGCTTCGAGCTCGGCACGCATGAAGTCGAGCTCGGACGAATCGCCGGCTCTCGATCGTTGCCAGAGGTAGAGCACGACCAGCGCGAGCCCCAGCAGTGCCAGACTCCAGGTGAGCGTTCCCCAAACAGGGATCTCTCGGCCGAATTGCTCCGTCAACCAGGGGAATGAACGAACCAGCAAGGCATCGGTACGATTGCCAATGATTCCCGACAACGCGGCCCCGAGGAAGAAGAGAATGGCGCCAAGCAGAAGCACTGGTCGTTTCTGAGCTTGCGCACGAACGTGATGCTGCACTCACTTCCCGGTTGGGAATAAGAGGATCGATCGCCGGATTATACCGATGCAACCGACGGCCTATTCCACGCTCGAGGTCCAGGTGGTGAAGGCGTAGACGCGCTGGCAGCGGCAGTTGGGGTGGAGGGGTGGTTGGGGGCCGTCGTCTTTCTTCCAGACGCGGCCGGCGTAGGGACCGCAGATAGGGCAGACCTTTTCGTCGGAAGCGGTTTCCCAGCGGGTCCAGACCTCGACTTCGAGGATGCGATGGACGACGGTGACGACATCGTCGACGACCGAAACGGCGATATCCGCCACCTGCTCGAAGACGGTTTGACGGATGAAGAGATTGCGGCTGGCGGCATCGGGGCGGGTAGCGAAGCCGCCGATGTTGCGAACCCATCCGATCGGCATGGGGGTCCTCCCTGTGTGCATACTTTTGGTTGCGAATGCGCGCATTCGACCATTCGAAAGGAGCCGAGTTCATGCATGGATATTTCCGCCGCCTGTCGATGACCGCCGCGGCGTTACTGATCGGCCTGCTGGCGCTGGCGGTCGTCGCTCCGGCGTCCAACGAGGCGCTGGCGCAGGGCGAGCAGACGACGGTGACCAAGCAGGTCGAGCCGTTTACCTCGCTGCAGATCGACGGGGGCGGTCAGGCGACGCTGGAATTCGGACCGGAGCCGTCGGTGACGATCGAGGGCAATTCGCTGATCGTCGACCGGCTGGATGCCAAGGTGGAGAACGGTGAGCTGACGCTGGGCTCGATGCTCACCTCGGCGCTCGACATCACCGGACTGAGCGATCTGACCTACACGATCGTGACGCCGTCGATCGAGGAAATTCATCTGGCGGGCACGGTCTCGCTCGATGTGCCCAGTCTGCCGCAGCAGGACGCGATCGAGCTGGGTTTGACCAGCGGCGCGGAGGTCACCATTGGCAACATGCAGGTGGTTTCGGTGATCGGCAAGCTGGATCTGCTTTCGACGGCGCATCTTGCCGGCTCGGCTGACACGATGACGTTGGGGATCCACAAGGGCTCGGAGCTGGACGCGGGCGAGCTGCAAGTTGGCACAGCCAATCTGGAGGTGACGGGCATTTCCAAGGCGACGGTGCGGGTGACCGACGCGCTCACCGGCAGCGCGTCGGAGGGCTCGACGGTCAATTACATCAGCCAAACGGTGGAACCCAGCATCGCCCTGTCGACGCTGGCCAGCATCAATAAGCTGGCGTATACCGAGTGGACGCCGCCGGCGGGGACTTCGGTGGCGACCCCAGCCTCCTGACGTATTCTGGGAATTTGCTCAAAACGCCCAACGTTCACCGAACGTTGGGCGTTTTTTCAGGCTTCGTTCAGGAAAGTCTCTTGGCATCTGGGCATGCGATTTCTAGCATAGGGTCCACGGAGCTAGACGATCGGGACTGCATAGCCCTCCTCGCCTTCCTCCCTCGTTCGGCAGTTTGATCTGTGCAACGTGGAGGTTTGGAACATGCGACGAGTGTTCGCTCTTGTTGTTTCGTTTCTGTGTGTGCTGCTGATCGCTCCAGCGATCGGCGCGCAGGATGCAACCCCGATGGCCGGAGGCACCGCCACCGCCTCCCTGCTGGCGGGATTGGGATATCCCGACCTGGTGGTCACTAGTGACGGAACGACGAACGATCTACCGGCTACGCTTGCGGCCGGGCGCTACCATGTGGTGTTGCACAACACCAATGCGACAGAGGCGATCGATCTCGATTTCTTCCTGCCCCCTGAAGGGACCTCCGCGGACGAAACGATCACGGCCTTTAACGATTCGATCTCGAGCGAAGTGCCGCCCGATATCTTCTATCAACTGACCCTTGCCGGCGGCCTGACGGCCCTGCCGAATGGCACGGCCGAAGGGATCATCGACCTCACGCCCGGGGACTGGGTCGCCGGCATCCAGACGGAGAACGAGAACGGTTCGAACGTAGGAGGGGCGCAAGCGATCTCGATCACTGGCGAGATGCCGGCATTGACCGATCCAACCGTGGCAGTGACGGCCACGCTTTCCGACCTGAAAATCGACCTTCCGGACTCGGTGCCGACCGGACCGCAAATCTGGAAGGTGACCAACGCCGGTTCGATGCCGCACTTCATCGCCATCTCGATGTCGGACGGCACGCTGACCCAGGAGAACGTGCAGGAGACGTTGGGGATGTTCATCGGCACCCCATTGCCGGCGGGCGCGACCCCTATTGCCGAGAGCGCGTTGACTGATGTTGCGTCCACCGGGGTGCTTTCGCCGGGGCAGTCGATGTGGATCGAGGTCGATCTGCAACCCGGCCAATACCTGGCCGCGTGTTATCTGAGCGGTCCCGGCGAACTGCCGATGCATGCCGCGATGGGGATGTTCAAGATCTTCGACGCCGCGTAAACCGCTTTCTCCTCTCTCTTTCCGGCACAAACCCGGCGTGCACGCACGTCGGGTTTGTGTTTGCCCGGCTCTTTGTCGTTTCGAGCCGAACCGAGGAATCTCTCGTTGCCCGCGCGCAAGCTCGCGGTGGAAAGACGGTTGGGTGGTAGAAACGAGATCGGTCCCTCGACTCCGCCGCGCCCGGGTCAGAACGACGCGAGGGGCGGTCGGGTGGCGCCTAGAGCGCAATCCGATCTGGTTGCGATGCTCCCAACTTGCCTGTTGGGAGCATCCATCATCGGCCCGCGGTCGATCGCAGGGCGCGGAGGCACCTGCGCTACGAGCGGGTGGTGTGCGGGAGGCTGCGTTGCGGGGAACAAGAGGTCTCTCCACTTCGGTCGAGACGACGATTAGGTGAGCATGCCGCCGATGGCGCGGCGGAGGCGGGCGCGGATGAGGGAATCGGCGGCGCGCTCGTAGGCTTCGGCGACGCGGACGAGGGCGAGGCTGGAGGATTCCATGCCGCGTTTGCCGGTTTCGACCGAGCGGCGCAGCAATGCGCTCGCGGCGGCTTGCAGTACGACGATCTCGTCGTCTCCGGGTGGGAGGTGGAGATCAGTGATGTCGTCGACCGCGAGCTCGCGCAGGGCGAGATAGTCGATCTGCCAGGAACCGGCGGCCGCGGGGAGGGTGAGCACGAGCGCGCCATTCCAGAAGGACCAGCCGGGGGCGGGGTCGCCTTCAGCGGCGTGGGGCAGGAGCGTTCCATTCGGTTGGTGGACGCGGACGATGTCGCGCTCGACGGATGGACCGGTGAGGGGGAGCAGCAGCTCGCCACCGGTGGCGGTTACGGTTTCGGTGCGCTGGGCGGGAAAGCGGGCGCTGTAGCGGTGGAGGGCTTCCCGCAGGAAATCGTGGAGCATGGGGTCGCTCCAGAGGGGGTTGGGGGTGGGGTCTTCGAGGCGGATGCGGAGGCTGGCGCGCAGATCGGAGCGGGTGGTCATGGGTGGCTTCCTTTCTAATAGGGATGAGTTTGGGAAAGGTTTGGGCGAACTGGAGACTTGGCGGTGGGGCGGCATTCGCTGCGGCGAGGGGATTCTTCCTTCACCAGAATGACAACGAGGGATGGCGAAGCGGAGTAGGCTAGGGAGCGGCTTTCGGGCTCGGAAAGGAGTTCTCCATGCGTCGATGGCTGGTCGTTTCGCTGGTGCTTTTCTCCCTGATCGGTGGATTCGGGACGGTGGGGGCCGAGGACGATGCGTTCCCGGCGATGCCGCTCGATGAGCTGGGATTGCCGGAGATCGTGGTCTCGACCGATGGCGCGACCATGACGGCGCCCACGGCGCTCGAGGCGGGGCGCTATTTCCTGCAGGTCGACAATGACAGCCCGGCCGCGTCGGTGGCGGTCGAGCTCTATCGAGCGCCGGAGGGCGCGGCGGCGGCCGATCTGATTCCCGGGTTTCAGGACGCGGCCGGGCTCGACCAACCGCCGCCGGACTTCTATGAGATGTTGATCGCCGGGGGCGTTTCGACCGAAGCCGGTGGCCGCGGGGAAGCGGTGATCGATCTGCCGGCCGGAAGCTGGATCGTTGCGGCGTATGTGTACGGCAACGGCGCGGATGGCCTGCTGACCCAGGCAATCGAGGTGAGCGGTGATATCGGCGATCCGGACGACCCCGATGCCGATATCGATCTGAATTTCGAGGATTTCGCCTTCGATCTGGACGAGCGCGTGCCGGCGGGCGATCAGGTCTGGGAGCTGGAAAACGACGGCGAGCAACCGCATTTCGTCTCGATCTATTCCTACGGAGGCGAGCTGACCGAGGCGGCGGTGAATGCCGCGCTGTTCGATGCCTATGGGACGGCGCCGCAACCGGTCGATCCGGAAGCGATCCCGATCGATCTGGGCGAGCTGGTGGAAGTGGGCGGGTCGGGCACGATGTCGGCCGGGACGGAAGCGTGGTTGCAGCTCGATCTACCGGTGGGGACGTATCTGGCGCTTTGCCAGGTGGTGGACCGGGAGAGCGGGCTGCCCCATGCGGCTTTGGGTCAGCTCGTGATCTTTACGGTCGAGTAGCGCAAATTCTCAAGAGGCAAGAGGCAAATGGTTGTGGCCTCGGGCTGGTTTGCCTGGTAGCGCAGTTATTGGGCTGCGCCCGATTGCCGGGCGCGGAGACCCTGCGCTACGACCGTTGCGCGGTGGGCGCCTCGCTATGGGACGTACCGAAGCGTTCGGCTTCGGTGGCGATGCGGTCGAGCTCGGTGTCGGGGTCGTCGTTGCCGAGGGTGGCCAGGGCGGTGCGGCGGCTTTGGATGCCGTTTTCCACGAGCGCGACGGCTGAGCGGACGGCCAATTCGCTGTCGCTGGGGAGAACGTTCGGCCAGATGGTGAGGGTGCGGCGGAGGCCACCGAGGGGTTCTCCGCCGAAGCGTTCCAGCAGGTCGAGCAAGCGACGGTTGCGCTCCTGGTAGAAGGCATCCCATTGGCGGCGTTTGCGGGCGACTTTCTGGATGAGCGGTTGGATTTCGACTTCCAGGGCAGCGCCGGAGATGGTGCGGCCGGAATCGCCGAAGGCGGTGCGCGGGGTTTCGCTCAGATCGTGGAGGGCGCGGAAGAGCTGGGAGATGTAGTCGATATGCAGCGAGATGCCGCCGTTGCCGAGCAGATCGAGCAGGTAGGCGCGCGAGCCTTCGGGCAGCTCCCATTTGGCGCCGGGTCCGACGGTGACGCCCTCAGAGCCGTCGACATTTTCGAGCACGGCGATGGGGGCGCCGGAGAGCTCGAGCACCTGGGAGAGGACGCTCATGCGGCGGTTGAGCTCGCGGCAGACATCGTAGAGATCGGCCAGATCCGATTCGCCCCAGAATCCGGTCAGGCTGGGGTGATTGGTGAGGATCACATAGGGAATCCAACCGTAGGGATTGGGTTCGTCGCGCAGGCGCTGACCGGCGACGGTGACACTCCAGCGCTCGTCGTTCCAGCGTTCGACGATCTGGTAGCGCCGGCGGGGATCGAGATGGAGCGGAACAGCATCGAAGAGGGCGGCGATCTGGCGGCCGTGGAGTCCGTAACACTGGACGATCTCGACGATGCGGCGGGGATCGTCGGGCGCGACCTCGACGACCAGGGTAGCGGGATCGACGGCGGCGACAACCGCGCCGTGGTTGCGCGCGTCCCAGGAGACCTTGACCGCGGCATCGCCACGCACGGCAGCGGCGATGCAGAGCTCGATATCGAGCTGGGCGAGGCCGTTGCGGGCGATGGTTTCGGCCAGCGCGCGCTCGGCGCGGTTGGCGACCTGCTGATCGCCTTCGATGGGAACCGAGAAGCGCGGCTCGGCTGGAAAGACATATGAGGCGACCTTGCGCAGGAGCGCCCGGGCGTAATTCAGGGTCAGGCGGGTTTCGCCGGGTTTGCGGGAGCGGGTCCATTGCTCGCCGGCGAAGAACGCGGCGGCTTCTTCGTAGCGCGCCAGGCGGGCGCGGTCGTCTTCGGTCAGGAGATCGGGTGGCCAGGTGAGGTCGAGCATGGGAGTTGGGATTCCTTTCGTAGGTGCGGCGAGGCAATAGGCATTGGTGAACAAGCGAATACGGCAGCGCCGGCGCGGGGCCGGTGGCTAGGGAAGGGCCACTTTTCGTGCGCAAATCATTCCGATTCCCTCATCTTTGGCCGTAGCGCACGGCGGTTGTTGATTTCACCCACATGGGTTTCGGGCATGAACGGGGTTGCGGCCAACGAGAGGTCCCTCCACTCCGGTCGGGATGACGGAACGGTGGTCGGGATGACGGAACGGCGGTCGGGATGACGGAACGGCGGAAAAACGGGGGGATTCTCAGGCAAATCCCAGCGGATGGGGTTTCGTCCTTCAGGTTTGGCTGCTAAGATTCGAGCAGAAGCGCAGGCAGAGCGTTTCTGCCGGCATGGCGGTGCCGGGCGAGGAATTCCATACCCGCTGGGTTTGGGCGCCCACGATGAATCAACACACATTCGACCGATTGACTCGGGCTGTCGCAGCCGGCCAAAACCGGCGCGTTTTTCTGCGCCGGTTGTTCGGGCTGGGCGCGACGGCAGCGGCGACCGGCGGTTTGGCGGATCGCGCGATGGCCGCCCCGATTCCCAAAATGGGGACGCCGAATTCGACCGTGCCCCTGCAAGAGCCGTCCGAGCCGACCGCACCGGCAGACACCTCACTCGAGCGAGCGGAGCCAGCGGCCGGAATCTGCATCGAGCCGTTGATGGCCTCCGCGTGCGGCTGTCTCGATCCCGCCACGCAAACCTGCTGCCAGGATGAGATTTGCACCGGGGAATGCACGGCCAAGGATGGCTGCTGCAATGTCTCGACCGACAAGACCGTCATCGAGCGCGGTGAGATCTGCGGCGATCATTGTTGCCATCCGCATCTCGATCCCTCCGATGCCAGCTATTCCGAATGCTGCGATGCCAGCTGCTGCGCTGGACACTGCTATGGCGAGAATCTCTGTTGCCCGGTCGCGCAGTTCTGCCCCGGTACGCAGAGCGATCTGTGCTGTGGCGAGGGCGAGCGTTGCTGCGGCGCCGGCACGGACGGCAATGTTTGCATCCCCGGCGGTGCGGGAAGCTGCTGCGGGGTGGAGGATTGCGCCGCCGACGCCAGCGCCTGCTATGTGACCTGCGAAGCCGGATTCTGTCACCAGCATGTCTGTGACGATGGCGCGTTCTGCTGCCCGGATGCCTCGGGTATGGTGGGCTGCGTGGCCGGGAATTGCTGCACCGATGCCGATTGCGGGGCCGGCGAAGCGTGTCTCGAGGGCGTCTGCACCGCGGTCGAGTGCTTCGTCGATGGCGATTGCACCGGCGGCGATGCCTGCTCGATCGCGACCTGCACAGACGGGACTTGCAGTTACGCGGCCCTGTGCGAGGGCGAATGCGCCACGTGCTCCGAAGGCGTCTGCTCCACGGACGATGCGCTCTGTGGGTTGTGCGGCGCCTGCGATGCCGGGACGTGCACCCCGGTCGTCTGCCCGGATGGGTATACCTGCTACGACCTCACCGGCGAGTGCCTCGGGATCGCCTGATCCCCGAACGTTCGCATCTTCATCGACCCAAAACGGCCTGCCGAGCGGTTTAGGGCTACGCATTACCCACGCGTTGCGCAAATTTGACGCACAAGCTCTTGACTTCCGTTTGGGTTCCCCTATGATGAAACCAGGCGACAACGAAATACAGACAGACATTCCCGCGTTTTCATCGATCAGCCGTGCAGCTGGCATCGCAGCAGTACCTCACCAAAAGGGCTCAGGGAGGTTTGGGGATGGACGATCGTCGTTTTGATTCACTCGTCAAGTCGTTAGCGACCGGCGGTACGAGTCGCCGCGCCCTGTTCAAGGGACTCCTTGGGCTGGGCGGGGCGGCTGCCGTCGGAGGAACGGTATTGGAGGGCACGGCCGACGCAGCGCGGCGGCCGACGCCCACCCCAACGCCAGTCAGATGTCCGGGCAACCAGACACCGGTTGGCGGGGTTTGCACCTGTCCCGCGGGGTTGTCGCAATGCAACCCCGGCGGTGGTCCCGCGTGTTGCAACGACGATGTGCCGCGGGTGCTCCCGACCGGCCAGAACAATCCGGACTACAGCGAGTGTTGCGATAACGCCTGCTGCGATGGCAAGTGCTACGGCGAAGAGCTGTGCTGCCCGTATACCCAGACCTGGTGCGAAGCGACGCAGGAATGCTGCCCGGTCGATCTGCCGTATTGCTGCGGCGATGGATGCTGCGCGACCCCATGTTGCGACACCACCGCGGGCTCGGTGTGTTGCCTGGGTGAGACGCCGAAGTGCTGCCCGGGCGACGTCTGCATTCCGGAGAGCGGTTGCTGCGTCGATGAGGATTGCCCCGGCTGCCAGAGCTGCAGTGACGCCCACATTTGCGTCGACGACCGGACCAACTGTCCTGGTGGCGAGGCCGGGTGTGATGACTGCGTCAGCGCTGAATGCGTCGCCAACAATCAACGGTGCGATGACGGCAACACCTGCACCGATGACATTTGCGATGCCGCTACCGGACAGTGCTCGCATCCGTTCGATTGCAACGGCGACAGCGCCTGTTGCACCGGCGGCAGTGTCTGCACCAATCACACCTGCCTCGGGGATGGCACGTGCGACTACAGCCCCAATTGCAATGGCTTGAACTCTTGCTGCGATGACGGCGATGCCTGCACGCAGAACATCTGCAATGAAGGCGGCGGCTGTTCGTATCCGTTCTACTGCACGTCCAATGATTGCTGTGCCGGCAGTCCATCTGGACCGGCCTGCGATCTGACGACCGGAACGTGTTACAACCCATGCGAAGATACGCCGTTCGAGTCGTGCGCAAGTACGCCGTGCTGCGATCCATTGCGGTGCTTCAGCATCCTCGAGTCGCCGCCGATCTGTATCCCGTGCATTCCGTCCTTCGTCGAAGGGGTGCCGGTGCCATGCCTCGGATTCTGTGACTTCTGCTGCAGCGGCAAGTCGTACCTCGGCTTCTGCGTCGATTGCGGATTGCAGTTCTCCAGTTGCCAGGCCGATCCGAATAGTTGCTGCGATGGGTTCTACTGCCAGTACAGCCCGATCACTGACAACTTCTGCACGTTCGAGATCTAGGCAACGTTTGCCGTCAGGCAAAAGCGAAAACCGCGGCCGGGATTTCCCGGCCGCGGTTTTCTTTTTCGCCGTTCGCCGAGGGTTCCTGGGGCTTTCGCGCTTGGGCTCGATGACTCGAACCTGGTCTGGCAGGACCATGCGGCGCTGGTCCTGCATTTGCTACCATGAGGCGAGCAATCGCAACCTGCTATCCCATTCCACAACGCGGTTCACCGTTTCGTTGCGCGTGCCCACGGGGAGGTTTGGGAGATGGACGATCGCCGGTTCGATTCGCTCGTCAAGTCACTAGCGGGCGGTGCGAGTCGCCGCGCGGTGCTCAAGGGGCTCCTTGGGCTGGGAGGCGCGGCTGCCATTGGCGGGACGCTGGCGGAGGGGCAGGCGAACGCGGCACGCCGGCCGGCGCCGACGCCAAAGCCGGTCACCTGTCCCGGCAGCCAAACCTGGAATGGCAGCGCGTGCGTGTGCCCCACGGGGTTGTCGCAATGCAACCCCGATGGCGGGCCGGCCTGCTGCAATGACACGACGGTGGCGCGGGGCACTCCCGATTACAGCGAGTGTTGCGACAACGCGTGCTGTCAGGGGCATTGCTACGGGGAGGAGCTCTGCTGCCCGTATCCGCGCACCTGGTGCGAAGCGACCGGCGATTGCTGCCCGATCGAACTGCCGTATTGCTGCGGCGCCGATGGCTGCTGCGCGACCCCGTGTTGCGACACGACCGATGGGCCCGCCTGTTGCGGGGGCGATTCGCCGAAATGCTGCCCGGGCGATATCTGCGTCCCGGAGGATGCCTGTTGCAACGATGACGACTGTCCGGGTTGCCAGGGCTGCCAGAACCACATCTGTGTGGACACCGACGCCAATTGCCCAGGTGGGGTGAACGGGTGCCTGGCGTGCGTCGACGGTGTCTGCCGGCAGAACGACGCCAAGTGCGATGATGGCAACGCCTGCACCGGGAACATCTGCACGACCGACGGCACCTGTTCGCATCCGTTCGATTGCAACCGCTCCAGCGGGTGCTGTGACGACGGCGACCCATGCACCGGGAATGTCTGCAACGCCGACGGTGCCTGCACGAACGCGTTCGACTGCAATCTGGCGAACGGGTGCTGCGACGATGGGGATCCCTGCACCGCGGGTATCTGCGGTGCGGATGGCGTCTGTTCGTATGTGCCGTTCTGCACAGCGGACAGCTGTTGCGACGATCAGAATGCCTGCACCCGCAATGTGTGCGATAGCACGGCTGGCACCTGCTCGAATCCGTTCGATTGCCGGTCGAGCACGGGTTGTTGTCCGACAGGACAGGCGTGCAGCGACGACGGCGCCTGCTTCACGCCGCCGTGCGTCGAAATCGGAGAAATTTGCACGAACAATCCGTGTTGCGGCGAGCTGCAGCGGTGCTACCCCCTGACCGAAGGGGAGCCGCCCACCTGCAATATATGTCTGTTACCCGGGCCGTGCGGAGACTTGTGTGACTACTGCTGCCTCGGTTCGAGCAACGGAGAATGTCTGGGTGGAGGTGGCCTCTGCTCGCCAACAGGCGCCTTCTGCTTTATCGATTCGAACTGCTGCTCGGGCAGCTGCTCCGGCGTTCCTGTTTTGACCTGCGACTGAGCAGCTATTTCCACGAGCCACGCGAACCGCGACCGGAATTTCCGGTCGCGGTTTGTCTTGTCTCGATCCTGCCGCTTTGCCGCATAGAATGACGAGCGCGAGCGGACACGCAGGAAAGGCGAGCGGCGATGAAGGTTCTCGTGACGGGTGGAAGCGGGCGGCTGGGGCAGTTCGCGATCGCGGACTTGCTCGAACATGAGCACGAAGTTGTCAATGCCGACCGGCGGCGACCGCCCGAAGGCGGTCCGGCGGCGCGGTTCGTGGAAACCGATCTGTCCGATGTCGGGCAGGTGGCCGGGTTGTTGAAAACGTGCGATGCGGTGGTGCATCTGGGCGCGATTCCTTCTCCATGGGGCCACCCCGACGAGGTGGTGTTCGCCAATAACACGATCAATACGTATGCCGTTTTCCAGGCGGCGTGGATCGCCGGGATCCAGAAGGTGGCGTTTGCTTCCAGCGCGTCCGCCTATGGCATGGCGTGGAGTGTGGAATCGCGGCCGCCGTTGTTCGTGCCGGTCGATGAACGCCATCCCTTTCTGGTGGCGGAGCCGTATGGACTGTCCAAGGAAGTCGACGAGCGCACCGCCGAGATGTTTCACCGCCGTAGCGGGATGCAGGCGGTGGCGCTGCGATTTCACTGGGTCGCCCGGCCGGACGAGCTGGAGGCGATCGCGGCCAAGGGTGGGGCCGATCCGAAGGGGCATCCGAATAACCTCTGGGCGTATGTCGATGCGCGCGATGCGGCTTCGGCGATCCGGCTGGCGATCGAGGTCGATGGTCTCGGGTTCGATGCGTTCAATATCACCGCGGCCGATACGCTGTGCGCCGCACCGACGCAGGAATTGATCGACCGGTTCTTTCCCGGTATCGATCAACGGGCTCCGTTGCCGGGCCATGCGAGCTGTTTTCCGATCGAGAAGGCGGAGCGATTGCTGGGCTGGACTCCGAGGTATTCCTGGCGGGAATGCTGATCGGCCGGGTCAACGGGAGGGCACAGAGGTCCTTCGCCACGATCGCCGGACAGGCAGATCCCTTCGCCAAACCTTCAGACAGATCGAGACCGGCTTCGGTACCATAGGGCTATTGTCCTGACCGTGTAACGGCTCGTTTCAGCAGGAGTCACGTTCGATGCCCTCCGACCTGCATCTCTCTCGACGTACGCTTTCCAAGGCGGCAGTTGGCAGCTTCATCGGCGTTGCCACCTTCCGGCCCGGCCGGGCGGTTCTCGCGCAGGACGCTACCCCGACCGGCCCGGCCGAGACGTGTCCCACGACGACGATCGACGAAAACGAGACGATCGTGCGACGGTATTGGTCGGAGGTTTGGGACAACCAGAACGACGATGCCCTGAAGCAGCTCTTCGATGAAGGCGAGGTGCATCACTGGGGTCTCGGGGACGATACGGTCGGAATCGACCAGTTCCTGGCGCGCATCGCCGCGTTCCGCACGGCGTTTCCCGATATGAAATTCAAGATCGAGAAGGTGGTTCGCGAAGGCGATACGGTCGTTTCGTACTGGGTTGCTACCGCCACCCATGAAGGCGAGTGGCTGGGGATTCCGGCCACGGGCAAGAAGGTCGAATATGCGGGAGTGAATATCTTCCGCATTGCCTGCGGCAAGATCGTGGAAAGCTGGGGTCTCGCCGATCACCTCGGGTTGTTGCAGCAGATCGGCGGCATGAGCGGGGTCGCCACGCCGCAAGCGTGATCCTGCGATGTTCGGGCGGGTCGCCGACCCTTCTGGGTACCGGCTCACCTTGGCGACCTCGCCAAGGTGAGCCGGTTTACTCTTCCTATCGAAACATGGTCCTCTGAAGGCACTCGCTGCGGCGAGGAGATCCTTCCTTCGTCAGGATGACAGAAGGGGGCGTGTCTCGCTTGTTCTGCAACTTGCCCTAATAGTCATAGGGATGCGCCTGATGGTAGGGGCAGACCATGCCCTTGTACCGGCGGCTGAAGATGTAGATGACTCCGGTCGCGCCGATCTGCACGATGCCGAGCAGGATAAAGACCACCGAGGCGATCGCGAAGGCGTTGATGGTGACCAGAATGGACGAGACGAACCACAGCGCGTAGGCGCGGCCGCTGATGCCAGCCGAGCAATGCTCGCCCAGCAAATGCGCGATCTGCGGGTAATACGCGTAGGCTGCAATGAGTGCGCCGGACATACCGATGATGCTCGGGATGCTCATCGTTCATCTCTTCCCGTCACGTTCGATGGATGCAGGCCGTCCTGGCGCTCTGGCGCCATGGGCGACGGATCAATCATGCCACCGATCGCCGGATGTGGGTCGACGGTCTTCGGCCGCTAATGGGCGATCTCCCAGATATGGCCGGCGGGGTCGCGAAACGCGGCGGTGCGGATACCCCAGGGGCGGTCCAGCGGGCCGTTCAGCAGCGCGACGCCGCGTGCCTGCAGGCGGGCGCAGACAGCATCGACATCATCCACCGGGATGGTGAGCTGCATGCGCGCGCCGGCGTTCGAATCGGCTACCCTGGCTGGTTCGATCAATGCCGGTCCCTCACGCGAATCGAGCAGATTGATCAGGATATTGCCGAAATCGAAGACGGCCGATTGCTCGTCCTCGAAATGGACAGGTAGTTCGAAGATGTGCTGATAGAACTGCTTCGTCGCGGCCAGATCCTCGGCGAAGAGGGTGAGTGCGAAGATCTTGCGCGGCCATGCGCGCTCGCCGGTTTCCTGTTCTGTTGGTGTACTCATGGTTGCCTGTTTCTCCTGCGATAGGTGGAATGTCCCGCTGCTCCTTGTCGAAGCAGGGGGGGGAATTCGACATCTGGCCCGCTGGGGGACGGTTCCCACCACTCGAGCGATGGCCAATATGGTCGCCACGACCGGCGGGTCTGCGAGGGATCGTCGTTATTGGGCTGCGCCCTCCCAAGCGTGGCGCAGGATACAGGGGCGCGCGCTACGATCGCTTCGCGGATGGCGCTTGGCTACCACTGCGGATTTCGCTCTAGAATCTGGCCATCGTCATGACGATGAAAAACCATGCGGGCGTTCCGCTCGAGCATCGCACCTACCCGGGGAGTGGCATGGAAGATCGTGCGTTCGATGAGCTGGTGAAACGATTGGCGTCCGGGCGCAGCCGGCGCGCGTTGCTGAAGGGCGCGCTCGGACTGGGCGGCGCCGCAGTGGCGGGAGCGAGGCTGGAGACCGAGGCGGCACGGCGCGGGTATTCCGGGCCGCCGTTTCCGCCGGGGAACGATCCCGATCCCGGCCCTACCTGCGACCCGAGCACCTGCTATGGCTGCAACAGCTGCGTCAACAATGTCTGCGTGGGCGATCCGACCGATTGCTATGTGCACGACTGCATGGCCAGCGTGTGCGATCCGGATGGCGGGTGCAGCTATCCGTTCGATTGCCGGCACGGCTCGGATTGCTGCCCGGCGCACCATATCTGCGACACCTCCACCGGGCAATGCGAATGCAACCCACTGGACAAATGCTGCAATGTCGAATGCAGCAATTGCCTGACCTGCGTCGATGGAGCGTGTGTGCCGGACAACAGCCTGTGTCCCGACTTTGGGCCATGTGTCGCGATGATCTGCCAGCCCGATGGCAGCTGTAACGAGGTGCTCGACTGCCGGACGGGCACCCCAACGGAGTGTTGCGGGCAGAATGGAACGTGCGGCGCCGACGGGCAGTGCTCGAACGCGGACATATGAGCGCCTGAGGGCTGCCGTTCCTTCTGCTACGAATTCGGCGAAAATAGGTTACAGCGAGCGGCGCGGACCGTGATCCGCGCCAGTGAGATCGCCTGGAGCGAAGGAGAGCAGGAGGAACGGTGAATTCTCTTCCAGCACGGAGTACCCGCTGCCGCTTTGGCGTCGCCACCCGGGATGCGACCCCGCCATTGAATGCCTATGGCCGCTGGTGGGGAGCGGCCTTACACGATCAGAAAAAGGGAGTGCATCGCCCGCTCCTGACCTCC
>DASTFJ010000172.1:0-30300 GCA_035708745.1 Thermomicrobiales bacterium | reverse complement strand
GAGTCGGCGATCGCGATCGAAGCGTTCCGCGCTGGAGATCTCGATATCGTCAATGTCGACCCGTCTCAGATCCCAGCGGTGACCGCCGACTCCGCGCTGGCCGATCAGGTCGTCCAGTATTCCGTTGCCTCCACGTACAATCTCGCCTTCAATCTGTCGATGGAACCATTCCAGGACATCAAGGTCCGCCAGGCGTTCTCGCAGGCATTCGACCGCGAGACCTATTGCGCCGTCATCCGCAATGGCGACTGCAACCCAACCCTGAGCTGGATTCCGGTTGGCCTGCCGGGTTCGATCGAGACCGACAAGTACGGGTTCGATCCCGAAGCCGCCAAGCAAGCATTGGCTGAGTCGACCTACGGAAGCGCTGAGGCGCTCCCTGAGTTGACGATGTACTACAACAGCAATGACTCGGCGAACACGGCCCGCGCGGAATGGGTTGCCGGTCAGTACAAGGAGATTCTCGGCGTCGACATCAAGCTTGCGCCGACGGAAGGGACCGCCTGGGTTGCCTTGCGGAAGGACCCGGCCACGTTCCCGCAGATTGCACTCGTCGGCGGCTGGATTCAGGACTATCCCGATCCGCAGAACTGGCTCAGCGTGTACTGGACCTGCGATGCCGACTTCGCGCAGCGGTTCCACTATTGCAACGAGGAGCTGGACAAGATCCTGACCGAGGCCGACACCTCGACCGATCAAGCCAAGCGGCTCGAGCTCTATCAGCAGGCCGGCCAGATGCTGGTCGATGACATCCCCGGTCCGTTCCTCTACAACGGATCCCAGGTGTCGCTGGTGAGCCCGAATGTGACTGGCTACACGCCGACCGCCCTCGACGTGGAGTGGCCGGGTCAGTTCACCTCGTTGCTGACGCTCGACATCACCGAGTAGTTCGGCACATAGCGGAAGGGGGCGAGGATCCGCGTCCTCGCCCCTTCTCCGTGCCCAGGCTGGTATTCTTTCCTCATCTCACCTGTATCGCACAACACAGTGATCGCCCCGCACAGGCGGCATGATCCGAAGACGCGACCAGTCGCGTTGTGGTCCCGAGCAAAGCAATGATTCACTTCATTCTCAATCGTATTCTCTGGCTTGTTCCGGTGGTCATCGTGGTGGCTGCGGTGACGTTTTTCCTGATGTACCGGGCGCCTGGGGGTCCATGGGATCGCGAGAAGCCGTTGCCTGCGGTGACGGTCGAGCAACTGAACCGCAAGTTCAACCTGGATAAGCCCCGCTGGCTCGATACGCAGGGATTCCAGGACGAGCTGTCCGATGGGGAACAGAACCCCTACACCCTCGGCAAGACGCTGCTCAATACGCAGTTTTTCAACTATTTGAAGAATGTCTTTTCTGGCGATCTGGGTCCCACCTATGCGTCTCGGGGGACCGAGAGCGTGCAGGATCTCATCGTCAAGAAGTTCCCGATCTCCCTCAAGCTGGGGATCGTGGCTGTTCTTTTCGCCATCGTCGTGGGAATACCGTTGGGTCTTGCCGCCGGTTTGCGGCAGAACTCCTCGATCGACTATGTCTGCATGTTCGCTTCGACCCTTGGTATTGCCGTACCCACATTTGTCAGCGGTTTGATCTTATTGATATTTATGAGCCGCTTGCTCCATATCTCGCCGATACGGAGTCCAGATGAGTGGCATGGGTTATTCAGTACGGCCTTCATCCTGCCAGGTATCGTGCTTGGCTTGGGAACAACGGCCTATGTCACTCGCCTGACGCGCGCCAGCGTGCTCGAGGTCAAGGGAAACGACTACATTCGCACCGCGCGCGCCAAGGGACTCGGCGCGCCGGCAGTCACGACCCGCCATATCTTGCGCAATGCGCTGCTGCCGGTTGTCACGATCCTGGGGCCTGCCGCCGCCGATTTGATTACCGGATCGATCATCATCGAAACGATTTTCGGAGCGCCTGGCCTGGGCAGCACGTTCGTCACCTCGATCGGGAAGCGAGACTATTCGGCTCTGGTCGGCATCACCATTTTTTATGCGATGCTGATCGCGCTCGCCAATCTGCTGGTCGATATTAGCTATGGGTTCCTGGACCCGCGAATCAGGACATCCCGATGACTGCCCGCGAGCCAATTGCCGATCTGGTGCTCGAATCACCGCCGCTCGCCGGGCAAATCGAGGAGACCCCGACACTCGCTTCGCTGGGCGACCTCACGATGCGGACCAAGCCACGCAGCCTCTGGTCGGATGCCTGGCGCCGTTTTCGTAAGAACAAGATCGCTCTCGTTGGGTTAGGCTATCTGATCTTCCTGATCTTCGTGGCAATTTTCGCGCCGGCGCTCGCCACTCAGAATCCAGTCAAGTCCGATGTTGCAACCGCGGGAACATTGCGGCAAGCAGCGTGGATCGAGGACCCCAACCCGCTCAAAACCGGCGATTGGGCGTACCCACTTGGCACCGACAGCATCGGCCGCGATGTCTGGAGCCGGTTGGTCTATGGAACTCGCGTTTCGTTGATCGTCGGATTGATCCCGATGCTGGTCATTCTGCTGATCGGGGTGCCATTTGGATTGGCCGCGGGGTATATGGGCGGCCGCGTCGACAACCTGATGATGCGGATCACCGACGTGGTCTACGCGTTTCCGGCGCTGCTACTCGCGATCATCATGCAGATCTCGTTCGGTTCGACCATGTTCGGGCAGCTGTTGAATGGTTTGGTCTTGCTCTTCCTGAGTCTCTCGATCGTCAATTGGACGGGCGTTGCCCGGCTGGTGCGCGGCACCGCCCTCTCACTGACAGAAAAAGAGTTCGTCGAATCGGCCCGCGCATCGGGCGCTTCGCACACTCGCATCGTGAGCAAGCATATCTTTCCGAACACGTTGAGCGCGATCATCGTGGCAGCGGCGTTCATCATCCCAAGCGCCATCATCGCGGAAGCGGTCCTGAGTTACCTTGGGGTCGGACTTCGCCCGAGCGTCGATCCCAATACGCCGTTCCCCACCAGCTGGGGGCAGATGATTCTCGAGGGTTCGAAATTCTGGCAAGCGCAGCTGTGGATGCTCCTGGGTCCGGCCCTGGCGATCGCACTGATCACGCTTGCGTTTACGTTTGTGGGTGACGGTTTGCGGGACGCGCTCGATCCGCGCCAGGGGGAGTAGGGCCGATCCGGACTGATGCCGTTTCGACTCGGTCTGCCGGTTGGGGGCATCGAATCGCGTCGGCTACTCGGCGACCGATCGTTCGAAGATCAGCTCGAGACCGTCGATCTCGTCCATCTGCTCGCCGGCATGGACGAACCCGAAGGGACGAATTGTGGCAAGGGAGGCGACATTGTCGGGGCTGACCGACGCGCGAACCCGTGTGACGGCCGGTTCGTTCGAGGCGTACTCGATGAGGGCGGCGACCGTGGCGCGGGCGTATCCGCGGCGGCGGAATGCTGGCTCGATGGTGTAGCCGATCTCGACCATGCCGGTCTGGTCGGGCGGTCCGTGGAATCCGGCGTGGCCGACGATATCCTGGCTTTCCGCGTCGATGACAGCACGCACGAGCCAGCGCAGGACTCCCGGATCCTCGCGAACCTGCGCAATCCGGTAGCCCCAGAGGCTTTCATGGTCGAGAAACGATGAGGGGAGCGGGCGGCCGAACTCGGCGCTGGCCCGATCGATCGAGCCCGCGTTCAGGGCTTCGAGAACGCTGGCAGAAAGGAGCGCGAGCTCGATCTTCGGGACAGTTGGATGCGATCGGGTATCAGCCGGCACAGGTCACCGTGGAGCAGTTCCCGATCGCCGGATGACGCTCGCGGCCGGCGAGGCTGGCGCCGACGTGGTGGAGGGTCGATCCGGTCCAGGCGCGAAGCGAGGAAACGAGTCCCGGCTTTGCGCGGCGGGTTGCGGCGGCAGACCGCAACATACGATTCGACACGACACGCTGTGATTCCATCATGTTGCTTCGCATCGAGATTTCGATGCCGGGTCCAATTTGCACCTTATTTGCTCCTCATATTCGCTGGTATCGCTTATCGCATATCGCTCGAGCGGTTCGTGGCTCGTCTTACTTGCCACACGCATATGATGCGGTCCGCTCTGTCGGACCGCATCGTCAATTTGACGTATTTGGACCTACGTAGATTCGGGCGGAGACTTCGTGGAGCAGTCGGCAGTCAGCAGTCAGCGGGAGCAGCAGCAGGACGCGGAGGTCCTGCTGCTGCTCCTTCTCCGAACTCCAGTTCTCGTTATGAGCAGTGCGAGCCGAATTCCTTGTACCGAGGCGGCTCGGCGTCGTGATAGTCGCGGCAGAGCATCACCAACCGATCGAGGAAGACATTGAACAAGGCGCCTCCCTTCTCGGCCGACGCGACGAAGGGATCGCCCTCCACCCCATAGGCCATTTCTCGGCGGCGCTCCGGGAAGATCGCGTATTTCTGCACCTCGGGACTGAAATGACGGCGAGATTCGTCCTTTTGCATCAGCGAGGCATCGACCAGATCGGGCCGCAGATACATTTGCAGGCTGGTTTCCCACTCTCCGCCGTGGCCGATGCTGTCGTCTGCGTCGCTCATCGCCTTGAGCTCATCCATCGCCATATTCCAATAGGTGAGCGCAATCGCCCAGACATCTTCCTCGGCGAGCTTGACCGAGGCGACCCAGGTGGGCGCCTGGTTGCCGCCGTGTCCGTTGAGCAGAATGATGCGATGGAAGCCGTTGGCCCAAATGCTGCGCGAGACATCGCAAAGCACCGCGATGAACACTTCGAGACCGAGGGTGATCGTACCGACCTCGCCCATGTTGTAGTGGGTGAAGCCATACGTCACCGGCGGCGCTACGATGACCGGGAAATCGTCGATCGCTTCGGCGGCGCGGATTGCCAGGTGATAGGGGATCGAGATATCGACGTCCTGCGGGCAGTGCGGGCCGTGCTGCTCGACCGAACCGACCGGAACGATGACGACGGGACGATCCTCCAACGCCGACAACAGCTCGTGGCGGAGCATTTCCTGCCAAAGGACCTTCTTGCCTTGGGGTGGCCGAATCAACATCGAATCTCTCCTCAACCTTTCCGAGTCGTGAGCTCGCGAATGCGCCGGCCGACGATGGCGGCTTCCTCCCTGGTCAGTCCATGGGGCAGCACGCCGACCTGGTTTTTATCCGCCAGCGATTCGGCCGCCGCGATCGGGGTGTCTCCGGTCAGCAGCTCATTGATCAGCGCGTAGCTGCCGATGCCGGTGATCGACTCGTCGATCTCGGCCCAGATCGCCGGATAGCGCGCGGGCGGGGCGCTTGTGCGATGCACGGTCACGCCCGGGATGCCATCGAGCGATTCATGGACAATATCGAGCACCGCATCCCAGCGAGCCCAATCGTCCTCATCCTTCCCCGCTGCGAAGATCTTGAGCGCGGTAATGAGCCCGGCGATTTCTTCGCGCCCCACTTTGAGCGCGCGGCCGAAACCTTGCGTCGGCACGCCGCGTACCCGGCCCTCGTCGATGTAATGCCGTTTCGACCAGGTTTCGGCGCGGACATCCATGTCCTGGTTCTGCAACGCGACCGAATCGATCAAGTCGCGCCGGCCGGCCAGCACCCCGCTGGATTGCGGGCCGCCGATCGCCTTGCCGCCTGAGAAAGCGACCAGATCGGCCCCTTCGGCGATGAAGCGCTGAAGATTCGATCGGGGCGGCAATTCGGCGGCTGCGTCGACGATCACCGGCACGCCTTTAGCATGCGCGATCTCGGCGACGTCCTTCAGCGGCAGCGTGCCGGGGGTATCGAGAATCGGGCAGAAGACGGCGACCGTTTGGTCGGTGATCGCTTCCTCGATCTGCCACGCGAAGGTGCCCCCTGCGCCGGGATACCCCATGGTGCCGACCTCGACGAAGGTGATTCCAGCCGCGCGGACGGCATGGTCGTAGGCGTTGCGATGCCCCTTTTGCACCACCACCTGGTTCTTCATCCCGGTGGTGTCGGGCAGGCGGTCCATTTTCGACACATCCATACCCGCCAGGCAGGCGGCGGTGCCGAGGGTGAGCGCTGCGGCCGCGCCGGTGGTCACATAGCCCGCTTCGGCGCCGGTGATTCCGGCGATGACCTCTCCCGCTTTCGCTTGCAGCTCGTCGATATGCACGAACGCCGCGGCCGCCTCGTTCATCGCGGCGAGCACCTCGGGCGCCATACGGCTGCCGCCAAGGCGTGTAAGGGTGGCCGCGGCATTGATGACCGGGGTTACCCCAAGTTCCTGGTAGACCGACACGATTGCTCGTCACCTCTTCCCGTTGAAACCAAATTACACGGCATCATAGGTTAGCTATTGGGTCGGGGCAACGGGCTATCTCGGGTCCTGAGGCCCGAGCTCTGAGACGCTTAGTTGCAGTCAGCAGTCAGCTCTGGACCCTTGACTCTTGACTCTGGACACGAGAGGGCAGAGACGCCCTCCGCTACGATCGTCCCGGGGCTCAGGGCTCCGGACTCAGCGCGTCAGGTAGTCGATGCCGTTCTGGAGACGGAGCAGAGGGCGCCCGACGAGATCGGGCGTGGCGGAGTGGGCGGTGCAGTTGTCGATTTCGAGCATCCTGAGCTGGTCCTTCGTTACCGGCGGACGCAGTTTTTTCGGCAGTGGGGATGAGACGGTGACGACCCCGCGAACCAGCCCGGTCGGAATATGGACCGTTCGTTTGGCGGTTCCCAATTGCTTCTGGATCAATGCGACGATCTCGTCGTAGGTGAGGATATCCGGACCGCCGAGCTCATACGTCTGGCCGATGGATTCCGGATGATCGACCGCCCAAGCGAACGATTTGGCGACCTCCGTGACGCTCACCGGCTGGAAAAGCGCTTGTCCATCCCCGGCAATCGGCACCGCCGGCGCCGACCGCACCAGGTCCGCGAGCTGATTGATGAAGCCATCTCCCGGTCCGAAGATGATCGATGGGCGGAAGACGGTCCAGGGCAGCCCGCTCTGTTTTACTGCGTCCTCGGCACGATGCTTGGCATGGAAGTAGGGATAGCGCGGGTCGTCGCGCACACCCAACGCGCTCATCAGGATGAAGTGATCGATTCCCGCGCGCTTGGCCTCGGCGACCACATGCTCGGTTCCCTGGCGAATGACCCGATCGAAGGTCGCGTCGCCCTGTTCCTCGATGATGGCGACAAGATGAATGACCACCGAGCAGCCATCCATCGTTCCGGCCAGCGACGTTGCGTCGGTGACATCGCCAGCAACGTAGGTGGCGTCTGGATTGCGCGGGCCGCTCTCGCCTTTGCGCACCAGCAGCTTCAGGGGCCGGCCCTTCAGGGCTTTCTGGATAGCGGTCCCAACGAAACCTGTCCCACCGGTGATAAAGACGGTTGCATCGTTTGCCATCAGGAGCTCCATCCGAGCGCTGCCAATGCGATGGTTTTAGCACAGGTGAGCATCTCATCCACTCCAACTGACTCGTTGGGCGCGTGCGCGCCCTCGACATGGTCGGCGCCGTACATCAGGCAGGGAATGCCGGCGATATTGACATAGTGCCGCATATCGGCGCCGTAGGTCACGCCTCTGATCGCGGGCGTCTTGCCGGTCACGGCTTGGTGAGCGGCGCTCATCTCGGCAACCAGCTCGTGGGTGGCGGCGATCTCGGACGGCGCGAACTGACCGCTGAACCATTCGACCCGCGGCGGATGCGCGGCCAGCCACGGGTCCGTATCCGCGGCCTTCATGACCGCGGCTACGAACTCGGTTTTGAAGCCCTCGAGCGTTTCACCGGGAACCAGACCAGCGCGGCCCTCGGCGATCAACCAATCGGGCACCGAAGATGGCCAGGCGCCAGACCGGATCACGCCGATATTGATAGGAATCTTGTTCGCGATCCCGGCGTAGAGGGGATGATCGAGGGTGCGGTTACGCTCGGCTTCGAGATCGATCAGCGCTGCGAAGATCGGCAGGAAATGCTCGAATGCGCTTTCTCCTTCATTGCGGGCGGCGCCGTGGGCCGATTTGCCGGCGACATGGATACGGAAGACGAGCGACCCGCCTTGAGCAATGACCAGATCGAGTGCAGTCGGCTCGGTGATGATGCACGCGTCGGCGGTGTAGCCGCGCAGAATCGTCGCCAGCGCGCCCGCTCCGCCGTCTTCTTCCGAGATGACGCTTTCGACGATCAAATCGCCTTTCGGTTCCCAGCCGGCGTTGCGCAGCGCCAGCGCGGCGATGATGTTGGCGACCACGCCAGCCTTCATATCGAGCGAGCCGCGGCCGATGACGCGGCCGTCACGCAGCTCGCCGGAAAAGGGATCGACCTCCCATTGGTCGCGTACACCTGGCTCGACCGTGTCGATATGCCCGTTCAGGATGAGCGATTTGCCCCCTCCCGACCCGGGCCATTTGCCGACGACGTTGGGACGCCCCGCCATCGTCTCGAACTCGCCCACGTGCTCCGCGTACGGCGCGAGCTCGACGGGATCCGGCTCCCAGACATCGACGTCGAGTCCGGCATCACGCATGGAGCGGGCCACGATCTCTTGGACCGCTGCTTCGTCCCCGGTCAGGCTGGGTGTGCGCACCAGCTCCTGCAGCAGAGCGACGGCGTCTGGAGCAAGGTCGTCGACCGCGTCGATCACACGCTGCGTGGTTGGTGCAGGCATCGATATCTCCCAGATGGCGGCGAATGTCGACTACATGAGCACGATGCGGGTGGCGGAGAGCCGCGCGAGATCGTCGCGCATGCCTTCCAACGCGTACTGATCCCAGAGCGCTTTGAATTGACGATAGGCTGCCTGCCGGTCGGCATGCTGGCGCGCGAGCAACCCATAGAGCCCGCGTTCGGGCGCGTCCGGCGGCGGGCGCAAGATGGCGGTTGTGAGCGAGGGATAGCTGGAAGGATGCGAGGTCGCCAATGCGCGATCGAGCTGAGCCACCTTGTCCCGCGTCAGCTCGACCAGCTCGTCCGAAATCAGCGCAATGCGGACATCGAGGTCATGCAGGTTTCCGAGCGTTTCTTGAATCGCTTTGACCCGGTCGATCTGGCGCTTGCCGTCGTCGCGGAAGACGCCGGCAAACAGCTCGAGCGTATAGCGGAGCCGTTTTGCGGCGATGCGCAGATTGTGCAGATCGGTGGTCGCCAGTGGGTTGGAGACGATCGGTTCGTAGGAGTAGTACTCGCCGATGCGCACCCGCAGAATGCGGCGCGCATTGACATCGAGCGGCGCATCGGGATCGAGGTTGTCGACCGGCCAGGCTTTGCTCATCGGGCCTTGGCCGCCGGCTGCGGGTTCGGGAAACGCCGCCGGGTTTCGTCGCGCAGCCGTTCCTCGGCGAGTGTCTGCAGGTAGGTTTCCATCACTTTGCGAGCGACCACGCGCTCTCGTTCGACCCGATCGATCAGGCGGTCGATGCCCGGCCGCTCGTTTGGCGGCGCAGCGTCGCGAGCGCCGGTCAGATATTCGATCATGACATCGCGGTCGCGTACGGCGCCGAGCTCGGCGGTGATTTCTTTGGCGGCATCGTGGAGCGGTTTATACCAGGACGCCGGGAAAGCGGGAGCGGCAACATCCATTGCGGCGCGCAGCCGCCGCGACGCCACGCGCACGTCGTGCACGCCTTCGATATCCGCACCCTCGACAGCGCGCGGTACCGCGTTCCAAACATCTTCCCACCGCTCGCCGATGAGCGAGCGCATCGCAGATCGATAGCTTTCGACGGTCATCTAGACCTCGCCGGCACATGCGAGCTGCAGGAGTCCGGCCCGGATTCCACTGGGCGCACCAATGACCATGTGCGGAGAGCAGATATCGGCAATGGCCAAAGCAACTGCAATACCGGCCGGCAGGACACGAGCGCGTTCGACGTTGATGTCGATCTTGCGCGACAACTGGGCAGTGGTCAAGTCCGACGTCGAACGCAGCGCAGTTTCCACCGAAGAAACTGGTACCGGAAAGTCGTGCGGGAGCAAGCGGCCAAGAAATTCGCCGGTGCCGCCGACGATGACGAGCCGTGCCGACCGGTTGGGCAAGTCGGCCACTCTGAGGCGTTCGCAAGTCGAATCGCGCATTTGCCTGAGTGAAGCCGCGCTCGGCGGATCGGCTGGTTCGAATTCATCGGTGATGCGTCCCGAGCCAATGGGCCAGGACTTGCCCGAGATCATGACTCCGTCGATGGCGACGATCAGCTCGGTGCTGCCGCCACCGATATCGGCCACGACCATGGCGCCGTTGCGGTCGATTCTGCGTGAGAGACCGAGGAAGGTGAGCTCGACCTCTCGGTCGCCGGGGATGGTATCGACCGTGATACCAGTCGCTTCGTGCACGCGGTCCAGAAACTCCTGGCCGTTGCTGGCAATGCGCGTCGCTTCGGTCGCTACCGCAATGAGCCGCTGCGCGCCAAGCGCGCGGGCTTGCAAACTCATCTCTTCGAGTGCTTCGATGGTGGCGTCCATCCGTTCGTCAGCCAGCCGGCCGGTGCGGTCGACACCTGACGAAAGGCGGGTGGTTGCCGCGCGCCAGGCGAATTCGCGAGACGATCCATCGTCACCGCAGCGTCCAACCGACATCTTCACCGAATTCGAACCAATGTCGAACACGGCCACGATGGCGCCGGGTTCTGCACGATGCGACATTATTCGTGCCCTGGGTTACAACATAGTCCCTTCCGCCGCCCATCGGTTGGGAACGTTTAGGAATCCACCTGTATGATAATTCAGCATTGCGATCGATCTGGATTTACGACAGGAAATGGCATGCCCGGCGACTCCACAGCGGGAGACGATGCGCTTCGCGAATCACGCGTGGCTGAGCTGGCGTTGATCGAAGCCGAAACCCAGGCAGAAGGCGAGCTGCAACGGGCCGAAGCGCGCTACCGGCGCGCGTTGGACAAGCTCACCCGCGCGCAGGAGCGGCTCGATGCCACCCGGCGGGAATTCGAGCAGGCCCGCGCGCAACTCGATCAGCGCCAGCTGGAGCGAGCCGCCGGTCCGGTGATCCGCCGGGTGTCCGTCGCTCGACCGTCGCTGCCTCGTCCCGCGCGGGACGATTCGCGCGCTCGCGAGCGGGAACGGAAACGCAACGGGCCGGCTCCCGAAGAAGCCGGCCCGGAGCCGAACGAATCGGATTAGAAATCAGACCGAGACGGGTTGCCCGGCTAGTGCCATGACGGCCGGCGCGCCCACGGCGACGTCCGACGCGATCTTTCCCTTGCCATCGACGAGCACGGCGGAAGGCGTGCCGCCCGCGCCGAACTTGCGGCCGGTCGAGAACCCTTCGTCCAGTAGTGTCCGAGCTGGAATATCCATGGCCTTGTTCGCTTCGACGGTGCCCGTGCTGATCAGCACGATCTCGGGCGAGCCCTTCGGCTTTTGCTTGATCCAGTCGCTCAGCTCGGTGGTCATCCGCTTGCAGAAACCGCAACCAGGATTCCAGAAGACCAGCATCGTGTCCTTCGAATGGCGCTGGAGATCGAACTCCTTGCCATCGAGGTCCTTGAGCTTGACCTCGGGAGCCTTGTCACCTTTCTTCGTCGGCGGGGCGGCTGGCGCCGCGGCAGCTTGCGGCGCCGGCTTCTTGCCAGACGCAAGGGCGATCACATTCGGGCCACCGACCGCGACTTCGGAGGCAATCTTGCCCGTTGGATCGATCAAGATGGCCGACGGCGTTCCGGTCGCGCCGAACTTGCGGCCGGTTGCGAATCCTTCGTCGATCAGCGTGGTCGACGAGAGGCCCATTGCCTTATTCGAGTCGACGGTGCCGGTGGAAACCAGAATCAGCTCGGGGGCGCCGGCAGGCTTGTCGTTTTCCCAGGCTTTGAGATCGTCGGTCATCTTCTTGCAGAAACCGCACCCCGGATTCCAGAAGACGAGCAGCGCCTGCTTGCCCTTGTAATCCGCGAGCTTGACGGTCTTGCCTTCGAGGTCGGGAAGCTCCATGGCCGGTGCATCCTGACCGACCAGATTCGGGCGTTGCGGCGCGGGCGCCGGATTCGGTTTGGCCGCGCCGCCATTGGCCGCGGCGGCCGCTGGAGCGGCGGCCGCCGCCGCTGCGGCCGCGGGAGCAGGCGCCGGAGCCGCTGGCGCCGCCGGACGAGCAGCGGCCAGGCCGGCCGTGCTGTTCAGTAGCTGGCGGATCGATTCGCCCCCGCCGGCCACCGGACTGGCGATCTTGCCATTGCGATCGATCAAGACGGCCGATGGCGTGCCATGCGCCTTGTATTCGGTCGAAACCGAGCGATTTTCCTGCAACAACACATTGGAGAGGCCGTGCTCGTTTGCCTTGGCCTTGTTCGCATCCGCGGTGCCGGAGGTGATTACCGCGATATTCAACTTACCGGCGTTCTCCCGCTGCCATTTGCCGACGTCCGGAAGCAGCGCATTGCACGGGCCGCAGGTCGGATCGGTGAACAGCAACATCGTCGGCAAGCCGTTCGAGCGGACCGCATCCAGCGTCAGGATCTCACCATGCAGCCCTTCCAGCTTGAAGGACGGCGCTGGCGTACCGACCGGCAGACCCGGCGCCGGAGCGGCGGGAGCCGCCGCTGGAGCGGCCGCCAATCCCAACGCGCCGTTTTCCTGCGCGGCTTCGACTGCATCCAGCCGGAGCAGCACCCGGCCATTCTGCCCGAGCAGATGGACGAGGATATAGCCGATGGCGGCGACCGCCACAATGAGAACGATGAAGAGAAGCGTCGCGATGATTTCCCAGGTGCTCAAATCGCCCATCCATCCCAGCAGACTCATGCCTGCATTACCGTGCGAAAACGACCAACGATCCGTGCCGAAGAGAATAATGAACAGTGCAACCGCGCCCAGCAGACCGTTGCGAATGAGAGTACGTGTGCCGGCCGGCTCGGAATGAATCTGCCCGAAACAATGGCAATCCGGCGCGCGCCCTTTCGACATGTTGTAGGCGATTCCGCCCACGAAGGCCGCCAGCAGCAGGAACGCGAGAATCGCTCCCCACCAGGCGGTGCTTTTGGGAATGAGAAGTACCGCGGTGATCAGCTCGGCAATCGGCAGCGCGATCGAGGCCGGCGCCGCCAGCGATTCGGGTAAGCCGAATCCAAGCATCGCGCTCTTCGACCCTTTGAGATCGAGTAGCTTTCCAATTCCGGCAATCAGAAAAACGACGGCCAGAGAGATTCGTGCAAGGAGCAGAACGTATTCCATCAGATACCCCGGCACAACCGCCAGCGGCGTCGCATCGCTCCGAATCTGGCGGTCGTGAAGTTACAGGATTCTAGCATCTTATGAATCGTACACTCCTCCCGTTACTGAGAAAAGTGGACCTGCTCCAATGGGCAGGGGAGCGCGATCGCACATGACGGAACCGAGCGAGCCGAACGATACCCTCATGGACGGGATCGTCGTGCGTGCGCACGGCAAATGGTTCACCGTCGAAGTGCCCGGCTCGGACACGATCTGGCTGGCGACGCCGAAGGGTACGCTGAAACGCGGCCGGCAGCTTTCGGATCCAGTCGTGGTCGGCGATCGCGTGCGCATTTCCGATGCGGGCGACGGGGAAGCGCGGATCGAGCACGTGGCCGAGCGGCGTACGGTGCTCGTGCGCCCGCAACGTGGCTCGGCTGTCAACCAGCAGATCCTGCTGGCGAATCTCGATCAGGCGCTCTTTGTCTTCGCGGTTCGCCATCCCGAGCCGCACCGCCGCATGCTCGACCGGTTTCTGGCGCTTGCCGAGGACCGCGAGCTGCCGGCGATGGTGGGGGTGAACAAGCTCGATCTGGACGAGATACTGCCGGATGGCACCCGCCTGTCACGCTCGATCTTTGGCGACTACGAGGCGATCTACCCGGTCTTCTACTTCAGCACCAAATCCGGCGAAGGCATCCCCGCGCTGCGAGACGCGCTGCAGGGAAAGACAACGGTGCTGACCGGTCCATCCGGCGTCGGCAAATCGAGCATCCTGAATGCTCTGGGCGCCGAGCGGGTGCGCGAAGTGGGGGCGATCTCATCGGCAACCGGCAAAGGGCGGCATACGACCACGTCCGCGGAGCTGATCCGGCTGGATGAAACGACGTTCGTGGCCGACACCCCGGGGATTCGCTCGCTGGCAATGCACGGTGTGCCGCCCGAGCTGCTCGACCGCTGCTTTCGCGAGCTTCAACCTTACCTGGGCCGCTGTTTCTATCCCGACTGCAAGCATCTGACCGAGCCAGGTTGCGCGGTGCTCGAAGCGGTCGCAGAGGGCAACGTTGCCCCGGAGCGATACGAGAGCTATGCGGCGCTCCGGCGAGGGGATCGGGACTAATCCCGTCATGCCAAGCGAAGCAGAGAGACCTCTTGTTCTTCTGCGACGCCGTTGGTTTCCGGGTGCGCCAGAGAGGTCCCTCCACTCCGCTTCGCTACGGTCGGGTCGACGGGGGCTACCGGACGATCGATTCCTCGGGGGTTTCGCCGTACTGGAGTTCGTCCACCCAGGGTTTGCCTTCGGCGAAACGTGAGGCCCGGAACGGCGTCATGTCCATGAGCTGTGGTTCGCCGTCGGCGATCCATTCGGCCAAAATTTGTCCGATGGCCGGAGACGTTTTGAACGACGTGCCGCTGTCGCCGGTCATGACATACAAGCCGTCATACTGGTCGAGCTTGTCGATGATCGGGTGGCCGTCCGGACTCTGCATATAGACCCCGGTCCAGCCGCCGCGCATGGTGGAGTTGGCGAAAGCCGGGAACCGCCGCGCCAGGGTCTCGCGCGCAGCATCGATATACCACTGCTCCACCGATTCCTCGAATTCGGAGGGATCCGCGCCATCCCGGTCGCCGATCGTGACGCCGATCAAGGTCGTGTTCGGGGTTACCGGCGCAATCCAGGCGCGGTTCACCGAATCGATCACCACGCGATGCCGGCGAGTGGTGGGCAAGTCGTAGGGATGCCGGAAGAGGACGACGCGCGAGCGCCGTGGAAACAGCCCCAGATCGATCCCGAGGGGTCGGAACAGCAGATTGGCGTATGCGCCGGCCGCGATCAGCACGTTCGGCGTGGAGACGATGCCGGACGACGTTTCGACACCGGTCACCATGCCCTTGTCGGTCACGATCCGGGTCGCCTCGACCCCGGTATGGATCGTCGCGCCGCGCTTGACCGCCGCCTGGGCGAACCCGAACGCGGTGGCATTCGAATCGGCAAAACCGGAATTGGGTTCGTAGGCGGCGATGGTGATGTCGTCGGTGCGGATGAACGGCTCGATGAAGGCGATCTCGTCCGGCGTGACCAGCATCGTGTCGCTGCCGAGCTCGCGCTGCATCGCCACGTTCGCGCGAAGCGCCGCTTCATCGCCCGGAGCCACCAATCGGAGAAACCCGACCGGTTCCAATCCCGGATCGCCGGCGCCGACCTGCTCGGCCCAACCGCGGAAGATGCGCATGCTCGCCAGGGCGAGCTGGGTCTCTTGCGCGTTGGTGTAATGCGCCCGCACCAGCGCGCCGGATTTGCCGGTGGCGCCCGCGCCGATATGGCTGCGTTCCAGCACCACCGGGCGGATTCCCTTGCGGGTAAGCTGGTAGGCGGTCGAGAGTCCGTTGACGCCCGCGCCGATGATGACCACTTCAGCGGTGGCCGGCAAAGCGGAAGAACCGCGTTCGAATGTCATGCTGTCACCTCCGCTGCGGATTCTACGGCCCGTATGCTATTCGTCGATCGAGGACATGAGTTGATGCGCGAGCGCCGGCAGATTTCGAATGACAAGGTCGACGAGCTGATCGTCTTCCTCACCCCTTATATCCGCTCGCTGCTGGAACGGGTCGAGGCGGACGAGTTCACCACCACCCAGTTCATCGAGGTGATGCACCTCGACCCGCAAACCGAGCTGGCCTACCAGCAGGCGCTGGCGGAATGGGGAGAAGCGCCCAACCACGCCAAAATGGTGATCCACGGGCAGGTCATACCGGCGGCGATGCGGGCGTCCGGCAAGGTCGAATGGGTCGGATTCGCGCACGGGGAGGACGATCCGTGGGCGGTGCCGGGCTTGTGGCGACTGACCGAAGGCTGAAGCCGTCCACGCGGGCTAGGTGAAGCGGTCACAGCCGTATATACTTGCGGTTCTGATAGATGACGTCTTCCTTGAATCGAAGCCGGCATCGCGGAACGAACGCGTCGATCGGCTCTGTCGTTCGACGTCGCGAGGTACGTGCACTCCGGGAAGGCGCGATTTGCGCCCGCCGCACCTCGCTTCGATGATCCCCCGTTCGCCTTCACAATGGATTCACTCGATGCAAGACAACTCAGGAAAAAACGGTAAGGACCAGAAAAGCTGGATCGACCGGGTCTGGAACCGCAATGGCGACAAAGAGGGCCCAAACGGTGAGCCCGGCCAGTCGCGCCCGCGCGTGCCAAGCTGGCTGATCGGCGTCCTCATTCTGGCGCTGATCGGCTGGTATCTCTACCAGAACTTCGTGCCCCGCGACGATTCCAGCATCACCTCGGTGCCGTATTCGGTGGTGACTGCCCAGATCGACGCCGGCAATGTCAAAGAAGCGACCATCACGGATACCTCCATCCAGGTCGACCTCGAAAAGAGCGTCAATTGGAACGAGACCGATGCGGTCATCGAGACCGCCGGTGGATCCGGCACGGTCGAAACCGATCAACTCAAGGCCACCATCCCGCCGGTCGTGCAGACCAACAATCAGCAGCTCATGGATCAGCTTGCCGCCCAGGATGTGGTGGTCAATGGCGAACAGCCATCGAGCTCGCTCTGGACCGGACTGCTGGTCAGCTTCCTGCCGATCCTGCTCTTCCTGGGGCTCATCCTCTTCATGGGCCGCCAGATGACGCGCGGCCAGCAAAACGTCTTCGGCTTCGGCCGCAGCCGCGCACGACAACACGACCCCGAACGGCCGCAGGTGACGTTTGCCGATGTGGCCGGCGAAGAAGAAGCCAAGCGCGAGCTGACCGAGGTGGTCGACTTCCTGCGCAATCCCGCCAAATATCATCAGCTGGGCGCGCGCTTGCCGCGTGGCGTGCTGCTGGTCGGTCCTCCAGGGACCGGTAAGACACTGATGGCCCGCGCGGTGGCTGGCGAAGCCGGGGTGCCATTCTTCAGCATCTCCGCCTCGGAATTCGTCGAAATGTTCGTCGGTGTGGGCGCCAGCCGCGTGCGCGATCTCTTCGAGAAGGCCAAGGCGAACTCGCCAGCCATTATCTTCATCGACGAGCTCGATGCGGTCGGCCGCCAGCGCTTTGCCGGTTTGGGCGGCTCTAACGATGAGCGCGAGCAGACGCTCAACCAGCTGCTCGTCGAGATGGACGGGTTCGACACCAATCAGGAAGTCATCATCATGGCGGCCACCAACCGTCCCGATGTGCTCGACCCGGCCCTGTTGCGCCCGGGCCGTTTCGACCGGCAGGTCACCATCGGATTGCCCGACCGCTCCGGTCGCGAATCGATTCTCAAGATCCACAGCCGCGGTATTCCGCTGGCGGCCGATGTCGATATCTCCAGCCTGGCACGGGGAACGACTGGCTTCTCCGGCGCCGATCTCTCGAATCTGGTCAACGAGGCAGCGCTGACCGCCGCCCGCCGTAACAAGAAGCTGATCGACAGCAGTGATTTCGAAGACGCGCTGGACAAGGTGCTGCTCGGCACGGTCCGCGCCGGCATCATGAACGAGGAGGAGCGCAAGGTCGTCGCCTACCACGAAGGCGGGCATGCCCTGGTGGCGCATCTGACGCCGGGCACCGATCCGTTGCGCAAGGTCAGCATCGTGCCGCGCGGCCGCGCGCTTGGTGTCGCCATCCAGTCGCCGGAAGAGGACCGCTACAACGTTTCCAAGACGTATCTTCTGGGCCGGCTCGATACCGCGCTGGGGGGCCGGGCTGCTGAGGTAGTGACCTTCGATGAGATCACGACCGGCGCCGAGAGCGATCTCAAGCAGGCGACCGCGCTGGCGCGCCGCATGGTCGGTCTCTGGGGTATGAGCGACGAAGTCGGCCCGGTTTATCTCGGTACCGGTGAGGAGCACGTCTTCCTCGGTCGTGAGATCGTGCAGGAGAAAGCCTTCTCGGACGCCACCGCGACCCGGCTCGACATGGCGGTGCGGGATATCGTCGAGCAAGCGCTCGGGCGCGCAAGCAGCATGGTCACCAACAATCGGGACAAGCTGGAGCTGCTCGTCGAAGCGCTGCTCGAAAAGGAAACGCTGGACGCCGCCGAGGTCACCGCGATCCTCGGGCCGCGCCCGGGCGGAACCCCCGACGCGCCGATTTCACTCGACGGTGCCATCGAAGAGCAGCGCACACCGGTCGATCTCAACGGCTCGCCCATCGGCGCGACCGAATAAGCAACGATCGTGGTTCCTATTCGCGGAGTATTCGCGCTCGTCCTGTGTCTGATCTGCGTCGCCGGCCTCGCTGGGGCCGGCGCGCAACGGCCGGGGTTGACGCCGGTAGCGCCAATGGGCGATTTCACGGTCGTCGCGCGCTATCCGCACGATGTCACCGCGTTTACCGAAGGACTGGTCTACATCGACGGCCAGCTCTATGAGGGCACCGGGCTCGAGCAGCAATCGCAACTTCGGCTGGTGGATTTGGCGTCCGGAACGGTGCTCGAATCGCACACGTTGAGCGATACCTCCGAATTCGGCGAAGGCATCGTGGTTCTCGGCGACACGATCTATCAGCTCACCTGGCAGTCGCAGATCGCTCATGTGTACGACCGCGACACCTTCGAGCAGACGGGGACATTCACCTACGAGGGCCAGGGCTGGGGACTGACGACCGACGGGACCTCGCTCATCATGAGCAATGGCTCCGACAAGATCGTCTATCGCGATCCGGCGACCTTCGAGGTGACGCGCACGATCTCGGTCGTCGATGGCGATCAGCCCATCGCCGACCTCAACGAGCTCGAATACATCGACGGCGTGATCTGGGCCAATGTCTGGCGCACCAATCTGATTGCCCGCATCGATCCCCAGACTGGCGAGGTGATCGACTGGCTCGACCTCTCGGCGCTCGATGCCGAAGTGACGGCCACCAACCCCAATGTCGACGTGCTCAACGGTATCGCCTGGAATCCGGAGACCGGAACCGTCTTCGTCACGGGCAAATTCTGGCCGACCCTCTTCGAGATCGATCTGGCCCCCAAATAGGAAACGGAGAGCAGGCGCGAGCGGGTTGCGCCGGCGCGGGAACGGTCCGATGCACTCGTTGCCGAGCGGCTCTCAGCGCAATGCCCGCACGCGAGGCGCGACTTCGCGACCGAGGAGCGCGATCGATTCGGTGTCGCCGGCGTCCTGGGTCTGCATGACGAAGTACTGCACGCCGGCATCGACCAGTTCCGCGCAGTAGGCAACGATCTGATCGGGGGTGCCGAAGATGCGGGTGTGTTCCTGTTCCTCGGTCAACCCATCGGGAAAGTACTTCTCCCGTTTGGCTTGCACGTCGCGTTCGGACTCTGCCATGAAGAGCCACGAGGTGAAGTGCGTGCGCAGGATCTCGTGGTAGGGGCGACCGATCTCGTCGCAATGTCGTTTCAGCACCTCAAATCGCCGCGCGACTCCTTCGGCGCCGCGGACCGCGCCGGTATTCGAGCTGCCGCCGAAATTGCACGCATCGGCGAAGCGGGCGACCTGGCGCAGGGTCACCTTTTTGCCTGCGCCGGCGATGACGATCGGTGGCCGTGGCTGCTGAACCGGACGCGGGTAGATAAGCGCGTCCGTGGTGGAGAACGTATCGCCCTCGAACGTAAACGGCTCATCGCCATAGACGCCGTCCACGATCTGGACATATTCCTCCAGCGCCCGCTGCCGCTCCGGCACCGGCGGCAGGGTCATCCCCAGCCGGGCGAACTCGGGCGCATTCCAGCCGATGCCTAACCCGATCAGGGCCCGGCCATCGCTAAGCCGGTCCAGATCGGCAATTTGCCGGGCGAACATGACCGGGTGCCGGTGGTAGACGCAAAAGACGATCGACCCAAGCATGATCTGCCGGGTCTCCCGCGCCAGCGCCGCCAGATGGACAAACGCTTCGGGCGAATTGCCGGGGTGATCGCCGATGAAGAATCCGTCGAGGCCAACTTCTTCGGTCAAACGACCCGCGCGCATGACGATGCCGGTTGGATCGGGATCGGTCAACGTCGCGCCGCCCTGCACGGCGATGCCGATGCGCGACTGGTGGCGCTCGACCCACGGATGCATCGTCATATGCCTTCTCCCTCGCGCTTGTCTGAGCGCATCTCACGCACGAATTCCCGGAAAACGTCCGGTCCGTGCAGATAGGCGGCTTTCAGGCGGTTTTCGGACGCATCGGCAGTAAACGCCCGGTCTTTGCCATCTCGCCCGTACGCCGCGATCCACCATTGTGCTTCTGCCTCATGTGCCACGACTTCTTCCTCGAGATCGACCCCATTGGACAACACCGTACACGCATCGACGTAATAGCAGGCGGTGCCATCGACCGCGCGCTCGATGTGGGTAGCCTCATGCGCCAGAATGGCGGCGATGACGTCGGGATAGAGCCAGTCGACGTAATATTCCCCAATGACGATCTCGCTGTCGGACCACCCGGCGCTCGGTGACCAGCGCGAGGTTGCGTAGGCGGAATTGAAATCGAGCTCTTTCGTGCCAATGCAGACCCCGTTCTCGACAAGGAGGTCGTAGAGGCGCGCGCCGTCTTCTGTGGCCCGCAGATAGGCGACGCCATCGGTGATCGCCCGCCGGTCGCTCTCGTTGACCCCGTCGCAGAACTCGACCGGCGCGTCGGGGTAGCTTGGGGTGAGGTGTGGCTTTTCACCCAGATCGGCGACGCCCACTCGCCAGGAGGCCGCCGCGCGATCGGGCAGTCGATCGATTCCGCGTACGAACGTGGTGTCGAGTACCATCCAGAGCATCACGGCGTTCGCTAGCAGAAGGATCGCGCAGAGCGCAATCGCCCATCGCGAAATTGGACCCCTGGCTTGGGAACGGCGGGCGGATTTGATAGGCTGCATAGTCAGTAAATGAATTCCAGATCAGATCGCCCACCGGTTTCAACACGTCTCGAATTCCCGCCCGGCGTTGGCTTCGACCGGACATTCGAGACTCGAGGGGCGACCATTGCATCGGACCTTGCCAAAGGGGGAAGTGAGCGAGGGTACGGTGATATTCGACGACGATGTCCAATCGTTCGAGCTGGGACCGTTGGATCCAGCCGATCCGGAGCCGTTGTACCGGCAGCTCCGTGACCGGCTGCGTGACACCTTGCTGGAAGGATGGCCCAAGGACCGGCCGATTCCGTCCGAACGGCAGCTCATGCAGCTCACCGGTTTGAGCCGGATGACCGTGCGCCAGGCGATTGCCGAGCTGGTGCATGAGGGAATGCTACGCCGTGACCACGGCCGTGGCACGTTCGTCGGCGATTCCCGCATCATGCGGGCGCTCACCGGTCATTCCTCATTCCGGGATATCGTGCAACGCCAGGGGGCGCAGCCGAGCACGCGCGTGGTGCGGCAGCGAATCGTCCCTGCAAATTCGGCGCAGGCCACGTTGCTGCAGATCGAGCCGGGGGAGTCGATTTACGATCTGGTACGACTGCGGTTGATCGATGACGAGCCGGTGATGGTCGACTATACGCACATACCCGTGCGGATCTGTCCGCAGCTCGCGTCGGCCGATCTGACCGGATCGCTCTACGATTTTCTAACCACCATCTGTAGCGTGCCCGCCCAGTACTCGAGCGATACGATCGAAGCCGTGGCAGCGGCGGATGAGGTGGCGAAGCTGCTGGAGGTCGACGCTGGCGCGCCGCTGCTGCTGATGCGGCGGCTGGCCCGCACCGTCGGCGACGTTCCGCTCGAAATTACCGACGAATATGTGCGGCCGGACCGGTGCGTCTATCGGGTGGAAAATCCCTCCGGTGAGGCCGGGATCGATTTGGTGCACCGGCCGCTTTCGAATCCAGTGGAGGCAGTTTGATGAGGAGCGAGGCCACCGTCGATCGAACGGAGCCAACCGTCAATGGCTATACCTACCGGCAAGTGGCGAAATCGATCGACCATTCCCTTCTGAAACCCGAGCTGACCGAGCAGCAGGTGGAAGAGGGATTGCAGCTCGCGGTTCGCTACGATGTGGCCTCGGTCTGTTGCCGTCCTTCGGATGTGTTGCTGGCAGCCAGATTGCTGGCCGGCAGCGATGTGCGCGTTGGCAGCACGGTCGGCTTTCCGCATGGCGCTAATACCACCGCCACCAAGGTTGCGGAAGCGCTCCAGGCGATGGACAGCGGAGCGGTCGAGCTCGACATGGTGTTGAACATCGGCCAGCTCTTGTCCGGAAATATCGAATACGTGCAGGCGGATATCGCGGCCGTGGTCGAAGCCGCACACGACCGGGCGCTGGTCAAGGTCATTCTGGAAAATGCCTATCTCACCGAGGATCAAACGGTGACCGCCTCGAAAACCGTGGCCATTGCCGGAGGGCATTTCGTCAAGACGAGCACCGGTTTCGCGCCGTCCGGCGCCAAGATTTCCGATCTGATCCTGATGCGGGCCTCGGTGCCGCCGAATGTCCAGCTGAAAGCAGCCGGAGGAATTCGCTCGCTCGATTCGATGCTCGATGTGCTGGACGTCGGAGTGAGTCGGGTCGGAGCGACCGCCACCAAGTACATACTTGACGAGTTCAAGGCGCGCGCCGCGGGCGAAGACCTCCCGGAGCCGCCGCCCGATCTTGCGGATCATTACTAGGATGAAGATTGGATAAAGAGTCAAGAGTCAAGTGTCCACTGGAAAGAGTTCATGCTCTTGACCCATGACTCTGGACTCTTGACCTCGAGGAGACTGTAAGATGGCAAAGACCCTCAAGGCGGCGGTGATCGGCACCGGGTTCATCGGGCCGGTGCATGTCGAAGCGCTGCGGCGAATCGGCGTGGAGGTCGTCGGCATCCTCGGCTCGTCACCGGAACATGGCGCCGCTCGGGCCGAAGCAATGCGGCTCCCGCGTGCGTTCGGTACGCTGGAGGAGATGCTGGCATTCCCCGGGCTCGATGTCGTGCACATCACCACCCCGAACTATCTGCACAAACCGATGGCGCTGCAGGCGATTGCCGCGGGCAAGCATGTGGTCTGCGAAAAGCCGCTGGCAATGGACGCCGCCGAGGGCCAGGAGCTGCTGGACGCCGCGACCGCCGCCGGCATCGTGCACGCGGTCAATTTCAATCTGCGCTTCTATGCCCAATGCCACCAGGCCAAAGCCCTGGTGCAAAGTGGCGAGCTGGGCAAGGTCCTGCTCATGCACGGCCGTTATTTGCAGGATTGGCTGCTGAACGAAACCGACTGGAATTGGCGGCTGGAGCCGGGTCTGGGCGGCGGCATGCGCGTTGTGGCCGATATCGGCTCGCATTGGCTCGATCTGATGACCTTCATCGGCGGCAAGCGACTTACAGAAGTCTGCGCCGATTTCGCCACGTTGCTGGAAACGCGCAAGAAACCGACCAAACCGGTGGAGACCTTTGCCGGCAAGACGCTCGATCCCACCGACTACGAAGAGATCCCCATCACCACCGAGGACTACGCCAGTATCCTGCTGCGCTATGAGGACGGGGTGCACGGGGTCTGCACGGTCTCGCAGATGAGCGCCGGCCGCAAAAATCACCTCGCCTTCGAGGTCGATTGCAGCAAAGCATCGGTGGCCTTCAATTCGGAAAACCCAGAAGCACTCTGGATCGGCCGGCGCGACCGGCCGAGCGAAACGCTGCTGCGCGATCCGGCCCTGCTGGCGCCGGAAGCCCGCGCGATCACCGATTACCCCGGCGGTCATGCCGAGGGATTCCCCGACACCTTCAAACAGCTCTACAAAAAGGTCTATGCCGCGGTCGAGACTGGGCGCCCCCCCGACCATCCCAACTACCCAACGTTTGCCGACGGTGTCTATTCGCTACAGGTCGGCGAAGCGTTGTTTCAGAGTGCCCGAGAGAACCGCTGGGTGCCGGTGCCAGCCGCGTAGTTGAACATCTAGAGTCCAGTGTCCAGTGAATTTGCTGGACACTGGACTCTGGACACTGGACCCGCAAGGAGATGATGCAATGAAACTTGGTCTCTTGACGGCCGCGTTGCCGAACATTCCGCTACCCGAGCTGGCCGGCTGGGCGGCTGAGAGCGGCTTCGGCATGCTCGAGGTGGCCTGCTGGCCGCAGAGCAAGAGCGACCGCCGCTACGGCGGGGTCACCCATATCGATGTCGACACCCTCGACAAAGCCGGCGCCAAAGAGATCAAGGCGATGATGGCCGGGAACGGACTCGAGATCTCGTCGCTGGCGTTTTATCCCAACATCCTCGGCGCCGAGGGTGAGCAGCGCGAATTTCTGATCGATCATTTGAAGAAAGTGATCGATGCGGCGGTGCTGCTGGACGTGCCCATCGTGGGCACCTTCATCGGTGCGGACCAGTCCAAGTACGCCACCGAAAACCTCGAGGAGTTCGCCAAAATCTGGCCTCCGATCGTGAGATACGCCGGCGAGCGGAGTATCAAGATCGCCATCGAGAACTGCCCGATGCTCTGGGATGACACCTGGCCGGGCGGTCAGAACGTCGCCTATTCCCCATCGATCTGGACAAAGATGTTCGAAATCATTCCGGACGAGAATTTCGGACTGAACTACGACCCGTCGCATCTGATCTGGCAGTTCATCGACGAGATCCGGCCGATCACCGATTTCAAAGACCGCATCTTTCACGTCCATGCCAAGGACATGCGCATCGATCGGGAGATGCTCTATCAGGACGGCATTCTGGCGCCCGGTTTCCGCTGGGCGATTCCGCGCTTGCCGGGACTGGGCGAAGTGCGCTGGCCGGAATTCATGGCCGCGCTGTATGCCGTCGACTACGACTATGTGATTTCCATCGAGCATGAGGACCGCACCTTCGAGGGTACGGAAGCGCTTGTCAAGCGCGGGTTCTATTTGACCAGGGACGTGCTGAGTCCCTATATCAAGTAGGTGCGTCTGAACCAAACGCGTAGTTGCAGCCCTCTGTGGCTGCCCTTGTTGGTCTTTTGCCAGTCTCGTCAAACGATCGAAATCAGGGGAAGCAGGGAAACGGGGAATGGACAAGGTCAGGGCCGGGATCATCGGGTCCGGCTTCATCGCGGAGGTGCACGCCGATGCGCTGTCGCAGGCGCCCGGCTGTGAGGTCGTGGCGGTGGCCGCGCCGAATTTGCATAGGGTGGTCGATTTCGCGAAACGGCATGACATCCCCCGCGCGTTGACCAACTACCGCGATCTGCTGAAGATCGAGGAGCTCGATGTCGTCTCCCTGGCGATCCCGAATGATTTACATGCCGAGATCACAATCGCCGCCGCCGAAGCCGGCAAGCACGTGATCTGTGAGAAACCACTCGCCACCACCCTCGAAGACGCCAACGCGATGATCACCGCGTGCGAGGAGTCGGGCGTACAGCTCATGTACGCCGAGCCGCTCTGTTTCGCACCAAAATACGCGCGGGCTCGCGAGCTGGCCCAGAGTGGCGCGCTCGGCGAAATCTTTCTGATCAAGCAGAGTGAGGAGCATTCTGGACCGCACAGCGCGTGGTTCTGGAATATCGATCGCGCCGGTGGGGGAGCGTTGATGGATATGGGTGTGCACGGCATCGTCTTCGCCAAATGGCTGCTGGGCAATGCCGCGATCACCCACGTCACCGCTTCGATGGGCACCTTCGTGCATGGTGGCAAAACCGAGGGTGAAGACCACGCGGTCACGATTCTCAATTTCGACGGCGGCCAGATGGCGGTGATCGAAAGCTCGTGGGCCAAGGGCGGCGGGGTCGATGACCGCCTGGAGATCTATGGCACCAAGGGGCACACCCGCGCCGATCTGGTCCTCGGCAATGCGCTGCCAACCTGGTCTTCTGTGGGCTATGCAGCTGGCGCGGAGAAGGCTGGCTCGACCAAAGGGTGGAGCTATCCGGGCTTCGACGATCTCTGGAACGGCGGCTATCTGCAGGAGATGCGATATTTCGTCGATTGCCTCATGCGCGATGAACCCGCGTGGCTCGATGGGCGGGTCGGGCGAAGTGCCCTCGAGGCAATTTATGCGGCCTATCGGTCGGCGGGGATCGGCGCCACCGTGCGGCTCCCCTTCCGCGTGCCGCAGGGAATCAAGCGGCCGATCGATCTCTGGATAGGAGCAGGCGCGTCCTGATGGCGAGCTCGAATTCCTGCTATGTCGGTGTCGATCTCGGTGGCACGACCATCAAATTCGCTCTGATCGACAACGACGGCGTGGTGCTGCACAGCGACCGCTGCAAAACCGAGGCCGACGAGGGCCACGAGCGCGTGCTGGAACGGATGATCGCCGGCGCTCGCGAGATCGTTGCCGAGGCGAGCGACGATCAAATCATTCGCGCGGTGGGTGTTGCGGTTCCCGGCGTGCTCGATATGGATCGCGGTTACACCATCTTCCTGCCGAACCTGCCGGGAGACTGGCCCGATGTGCCGGTGGGACCGGCCATATCCGAAGCTTTGGGCTTGCCAGTCTTCCTGATCAACGACGTGCGCGCTTTCACCGTTGCCGAGCTGGAAATCGGCGCCGCCAAGGGGGTCGAAACCGCGCTTTGCTATGCGATCGGCACCGGGATCGGTGGTGGGATTGTGGCGCACGGTCGGGTGAACATGGGACTCGGCGGCGCCGGTGGCGAGCTGGGGCATATGGTGGTCAACCCGGATGGACCCTATTGCGGTTGTGGGAACCGCGGGTGCGCAGAAGCCTATGCAGCGGGTCCGGCACTCATTGGTGAGGCCAACCGCTTGATCGTGATGGGCGAGACTACCGCCATGCGCGAGATGATCGGGGAGGATCTGAACAAGATGACCCCGGAGATCGTCGAGCGTGCGGCGGGCGAAGGCGATGCCATCGCGCGGCAGGTGCTGGACTACGCTGGATTCCATATGGGTCTGGCGGTGGCCAACGCCATCTCCGCGCTGGCGCCGAATGTGGTCGTGCTTGGTGGTGGGGTATTGAAACCGCACGGCTATTTCTGGGAACAGATCGAAGCGTCGGCACGAGCGCATTGCCATGTGACCGAGATCGACAAGATCGAATTCCGCCCGGCCAGGCTCGGTTACGAAGCCGGCGTGGTGGGCGCTGCGCTATGGGCCAAGACTGCCTACGAAGCCCGCCACGAGGAGCACTGAGGCGATGAGTCGATGACACAGGACACGGCCTCTCGACGCTATCTGATCGAAGCGGCTGCCATCATCGACCGGATCGCGGCAACGCAGCTCGATGGCATCGACCGCGCGGCCGAAATCTGTGCGCACAGTATCGGCTCCGGCGGATTGGTGCATGCCTTCGGCACCGGGCATTCCCGTATTCCGGTCGAGGAGCTGTTTCCCCGGCACGGGAGCTTCCCCGGTTTTCATCCGATCGTCGAGCTGTCGTTGACCAATCACACGCAGATCGTCGGCGCCAACGGCCAGCGCCAGGCGATGTGGCTGGAAAAGGTCGAAGGCTTCGGCGAGGTCATCCTGCGCAACTTCCATTTCGGCACGGATGACGCCTTCATCATCTTCTCGAACAGCGGAGTAAACCCGGTGGTAGTCGATGTCGCGCTCGGTGCAAAACAGCGCGGTTTGCCGGTGATCGCGGTCGTCTCATTCGACCATTCCGGGAAGACGGGCGCTCGCCATTCCTCAGGGAAGAAGCTCGTCGATCTGGCCGATGTGGCGATCGACAACTGCACTCCGGCCGGCGATGCGATGATCGCGGTCGACGGACTCGACGATCCAGTCGGCCCTGGTTCGACCGTCGGCTTCGCGGCCGTCGCCAATGCGATCAAATCGCGGACTGCTGAGCTGTTGGTCGCGATGGGGGAGCCACCGTTGGTGCTCTCATCCTCGATCTTCATCGGCGACCGCTCGGCTGAGCGCTTCGATGCCTGCTACGACGAGCAATCGCGCCGGGTATCCCGCCTTTACGACTGGCCGTAATCCCGGAAGCGCGCAGGCAAATACGGCATGATGCGTTCGGTGGCCTCATGGTTGAAGCCAAGCAAAAGCCACCAGATTTGCGCGTAGCCTGGTAATACCAGGGCGGCCACGATAGAAAACAAGAAGATGCCGGCAGTTACCAGATTCCGAACCTTGGCGCGCCCGAAATCGAATGCGGCCCCATCGCGTGTCATCAGCACACGATTCCGGTCGAGATGATCCAGGATCAGAATGAACACCGTCGAGATCGATGCCAGAATCAGTGCGAAGAGGATCGTGGAGGAAGCGATATTGCCGTACTCCCCGAGCACGCCGGTGGCAAAGGGAAGAAAGGCAACGAGCATCAACAGGACAATATTGAGTCTGGTCAGGACGTCATCGTAATCGCGTACGCGCGAGAAAATACGGCGGTGCGAGGCCCAGATGTTTCCGATGACCAGGAACCCGATGACGTAGGAGAGGATCTGCGGCCAGAGATGGAGGATATCGCGATAGAGGTGATCTTCCGCGGCGGCGTCTGATATCTGGGGAACATCGACGCTGACGATCAGCAACGTCATGGCAAACGCAAAGACGCCATCGCTCAGGCTGATGAGCCGGCTCAGCTCGCCTGCGCGTTCCCGGGCCACTTCACCGGCAAGCCCGGTGTCGTCATCCAGCCGAGATTGTTCGTCGCGATCGACCATGGCAGCGCCGACCCGCCCTGGGCCGAACCTCCGCCGGGAGTATTTCATATTCGTCCATGTCGCGAAACTCGGTCGGAATATGGTGCAATTCCACGAAGAATCGCCGTTCGGCGCACAACACACGAACATCCTCGACGAAGGAGAGGCTCGATGGCGCGCAAATTGAAACCGGGAGTGCATTGCATTTCCGCCACCCCATTTCTGCCGGACGAATCGCTCGATCTGGACAGTTTGAAAATGCTGCTCGACTATCTGGCGACCGGTGGCTGCACCGGCGCGCTGGTGCTGGGCGTGCTGGGCGAGGCGGACCGGCTCGACGACGACGAGCGCCATGAGGTCCTGGCGACGGCGCTGGACTACGCCGGAGATCGCCTCCAAATTTCGGTGGGCATCACCCATAACTCGACGGTGGTGGCTCGCCGGCGCGCCCTGGGGGCGCAGGAGCTGGGCCTGGCCGCGGTGATGGTGTCGCCACCCCCGGGCAGCGCTGCTGGACCGGCATTGAAAGAGCATTTCAAGCGGATCGCCGCCGATCTGACGATCCCGCTGATCGTGCAGGACCACCCCACGTCGAGCGGCGTCAAGATGCCGGTCGAGTTCATCGCGTCCCTCTACGAGCTGTTGCCGCCCGGTTCGGTTTGCAAGCTGGAAGATCCGCCCACCCCGGTCAAGATGCACAAGCTGCACCAGCTGGAACCGGGCTACCAGATCTTCGGCGGGCTCGGCGGCGTTTCCCTGCTGCACGAGCTCGATGCCGGCTCGGCGGGGGCCATGACCGGCTTCGCGATGGTCGAGATGCTGGTGGAAATCGTTGCTGCCTTCCAGCGCGGCGATCGCGCAGCCGCGGTCTCCGCTTACGAGCGCGCATTGCCACTGATGGTCTTCGAAGCCCAACCCGGAGCAGGAGTGGCGCTGCGCAAAGAGATCCTTCGGCGGCGCGGCGCGATCGCGCATGCTACCGTCCGGCAGCCCGCGCCGGTCCCCGATGCCTTCGCGCTCAGATTGCTGGATGATCTGATGAGTTCACTGACGACGGGAGCTTCTGTCTGAGATCGTAGCCAACGGTGGATATTGAACTCGCGCGGTACCGAGCGAAAGGGTGTCAATGGCCGAAGTTGTCCCCGGAATCGAACGAATCGAAAGCGTTTTCGGACCGCGCCCCTTCGCGCAATACCTGCTGCGTGGCAGTGACCACTCGATGCTGGTCGATACGGGCATTGACGCCACCCCCGGCGACGTGATCCTCCCGTATTTCGCCCAGACCGGATTAGACCCGGCTACGCTCACATATGTGCTCACCAGTCATGCCGATGTCGATCATTTCGGCGGTAACGGAGCGCTGCGCAGGGCGGCGCCAAACGCGATCTTCTGCGCCTCCGCGCTCGATGTGCCGATCATCACCAACCGCGCCCTCGCCATGAGCGAGCGTTACGGCTGGTACGCCGAACACGGACCGGGCGCTGACTACGACGAAGAAACCAAGAACTTGCTCGCCGCCGGAATGGGTCCGGATACCGACATCGACCTCGAGCTCACCGGCGGCGAATGGTTCCGTCTCGGTCCGGAGCTGCGCGTGCAGGTCCTCGCATTGCCCGGGCACTCCGCCGGGCACCTCGGGCTCTGGGAACCGGCATCGCGCTCGGCCATCGTCATCGACGCGGTGCTCGGTCAGGGGCTCTACAACTTCGATCGCGAGATCATCCATCCGCCGCCCTATATGGACGCGGCCGCATACGAAAGCACCATCGAGCAGCTTCGCGCGTTGCAACCCGAGCGCCTGCTGACCGCTCACTACGA
>DASTFJ010000171.1:0-40972 GCA_035708745.1 Thermomicrobiales bacterium | reverse complement strand
ACGATGATCTTCGCCGCCGATCTTGTCTGGAAAGCGCTCGCTCCGGTGGTGCCAGACCGTCTCTCGGCCGGGCATTTCCTCAGCGTCTGCGGGGATGTCACCTTCACGATCCATCCCGATACGGGCAAACCGGCCATCCTCGTCGAGCCGAATGCCGGCGGTTGGGGCGCCTCGATCGACCAGGACGGCGAAAGCGGGCTCGTCTGCGTGGGCGATGGCGAGACCTACATCCTGCCACTCGAAGTCACCGAGGCGATCTACGGAATCCAGGTCGACCGCTACGAGTTCAACACCGCGCCCGGCGGCGAGGGCAAATACCAGGGCGGCCGCGGATTGATCCGCGACTATCGAATTCTCAGCGACCAGGGCGGTTTCATCACCGCGACCTTCGGACGGCACAAGTTCATGCCCTGGGGGGTCGATGGCGGCCAGGACGGGTCGATGAACGCAGTGCAGATCCGCTTCGCCGACGGTCGCGAGCCGGTGACCGTCGGCAAGACTGCCCGGTATCCGCTGAAGAAAGGCGATGTCGCCCGCTTGATCACCGGGGCTGGTGGCGGCTGGGGCGATCCGGCGGAACGCGATCCAGCCGCGGTGCGCGCCGACCTGCGAGCCGGGGTGATAAGCGCGGAAACAGCCCGGGAGGTCTACGGGCTTACCGACGAGAAAGCATGAGGAGCATGGCCTTCGATCCCAACCCGTGGTTTCGCAAGCTGATCCTGGTCGCGACCCACAACCCGCTGGTCGCCAGGATCGTGAACACTTATGGGATGACGTTGGGCGCTTCCCGCTTCGTGGCCGGCGAGTCGTTCGAGGAATGCGCGCCGAAGCTCCGGGAGCTGAACCGCCAAGGCTTCAAATGCAACACCACCATCCTCGGAGAGGCCATCACCGACCGCGCGCTCGCCAATCAGGTCACGGATGACTACATCGACATCCTCGACCGGATCGAGCGCGATGGCATCGTCTGCAATCTGGCCGTCAAGCTGACCCAAATGGGCCTCACCATCGACGAAGAGCTCGCCTACGCCAATATCGAGCGCCTGGTGCGGCATGCGAAAACGACCGACAACTTCGTCCGCATCGATATGGAAGATTCGCCGCTGGTCGATGTGACCTTGCGCATCTATAAACGCCTCCGCGATGCCGGACACGACAATGTCGGAACGGTGCTCCAGTCCTATCTCTACCGCACCGGGAAAGACTATGAGGAACTGATTCCCTATCGTCCCAATCTGCGCATCGTCAAGGGCGCCTATCTCGAACCGCCCGAAGTCGCCTATCCCAGGAAGTCTGATGTCGATTCCCGCTACCTGATCCTCACCAAGGAGATGCTCGCGAACAACAGCTACACCGGCATCGCCACCCACGACACCAGGATCATCGACGCGGTCATCGACTACACCAACCGCGTGGGTATCTCACGGGACCGGTTCGAATTCCAGATGCTCTACGGCATCGCGACCAATCTGCAAAAGGACCTGGTCGCCCGCGGCTACACCGTGCTGATCGCCACCCCGCACGGCCCCCAATGGTACTTCTACCTCATGCGCCGCCTGGCCGAACGCCCCGCCAACGTCCTCTTCTTCCTGAAGAACCTCTTCCGGTAGGCCCAAGGCGCCTGCGATCGTAGGGAATGGACTTCGCGCCATTCTCTACGATCGGCGCTGGCTCGATTGTGCCCAGGACAGTCCGGACCTCGAACTGCATGAGCAAGCGATCCTGCTTTCGTCAGGATGACAGGTAGAGGAGCGGGCGCGTCGGCGTTCGGCCTACCCGACCCGCAAATTGTCGATGGCATCGAAGTCCCAATCGATGCCGATCCCCGGCTCACTCGGCGCGACCGCGTGGCCGGCGCTGATCTCCAGTCCACGACGGGTCAACCTGGCAAGCTGCGGAATGTGCTCGACGTAAAGCGCATTCGGCACCGCTGCAGCCAGGCTGACATGCAGCTCCATCAAGAAATGCGGCGCGACCTTGACATTGAAGGACTCGGCCAGGTGCGCCGTCTTCAGCCACGGCGTGATGCCGCCGATGCGGGCGACATCGACCTGCACGATCCCGCAGGCGCCTGCCGCCAGATACTCCCGAAAATGACTGAGCGAATAGATGCTCTCGCCCACCGCGACCGGAATGCTGGTCGATCGCGCCAGCTGCACATGCCCGCTCATATCCTCGGCCGGCATCGGCTCCTCGAACCAGAAGAGATTCAGATGCTCGAAGAGAAGCGCCCGCCGTTTGGCTTCGGCGTAGGTGAACGACTGGTTGGCGTCGATCATCAGATCGATATTGGGACCGATCGCCTCGCGCACCGCGGTCAGGCGGGCGACATCCTCCATCGGATCCGGCTTGCCAACCTTGATCTTGACGCCCGGCCAGCCTCTGGCGACCGACGCCCTCGCTTCGGCGACGATCTCCTCGATCGGGATATTCAGCCAACCGCCCTCGGTGTCGTAGAGGGGGACCCGCTCGCGATACCCGCCCCCCAGCAGCCAGAGCGGTTGCCCCGCCGCCTTGCAGCGAAGATCCCAGAGCGCGGTATCCACCGCCGCCAGCGCCAGACTCGTGATCGCGCCGACCGCCGTGCCATGCGTGGCCCAGAAGAGCTTGTTCCAGAGGGCTTCGACCTGGCGTGCATCTGTCCCGTTCAACCGCTGCAGTAGATCCTCCCGCAGCAGCGCCACCACCGCGCGGCCGCCGGTGCCGATGGTGTAGCTGTAACCGGTGCCGGTATACCCATCGTCGGTCTCGATCTGGACGAAGATCGTCTCCTGTTTGGTGAACTGTTGAATGGCATCGAAGCGAACGACATCCGGTTCGAGATCGACAAGAAACGCTTCGGCACGAACGATCTTCATGCTGCTCATGCTCCCCTTGAGGCTCTTTGGAAAGCGCCCTCGCTTCCGCCGGGCATAATCTCATAGCGCCCGGTTCGGGGAATCCACTCGATCCGGCGGAGCAGGGCAGCAAACAGAGAGGACACCATGAACGAAGGAATCGAGCTGGACCCGTTGGAAGTCGATGTACCGACGACCGTAACCGCGCTTGCCGATGCGACGACCCAGATCGTCGATTGCCGCGAACAGGACGAGTGGGATACCGCTCATGCCGAAGGTATGACGCTCATGCCATTGAGCGTGATGGGTCAGCGGTTGGGCGAGCTCGACCGGGACCGGCCGCTGATCGTGGTTTGCCGTTCGGGAAACCGCAGCCTCAAAGCAGCTCGCCAGCTCGCGGAGATCGGCTTCTCCGATGTGAAGAGCATGCGCGGCGGTCTGCTCGCCTGGGCCGAGCAGGGACAGCCGCTGGTTTCCGGATAGCCGTCAGCCGATCGGGGTTTGGCTGGCCTCGGGAGATGCTGCCGGGGCTGGAATCACCAGCTCCTGCCCTACATAAATGGCGTCCTGGCTTTGCAGGTCGTTCGCCTGGATGATCGCATCCCAGCTCACGCCGTACATCTCAGCGATGCCGGAGAGCGTGTCGCCCTCCTGCACCGTGTAATGCTCTTCGGTGATGCGCGGCGTGGGCGCGATCGCGACCGTAACGGTGACGATCGTGAATTGCGGCTCGTTCGCCACCTCGTTCGGCGTCTCGTCGCTCCCACGGCCGGGCAACGAGCACCCGCCCAGAAACAGCACGGCCAGCAGGAGCATGCCCCAACCCGCGATGCGATCGCGACTCTTGTTCAGATCCACGCGTTGGCCCCGATCGTGCAGGGGCAACCCCCTGTGGTTGCCTTTACCGGACACACCAATCTCCTCGGGGAACGCCGAGTTTCCGGAAACGGGAGAGCGCAGAGACCCTTCGCTACGATCGGCGTTCACGCTCGATCGCGGCTAACCAAGAACCAGGGCGTCGTCCGGCCAGCGGTAGAGATCGGCCTGGCGGTTTTGGACGGATGGCACTTGGCGGCGCACCTTCTGCAGATAGTCGAGATCGACCGTGGCTCGCAGGACGCATTCGCGATCCGGCGCCGTAGCCAGCACCGTCCCCCACGGATCGGCGATCAGCGAACGGCCGTAGCACCATTTGCCCGAGGAGTCCGGCCCGTACTGCCCGCAGGAGACCATGTAGATCTGATTCTCGATGGCGCGGGCGCGGATCAGCACCTCCCAGTGGTCTTTACCAGTGGTCATGGTGAACGCGGCCGGCAGCACGATCACGTCTGCGCCGCGCAGTGCCAGAATGCGAAAAAGCTCCGGAAAACGCAGGTCGTAGCAAATCGCCAGACCGACCGTCGTGCCGTCCAGATCGAAGGTAACGATCTCCTCACCGCGCTGGACGGTGTTCGATTCCTGGTATGACGCGACGCCATCCAGCACGACATCGAACATGTGGATCTTGCTGTATTGGGCAACGAGCTCGCCGTTCGGATCGAAAACGACCGTCGTATTGAAGAGCTTCGGCTCACCGTCGCGCTTCTCGAGGATGCTCCCGCCATGCACGTAGATACCGTGCTGCTTCGCCTTGGCCGCCAGCGCGTCGGTGACTGGACCAGGGACGAGCTCGGCGTTCTCGCGATTGCCGGCGTCTCTGCCCAAATAGGTCCAAATCTCCGGCAGCACCACCAGGTGCGCGCCGGTCGAAGCGGCTTCGTCGATCAACCGCAGCGCAGTTTCGACGTTTTTCGCCTTGTCCTCACCCGAGCTCATCTGCAAGACGGCAACATCGAACGCATTGGTGGGCATCGAAGAGACTCCTTGGTGGCTGGTGAATCGAACCCGTCGTCGGATCATACCATCGGGATCCACTTCGCTGTTCGGTAGCGTGATTCTCCTTTATTCTTCACAAGATACGTGGTTGTCCCAGTTCCTGGTTACCAGCCCGTTCCCACGCAAACCGTGAAGAACTCAGGGCCACGGTATTCGCGAACTCTCCCTGGACAATTACCGAACGAAGGAAGGAATCCTCTCGCCATGACCGATACGAAGATCAAGCGACCTGTGCCGGAGGCGCCGAACGCGTTGCGTGACTGGTTCACGAACGGGTTGCGCGCCGAGATCGAAGCGCGGGGGTTGCCGGTCATCCAGGGGGATGAGCCCGCCGAGCGTGGCGGGATCGCGCTCCATCCGATCGACATCGATGCCCCCAAAAGCTTCCGTCGCAAGAACCGGGCGGTCTTCGTGGTGGGCATCGGCGAGAGCGAAGGCGTGCCGGAAGTTCCTCTCGCCACCCTCTATCCACTGCAGCTCCGCTCGCTGGGCAATATCTTCGTCCTGCTGATCCCGGATGGCACCCACGGCGGAGTCGAAGCCTTCGTCTCTACCCTGGAGCAGGGGTCGTACTCCTTCAAATACTGGGGCGACGACGAGGCGTTCTTCCACGAGGTCGCCGACCGGCTGACCCCGTTGGCGACGTCGACTCTGATCATCGAAAACGAGTTCGTGCCCGATCTGGAGGAGGAGCTCTGGGGTGGTGACGAAATTACCGCCTCGATCACTCGCGCCGGCAAGCTGCTCGACGAGCTCGATCTGCTGCCTTCGCCCTTCCCCATCGAGTCATACCTGCCGGAAAACGATTTGCGCCATCTCAAGCAGATGTTCAATATCGGCGGTCTGAGCTATGGCAATGTCAGCGCCCGTAAGGACGATTTGCGCTTCTGGATGAGCGCCAGTGGGGTCGACAAGACCAAATTGGAAGAGATCGGCACCGAGATTCTGCTGGTGACCGACTACATCTCCGAGCGCCGCGCTATGAGACTGAGCGTGCCACCCAATGTCACTCCGCGGCGGGTGTCGGTCGATGCGATCGAGCATTTCATGATCTACCGCGAGCATCCAAGCGTTGGCGCGATCTTGCACATTCATGCCTGGATGGAGGATATTGCCTCCACACGCATCAACTATCCGTGCGGCACGATCGAGCTCGCCACCGGGGTGGCCGATCTGGTTCGCCAGTCGCCCGATCCGGGGCATGCCGTGATTGGACTGCGCAATCACGGTTTGACCATCACCGGCGAGTCGCTGGACGAGATTTTTGCCCGCATCGACGGCAAGATTCAGCGCCAGGTCCCCATGGCCTAGGCAATCGATTCGCCGATTTCGACGAGCCTTGGTGCGCTCCGTGGCATGCCGCCGCGGAGCGCATTTCGTGAGAAAGGATCTGCAACGATGAGCAAGGCGCTGCAATACAAATTCTCGATTCCCAACTTCCTGGCAGTGCGCGCGGCGGACAAACTTCCGGGCAAGCTTTTGGAGTCGGGCAGAATTCCCGGTCTGAGCGAAATCGAGCGCACGCCCATGCCGCTGCCCAGCCCGGCGTACGCGCGGTTGAAACCGCTCATGGCCGGTATCTGCGGAAGCGATATCTCGGCGCTGACCAATCGCAGCGGTCCGGCGCTGACGCCGTTCACCTCGTTCCCGTTTACGCCCGGCCATGAGGTGTTGGCTGAGATCGTCGAGCTCGGTCCGGAAGCGGCCGAGATGGAGGGGATCGCGGTCGGGCAGCGTGTGGTGCTCAATCCAGTGATCTCCTGCTACATGCGCGGGCTGGAACCCTGCCGCATGTGCCGCACCGGCGAGCCGGGCCTTTGTACCCGCACCGCGGAAGGGTCGATCTCGCCAGGCATGCTGACCGGCTTCTGCCGCGATCTGCCGGGCGGGTGGAGTACCGACATGGTGGCTCATTGGAGTCAGCTCGTGCCGATTCCGGATGAGATCTCCGACGAGGTCGCCGTGCTCCTCGAGCCATTCAGCGTGGCGGTGCATGCCGTGCTGAAAGACCCGCCGTCGCCGGACGCCAAGGTGCTGATCATCGGCAGCGGCTCGATCGGGCTCTTCGTGCTGGCCGCCCTGCGCATGATGGGCATCAAGAGCAATATCACCATGCTGGTGCGGCATCCGCTTCAGCTGGAAATGGCGACCGCACTCGGCGCCGATCAGGTGCTCCGCGAATCGGCGGGCGATGCCGCCGTCAAGATCGCGGGCGCGAAGAAGTACAAGCCGATCAAGGGCAAACCGACCTACGCCGGCGGATTCGACTGGATCTACGACTGTGTCGGTTCCGGCAGCAGCGTCGACGACAGCCTGCGCGTGGCCGGACCGCATGGGCATATCGTCATGGTTGGTTGCGCCGCAGACGTGAGCCACCTCGACATGACCTTCGTCTGGAATCGCGAGCTCCAGGTGTCCGGGTGCTATGTCTACGGCAAGGAACGGAGCATGGAAGGGAAACCGCACACTTTCAAGGTCGCGATGGACCTCATTCTGGGGCATCCGGGTGTCGATCTCTCCCGCCTGATCACCCACCGCTTCACCCTCGACCAGTGGCAGGAAGCGATGCAGGTCAGTCTCGCCCGCGGCAAGCATGGCGCCATCAAGACCGTGTTCGACATGCGGGGATAGCTCGGAGAGCACACGTCTCTTCCTCAGACCACGTAGTTGCAGCCCTCCGTGGCTGCCTAGCGGCTCCAGGAGCAGCCACGGAGGGCTGCAACTACGCAGGAAATGGTGCTGCCGTTCGTGAAGTTCAGTCATTTCTTCAATTTCGATGCCCTGCCCGAGCTCTCCACCGAAGAGCTGCTCGACGATGTCACGTACCTCGCTATCCTGGCCGACCGGCTGGGGTTCGATGCGATCTACATGGCCGAACATCACTTCACTGAATACGGCCGCATGCCGGCGCCTCTGCACTATCTTGCGTATCTGGCTGGACTGACCGAGCGAATCGATCTCGGAGTGGCGGTCATCGAAGCGCCGTATTGCCATCCGCTCAAGCTGGCGGAGGAAGCGGCGCTGGTCGATCGACTGTCCGGCGGGCGGTTGCGGCTCGGCATCGGGTCGGGCGCGGCGAACAAACCGCTCGAATTCGAGCGATTCGGGATTCCGCTCGAAGAAAAAGGACCGCGCGCGCTGGAAGTGATCGAGATCGTTCGTCAGGCGCTCGCCGACAATCGGGTCGACTTTCAGGGCAGCTACTTCGCCTTCGCGGATGTGGAATTCTCGGTGCGGCCCATCCGGCCCTCGTCGGACTTGATCTGGCTAGCGGCTAGCACCAGGAGCGCTGAATATGCCGGACGTCATGCCATGCCGTTCATGCTGCCTCGCCCCGTACCGGAAGCGAAGAACCACGAAACGCTGGCGATGTACCGGTCGGCACTGCCGGAGGATCAGCTTGGGTATGTGACAGCGCTGCGCTTCATCTTCGTGGGCGATTCGAAGCGGGAGGCGCTGGACATGGCGCGGACCACCTTCCGCCGCTATGCGAAATACGATGCCGGTGTGGATTGGGACGGCCGCACCAGCGGCGCCGAATACGACGCGCTCTGCCAGCGGTTGAAGTTCATCGCCGGAACCGCGGACGAGGTCGAAGCCCAGATCAGGGATTGGGCTGACGATCTGGGCGCGCACGAGATCATGACCCAGATGTACGCCGCCGGTACCCGCCGCGAAGACGCGCAGCGCTCGATGAAGCTCTTCGCGCGCGATGTGATGCCCCGCTTCACCTGAACCTCAGCGGTTGCCGTAGGTCTCCCAGTTCACCAGCTCATCGAGTGGTTTGCGGCCGCCCAGCTTGGCGGCTCGTGCGCTCTCGGCTGGATGCCCGACCGCGACCGCGCTGTAGATCGACCAGTCGTCCGGCAGCTGCAACGTCTTCCGGGCCAGCGCCTGGGCGGCGTCGCTCCAGAAGGTGACGATACCCGCCCCGAGCCCGAGTGCCTGCGCCGCGAGCAGGATACGCTCATCGACTCGACCCAGATCGTAGGCGTGCGCCGTGGGATCGGGTCCGGCGGTGAGCACCGCCAGAATGAGCGGAGCGTTGGCGATCCAGCCGGTGTATTGCGTAGCCTGAGCAAGGGCGTCTTTGGCGGCCTGATCGCGCACGACCACGAATTGCCAAGGTTGCGAGTTGCTGGAGCTGCCGGTCCAGCGCATGGTCTCGAGCAATGCCTGGATATCGGCATCGCTCACCGCTTCCAATGTGAATTCCCGGGTCTGCCGTTGTCCTTTGAGAAAATCGAGATAGTCAACGCCGGCTGGCATAAACGGTTCCTCTCCGCATGAGACGGCCCCGGCAGTGCCAGAGTTCGCCCTACCTGGTTCGCCGCGTGGAACGACGCGCGGTGAACGCCACCGATGCCAGCAGCAACGCGAGACCGGCCGCCAGCGTGAGATATTGTTGCACCGGTTTCATCGGAATCACGCCGACCGCCGGAAGGCTCTTGGCGTCCTTGACGCTCGACACCTTTTGCGCGTCGACGTCCTCGGCCAGAAGCGACGTAAACGAGATACCGTCATACGACCCGGCGCTGGAGGAAACACCGGCGTCGCCGATCAGCTCGTCGGTCACCAGACCGCCGGTGGCATCGGCGCCGCCCGGTCCCGTGGTGCTGCCGGGAGCGCCCCCGGCTGACGAGACGCCTTCGTCGACCATCGACGTCCCCGCGCCGAAACGAACGATCACCCGTGTGACCGTTTCGGTCTCGATCTCGAAGCTGGCGCTATGCCCGGTCAACCCTTCGGTGATCGTATGGGTTCCCGAGGTGGTGACCGGGATATTCTGGATCGATTCGACCCCGTCCCGGCCGAGTTTCAATCCGGACAGCGCGGTGCCGTCCGCCAGCGAGAGCTGAATGGTCGCATCGCCCGCGAAGCAGCTCGAGCCACCCAAATCGTCTGCCGATGCCTGCTCACCCGGGGCCAGGGCGACGATGGTCGTGCCGCTGCCGCTGAGGCAATAGAGCGCGGCGATAGTCACCGTGCCCAAACCGGTCGTGGAACCGGTTGGCTCGGTCGCGGTGCTGGTAGCACCCGGAGGGGTCGCCGTGCGGGTTGCTGCCGGAACGGTCGGGGTACTCGTGGGCGATTTGGTCGGGGTCGGCGGAGCTGCCGTCTTCGTTGGTGTCGGGGTTGAAGTCGACGTTGCGGTCGCTTCCGGAGCCGCGAGGATATCGAAGAGATGGACCGTCACGTCGCCGTCAGCGCTCGTATCGAGCGCCACCACGCCACTCGGATCGACCGACGCGACTGCTCCGTCGGCGCTGTTTGCCCCACCGAAGCTGTAGCCATCCGGCGCGTAGTCCTGCGTGACGGTGACATATCCCTGCGCGGTCTGGTCGAAGCGGTAGGTGGGAGCGTCGACGCAGGCGTTGTCGTTGCTGTCGCCGGTCCACTCGCCGATGTCCGATTCGCAGATCACGGTTGGGTCGAAGGTTGCGCTATCGAGTCCACGGCCACCCCAGTTGTTGTCCGTCACGGTCAAACCGAAGTCAGCAACGCCTCCTTCAGCGGTACGAGCCGTTGCCGGGCAAGTCAGCAGCTGTGCCGCCAGGCTGCCGAGGGCGGTCAAATCGTTCGGAGATGTGATATCCGCGCCACAGAGGTGCACGACGACATTCACCCGAGGCGGATTCAGATAGAAGAGGTGGATCGTCGGTTGATCGGTACCGCGCAAACTGGTATCGATCCCGAGATAGCCGGAGCCCGGATCCGAACCGGTGATGATGCCGCCGTCCGCGTCGCTGCCGGCTTCGGCGGCAACATAGCGCATCGTGTCTGGTATCAGCGTCTGGGTGAGTGTGATCTCACCCTCCGGCAGCTCGAAAGCGAAGCCCGCATTGCTGACGCAGCGGTCGTTGGTCGGATCATCGTCCAGCGCGCCCACCGTACTCTCGCAGAAGGCATCGGAAATGAACGCGCCGTTGCCGGGCAGCGTCTGCGGGTCGCCGGACGCGGGGGCGAGGGTGAAGTCGAACGTTTGCTCGCCACCGCTCGCGGTGCCACCCGGCGACGGGTACCCCGGCAGCGTAAAGGCCGGGCAGGCGTTCAGCCGGTCGGTGAGACCACCGAGCCCGTAGAGCTGGTCCACGGACTGCACATCGGGCTTGCAGGAATGCGCCACGATCGTCAGCCCACTCGTCGCAGCCGCTGCTGGTTCGACTGCCGTCTCTGTGGTTGGTTCGGCCGCCGCCGTGACGGTGACGATCACCACAGCGGTGGTGCTATCGGCGAAGATATCGACATCGCGGGACGCGCCGGAATTCTGTTCGGAGAGCGAATGAGTGCCGGCCTCGAGCTGGATTTCGAGATAGGGCGCCACCGCGCCATAATCGACGCCGTCGATCAGCAGCGCGCTCGACCCATCGATGCAATCGCCCGGCGGAACGTATTCCTCCGCCAGCAGAATCGAAACCGTGCCGGCGTCGCCACCGGTGCAACTCACCGCCGATACCTGCAACAGCCCGTATTGCGGCTCGTTTCCCAGGTCGGGTGGCGGCGTGCCTTCTTCCAGCGAGGTGTCATCGCCCTGCGCCGAAACTGGCAGCGCGACTCCGCTCACCAGCGTCAGCATCACGGCGAGCGCAAAGAAGATTTTCAGCAGGGGATGACGCGACATGAACGATCGACTCCGGGTGTGGGCGCAATGCCCGCTCCTGCGCGGTATTGTACTGGCCGGCCCGAGGTTCAGAGTCCAGCGTCGAGTGTCCAGAGCGGATCACGGGACGCTCGACGCTGGAATCGAATCATTCGCTGTCGATATTCGCGTCGTCGCGCGGTTCCTCATCGAGGATCTCGATGCCTTTTGCTGCGACGGCGTCGCGTAGGGCGCCGACATATTTCCAGGGGAGCTCCCAATAGCGCGCCGCGGCGACGACCCCTTCCGGTTCGCCGGCAAGCAGCTCACCGGAATCGAAGCGGGCTTCGATCGTCTCCCCACGGTCGGTCGTGGTCGTGACTGCGTCGCCGGAAGCCTCGGAGGTTGGGAGCTGAATGAGCACGCCCCAGATCGCCGGGGTGTCGAGTGATTCGAACACGTTGGGACGCCCAGTATTGCCGGCGTCGAAGCGTGCTCGGGCGATGAACTGCGCGCCCGGCCAACGGGCATTGATCCGATCGGGCCACATCGCCTCGCCGGTGAGAATCTGTATCGTGGCTCCGTCGCGCTCGCTCATTTTCGCTCCAAACGTCAAGTGTCCAGGGCCAAGAGTCCAGAGTCAGTACGATCGCTCTGGACTCTTGACCCTGGACCCAATTCCTACTCGTCACCGACTGTGCAGTTTACCGGCGAAATCCGGTCAGCGGTGGATCGAGTTCGATTCCGCGCGTCATGCCCAGCACGCCGAAGCGGCCCAGACCGCCCGGCTCGACCAGGCGGATGATGGCGGCTTTGGCGGCCAGATAGTCCTCGGCGGTCATGTCTGGTTCCTGTTGCAGATCGACCAGAAACATGCCCATTCCCAGCCGCTCGAGAAATTCTCCCTGTTTCATGAACCCGGCCGGTTCGAGTCCGGAGCGCATTCCGGCCTGCTGGAGCTCGGTGAAGTCGACATGCGTCGTCAGGTCATAGGCGCCCGGTTCGAGGAACGGATCATCGGTCACCTGCTGGCCCCGATAGGCGCGCAGAGTCCCCTCCAACCGGTGCGAGGCATAGAGCTCCACCGTGGGATAGCCATAGTCGATGATGAGCGCCAGGCCATGCTCCAGCAACGCCGCCGCCTGCTCGAACCAGATGGCCGCCGCCGGGCTGACATCGAGCAGCGCAGCATCGGGAAGCGAGCGCGCCAACGCTTCAACCTCCGTCAGATGTGCTGTCGCATCCGAGCGATCACCCTCCTGCCAACCGAAGCCATTTCCTTGCGCGACGACATACATTTCGCGGAGCGCGCCGTCCCGGACCACCAGCCGGTGCGCCGGAAAGGCATCGGCGACCTCGTTGCCGAGCAGCACACCCGAAAATGCAGGCAGCGGATCGAACGAATCGGAGATGACGATCCTGTCCGCGAGCCCCGCCTCGGTCATCGCCGCCATCGCTTCTTTGCGCCGAAAGGGATTCGATTCCACCAGACGATAGCGCAGCCCGGCGATCGCCTCCGGGGCATCGTGCGCGATCCCGGCCAGAATGTCATAGGCCAGCACGCCGGTTCCCGCGCCAAATTCGCGGATCTCCCACGCGCCCGGCTGCCCCAGACGATCCCAGATCTCGATCAGCTGCCGGGCCACCGTCAACCCGAAATAGGGCGACGCCTCGGGCGAAGTAAGAAAGTCGCCGGTCCGGCCCGGCGCCGGGCGCGATTGCTGGTAATAACCGTGCTGCGGGTGATAGAGCGCCAGCTCCATGTACTGCGCCAGCGTGATCGCCTGGTCAGGCGACTGCCGAATCGCTTCCTGGATGATGCTGGTGAGTGGATTGGGCGTGGTGGCAGTGTCTTCGCTCGTCATGATCGCAAGTGTACGAGAGCCAATTCGCGCGATCGTGCGTTTAGATAGTGAGTCCTGGGGCCTGAGTCCTGAGCCCTGAGACGCTTTGAGCAGTCAGCAGTCAGCACTGGGCTCTTGACTCTTGACACGAAAGGGCAGAGACGCCCTCCACTACGATCGACAATGTCTCAGGGCTCAGGGCTCAGGGCTCAGGGCTCAGGGCTCAGGGCTCAGGGCTCAGGGCTCCGGACGCTGGTCTCAGCTATTGCTCAGGAACGCGCCGCACGCTAAGGTCAATTGTGACCGGGAGTCCTCGCGGCTCCGACGAACCCGTCTCTGTAAGGAGCGAAGTGCATGTCCCCCCGAACGATCGTCCGGTTGCTGGTAGCCGTGATGATGCTGCTGCCGGCGATTCCCGCTACGGCCCTGGCGCAGAACGATGGTGAGGTGGTCGTCGTCAGTGACAACTTCGACGATCCAGCGGCTGGTGTCTTGCAGGAAGGGTCGGACGATCCGGATCTGCGCTACGACTATGACGACGATGGCTACGAGATCGACGCCTTCGCGGACGATTTCTCCGGCGATCTGACGGTGCCGGTGCCAGGGGAGTTCCCGAACGGCACGATCCAGATCGACGCCGCCCTGACCGGCGAGAACGATGGCAACGGCCACTACCTCTTCCTCTCCTGCCGGGTGCGGGACGAAACCGGCTACAAGCTGGAAATTCGCCCGCTCGCTCAGGTAGCCGCGATCTGGCTGCTTTCCCCCGATGGGAATGAGCGTATTGCCAGCGTCGGTCTGGAGGGCGATCCCAGCTCCGGCCCCTTCACCATCGCCTTCGGCTGTCTCGGCGATGAGCTGACTGGCCTGATCGACGGCCAGGAAATGATTTCCGTAACCGACGACTCCTACGACGCTGGCAGCTTTGCCTTTGGCGCCGGGGTCTACAAAGTCAGCGCCGGACCGGTTTCGGCTGACTTCGACAATCTTGCGATTGCGGTTCCGGCCGATGAAGCGCCCGCATCGCCGGAGGCGTCACCTGAGGCGATCGAAGAAGAGCCCACCGAGGCCGCCACACCGGAAGCGACGGTGGCGCCCACCGAGGAACCCACGCAAACGCCAACCTCGGAGCCGACAGCCACCCCGACCGAAGCGCCGCCGGTGTCGCAGGCGGCCACCTTCGATCGCTCCGGGCTGGCGGCTGCGGCCGATCAGCTGCGCGAGCAGGCCAGCGCGGGACCTCCGGCGTTCGGACCGGAAACCGGGCAGACCGATCTCGATACCGGCCTGGAAGAGCTCGATTTCGTCGCATCTGCGTCCTTTACGGTTCCGGAAGGCGAGGGCTGGTCGGCTGGCTATGCCTTCCGCCAGACCGCGGACAACAGCGCGTTGCTGCAAGTCTCCTCGAACGGCGCCTGGATGCTGACGGCCGGCACCGAACAAGTGCGCGCGGCCGGTTTGGTCGAAAACCTCGAAACCGATCCGGGAGACGACAACGTCATCGAGCTGATCGCGGCCGGTGATACCGGCTATCTCACGGTGAATGGCGAATTCGTCGCGCAGCTCGATCTGTCGATCTGGCCCGATGCCGGCGCGCTCTCGATCATCGGCACGATCGCCAACGGCGCCGGGCCGCTCGATATCGTCGATGCCACGGTCTGGACGACGCGCGAACCGGGGACCGGCGAAACCGGCCCGACGCCGACTGCGTCACCCGCTCCCGAACAACCTGATGAAGCAACGGCAGAAGCGAGCTCTGAAGCAGCGAGCGAAGCGGTCTCGCCTGAGGCAAGCCCCGTTTCGCAGGAAGAGGCCGCCGCAGCCTTCCAGGAGATCGTCGCTTCGACCGATGGCGCCGAACCGCTCTCGGGCCCCGACTCGGGATCGCTGACCCAGGCAATCGGTTCGCTCGATATCGCCAGCGCCGGCGTGATTACCGAGAACTTCTATTCGACGGTTCGCTTTGCGAACCCGGCCAATGCCGACGATCCCGATCACCCGTGGGATATCGTCATCGGCTTCTGGCATACCGGTGGCGACGATCAGGTGCGATTGGTGATCGCGTCGGACGGAACCTGGTCGCTGGCGCTTGGCACTGCTCGTCCGATCCTGAACGGCACCGTCGACAATCTGAACCTCGGTGAAGCACGCGGCAACGACATCGGCCTGGCGGTGCTCGGCGGTACCGCCTATCTCTCGGTCAACGATGAGTTCGTGACCTCGTTCGAAATCCCATCGCAACCGCAGGCAGGAGACCTCTGGCTCGCCAGTGGCACGTTCCCTGAGAACGCGCAGGAAGGCGTGCAGACGCCGTACAGTGACTGGACCATCTGGTCACTCGAGCAGGGATGATCGTCTTCCCGAGCATGCCGAGGGACCTCTCGTTCCCCCACACGTCCCTCTCAGGTGAAGGGCGTGTGGGTACGGCCAACGAACGAGGTCCTTCCGCTCCGGTCGGGATGACGGGGGTGGAGTGAGCGAGGGCATTCATAGAACTGCCAAAATGACGCAGTTGGGGACGATCGCCGAACGCTGGTTCCGCGGTTTCACTTGAGCTGCAATGCTCGTTTTGGGAGAGCAATGAAGATCACGGCTGTCACGTCGTATCCGGTCAAGGTTGGGTTTCGCAATCAGTTCATCGTCAAGATCGACACCGACGAAGGGATTTCCGGGGTCGGTGAGGGTGGCATGTCCGGTCGCGAGCTCGGCATGGCCGGCATGGTCCAGCACCTTTCTCGCTGGTTGATCGGGGAGGACCCCGGCCGGATCGAGCATCTCTGGCAAACCTGCTACCGCACCTCGTATTTCGAGGGCGGCAATATCCTGACCGCCGCACTCTCGGCGATCGATATCGCCCTCTGGGACATCCAGGGCAAGCGTTTCGGCGTGCCGGTCTACGAATTGCTCGGCGGCGCGTGCCGCGACTATCTTCCCTGCTTTGCGACCCCGGGTGGGCTGGACGGACCGGAGATCGTCGAAAAAGCCAGGCAGATGTATGCCGAAGGCTGGACGGTGCAGCGCTTCCTGCCGGTCATGCGCTCGACGCTGAAAGATGACGCCTCCAGCAGCGAAATCTTCGAGCCGCTCGAAGCTATCGATCTGGCTGCCGAATGGCTGGAGAAGATTCGCGAGGAGGTTGGCTCTGGACTCAATCTGGCCATCGATTTCCATCATCGCCTCAACGCCGCCGAATCGGCGCTCTTCTGCAAACGGGTCGAGCATTTGAATCTCTATTTCCTGGAAGAGCCGATGCGCTCCGAAAATCCGCGGGCCTATCAACAGTTGCGCACGATGACCTCGGTGCCCTTTGCCATCGGCGAGGAATTCGCCAGCCCGTTCGCCTTCGTGCCCTGGATCGAGGACGGCATCGCCAATTTCGTACGGGTCGATCTCTCGAATGCCGGCGGCATCAGCGCCTCACGCAAGATCGCGGCCATGGCCGAGATGCACTATATCGACGTCATGCCGCACAACCCGCTGGGTCCGATCACCACCGCCGCATCGATCCATTTCGGTTTGGCGACCCCGAATTTCTCCTATCTCGAATACCAGCACCGGCTGGCGGAGGATTACGACCCGGCGCTCTTCCCGGTCATGCCGAAAATCGAAGGCCCCAACTTCCCCCTGCCTACCGAACCGGGTCTCGGCGTGGTCTTCGATCACGAGGTCGCCGCCGAACGCGCCTTCGAGTTCTGGGACGCTCCCCGCTGGCGCCGCAAGGACGGCTCGTACCAGAACTGGTAGAGCCCGGTTTGCGTGGTCGTAGTGCAGGACGTCCCTGTCCTGCTGTGGCTCGTCATTTGGAGCCAACAGGACACGGAGGTCCTGCACTACACCGGTACTGAGGTTTGCGGGCACGGGAGGACACAGAGGTCCTTGACTACGACCGTCTCCGGCGGCGAATCTACCCTTGAAATCTTTCCGCTGAGAATGGCGCGATGTCGATCGATGGCGATTCCCCCAGGACGAGGCCCGCGACCAGTCGGCCGGAGAAGGGGCCGAGCTGGAGACCGGACGGACCGTGACCGGTGCAGAGGAAGATGTTGTCGTAACCGGGGGCGCGGCCGAGCACGGGCAATTTGTCGGGGCTGAAGGGGCGCAGGCCGATGCGGATCTCGGCGATAGTGGCATTGCCGAGTCCGGGCGCAACCGCGAGACCTTCATCCAGCACCGATTTGACTCCCGCCGCCGTGAGACGCACTTCATAGCCGGAATCGCTCTCGCGGGTTGCCCCGCAGACCACCCGGTTCGGCCGAAATGTCAGGATGTATTGATCGTAATAGCCGACGATGATCGGCCAATCCCCGGTGTAGGCGTCTGGCATGTCCAGGTGGAGGATCTGCCCGCGTTGCGGAAAGATGGGCAGATCGAATCCGAGCTTCTCGGCCAAATAGCACGACCAGGCGCCGGCCGCGATGATGAGATTCCTGCCTTCGATCAGGGTCGAGCCGGCTCGTATCTCCACCAGGTCATCGGTGGCCGACAGCAGCTCGGCCTCGCCGATGATCAGCTCGCAGCCATTGCGCTGGCAGACCGAGCGGATGGCGTCGCGCATGGTGCGGCCGTTGACCCGGCAGGCATCGGAGGCATGGACCGCGCCGTAGATCTCTCCCAGTGGCGGAAAGAGCGCGCGGGCGCCGGCGGAATCGAGCAGCGTCACCTCGCCGACATTGCCCAGGCCGTCTTCACGTCGCCGGACCATGTCCTGTGCCAGTGCCGGCAGAGTCTCGGCCTCGGCTTCGCTGCGAGCGATGAAGAGCGCGCCGACTTGCTCGTAGCCGGTATCCGGCTCGCCATCCGCCGTCAGGGCGTCGACCAGCTTTGAGTAGTAGGCGATGGCCGCCTTGCGCAGCTCGTAGCCGGCTTCGGAATCGCGCACATTCATGCCCGGCGCGATGATGCCGGCGCCAGCCTGGGTGGCGTGACCTTCATCGGCGCGGTCGACCAGGGCTACCCGCTGCCCGGCTTTCACCAGCGGATAGGCAGCACTCCAACCGAGCAATCCGCCGCCAATGACGATCGTATCGACTTCGAGCGACGGCATTTGCAGCTTCTCCGGAGGCTATGAATCGATTGGTCGAGTGGCGCGCATGTTCAGGCGCCAGTAGTCGAGCACGAAGGACGGTTTCTCGGCCGCCGCGCCCTGGGTCAGTGTGTCGATGAACCCGGCGCGCTTTGTTTCCGGCAAGCGCGCAAGATGCTCGCCGAAAATGACATTGGTCAGGAAGCTGCGATACGTCTCAGCATCGGCCATCGGGGTCGGCGCCTCATAAAGCCAGGTTGTAATTTCCGTAAACCCGGCGTCTTGCAACCGGTTGGCGGTAGTGATGTCGTCGGCAAATTCCCACGGTCCCGGCCAGTCGCCGAACCATTCGGAAAACTCGGGCGACGACATCAGCGCTTTAGCTCGGGTGAGTAAGCGATCCAGATTCGGTCCCCCGCCGCATTGAGCGGAGAGCAGACCACCTGGATTCAGGATGCTGTACAGACCGCGAAAGAGCTGAAGATGATTCGGTATCCAGTGAAACGTCGCGGTGGAAAAGACCAGATCGACCCGCCCCCCGACGATCGGGGGCGAGAGATCGCTCACGTCCGCCTGGACGACGGTCACCTGCTCGCCGAACTCCAGCAGATTCTCCCGCGCCTGCTCGACCATATTGGCCGAACGGTCGATGGCGATCACCCGGCCCTCGGGCAGCAGCTTCAACAACTCGGCGGTCAATCGACCGGAACCGCAACCGGCATCGACCGCCGTCTCGTTTCCGCGCAGCTCGAGTCCCCCGAGCACGGTTTGCCCCCAGGTGACATGGGGATTGGAGACCTGGTGGTAGACGGAGGCGTTCCACTCCGCGGGTTGTCGAGCGGTCATGCGGCATCCCTTCCTCATTGCGGTGAATCTAGCACGGCAGAACGCGGGCGATTGGAGTGGCTTCTCTTCATATGCGCTCGGTACAATGTCGCATCGACCGATCGATGGCAAAGGTTGGTGGCAGCGTATGGCAACAGTCCGGTATATGGTCTTCGATGTCGAAGCTGCGGTGGCGTTCTATACGACCCTGCTCCATTTCGAGCTGGTCGAGCAGTACGCACCGGCCATGGCGATCGTCCGGCGGGATGAGTTGACGTTGTGGCTGGCCGGACCGCCGAGCTCGGCCGCCCGTCCGATGCCGGATGGTCGCCAGCCCGAGTCCGGCGGATGGAATCGATTCGTCATCGAGGTGGACGATCTGGCGACGACCGTCGAGCGGCTGCAAGCAGCCGGGGTTCCCTTTCGAAACGAGATCGTCACCGGCCCGGGCGGCAAGCAAGTGCTCATCGAAGACCCATCTGGCAACGCGATCGAGCTATTTCAACCCGTGCGCTAGCCAGATGTCCCGTTCCCATGGTCGCAGGCCGCTGTGGCTGCCGTCGGAACGAGAGAGCAGCCACAGAGGGTTGCGACTACGGAGCATTGGCGGATTCGGTCGAGCTGGGCAATGGATCGTAGAGGGCAGGATCGGGGGCGGTGATCGGGCCCCATTGGAAGTCGGTTGGCTGGAAGCCGTCGTCGACCATGATGGCGATCGGCTCGACCGGTCCCAGCCGATCGCCCACAGGCACCAGCATCGACGGATCGGCCAGATCGAGCGCTGGCACCATGATGCCCACGCCCCCCGGTCCCCAGGTGAGCATACCGTTTCCCTTGTTCGGCAGCTCGAGAATGCGATCGCCAATTCCAGTCCGAACGCGCACATGCAGGGTCGACCCGCGATCCAGATAAGCGAAATGGATACCGTCGGGAGCCCAGACCGGTCGTGACGGTGCCTGCGTCGCCGTCGTGACCGGCAGTATCGAACGATTGTCGATGGCGATGAGTGAGATCGCGCTGCCGCGTAGCGCATACCAGTCGGAATCGCCGCTCGATGTCCAAAGGAGCAGCACATCCGCCCCCGGCGACCAGCTGACCGCGCGAGCATTGGCCAAGGGCGAATCGAGCAACGGTCGGGCTTCCAGCGACACGGCGTCGACGATGAGGAGCGACGAATTCCCATCCTCGCCGGTCGCGACGACTGCCAGGCGGTCGCCCTCGCCGGACCAACTCGGAGAGAGGAGCCGTTCGAAGCCCACAGGGGGCGCCAGGGTACGCGGCGGGGCGCCGGTCAGGTCGTGGAACCGGAGCACCGTTCTGGTGTCGGCCGGGTCCGCGCCGCCTGGCGCGACATAGACCAGTTGCCGCCCATCCGGACTCCATGCCGGCGGCGAGAGGATGGCCGCTTCGTCGATCAACCGAGGATTGCCGCCATCGGCGTCGATGACGAAAAGCGCGCCGAAGCGCTCGGCGCCGGGGATGACCGAGAAGAACGCGATCCGGCTGCGATCCGGACTCCAGAGCGGCGCGGTCACCGGGGTCTGGTCGAAGATCAGCGACTCGTCGGCCAGGTTGGGTCCGATGCGATAGAGCGCGCCATTGCGGGTGAAGAGCAGGGGCGCATGCGCCAACCGCAGTGCGGCCAGCGCATCTTCGTCGGGGGACGCGCCATCCCAGAATGCCAGCTCCAGGGTCGTGCGCTCGACCTCCAGCCAATCGCGGTTGGTCGTTGCGATCGTGATGCTCCGCGCCAGATCGGCGCGAAATCGTTCCTCGGCGATTGCCAGCAAGTTGCCGGCGATCTGATTGTCGGGCATGGCGATAGCGACCGACCGCAGGAGCGTGACGGCGCGCTGATTATCGCCCTGATCGAGTGCCGACTGTGCATCCAAAAGCGCCGCCTGATAGGGCGCCAGCCTCTGCTGGGTGGTCACGCGCTGCTCTTGCGCATCGCGATACCCGCCCGCTTGACCGAACTGCGCGATTGCCTCCGGAAGATTCCCGGCGGAGAGCGCGGTCAGCGCCTGCTCGTAGGCTGCCGATTGCTCCTGCCGCACCGTCCAGGTGCGCCATCCGACCACGACCATCACGCCAATCGCCAGCGCAAAGGGGAGGAGCAGTGGCCAGTTTCGCCGCCCGGTTGAATTGCGCTGGGATCCGGCTGCCGGTTGCTCTTCGAGACGCGCGCCGCAGCAACCGCACCAGGCGGCCGAGGGAGGATTGAGCGTGGCGCATCGCGTGCAGAACACCGGCGCTCTCCAAACATGGGGTCGATCTTCGTATCCTACTCCCTGCAAAGCGGCGATGCACCAACACAGCGCAGTCAGGCCCCCGAGGACGCAGCGTGGACCGAATGCAGCAGATCGACAAACGCAATGCGGTAGGGTGCCTGTTCATCCTGGCGATGATGGCGGGCCCCTTCATTGCGCTGATCTATGGGTTCGGGTTCGGATTGCTGGTGTTGACGATTGGGCTGGTGCTGACCTCCGCGCTGGCCGTCGAGGCGCGCCGCCAGGCGCCGCCCGAGCGCCGAAATCTCGTGCTGGCGATGGCGGTGACCGCGCTGGCGTTGGCGGTGGTGACCGGGATTGCGGCGATCAGCCAGCTTCGCTGAAATCGACCAGTTGCTCGCGTAGCGCGATCGAAGTCGCCGCCGACCTATTGGGCACGTTCATCTTTCCCAGGATATTCCGGACGTGGGTGCGGGCGGTTCCGTGACTGATGAAGAGGGTGTCGCCGATCTCCCGGTCGCTCATTCCCGCCGCCACCAGGCGCAGCACATCGAGCTCCCGATTCGTCAACCCGTACGGTTGGGTCGATCCGAAAACCGGCAGCGGCGGCGGTGATGGGGTCCGCTCGACATTCTCAACGATGGCGTCCAAGGTCTGCCGCATCAACGAGAATGCCGCCGTCCTCGACATGGCGGAGCCCTGCACAAGCAACTCCAGAAAGCGGGCGGAACCCAGGGTTTCGCGCGTCCGATCGCGAGCAGCGTCGTAGTAGATGCGCTCGGGATACGTAATTGGATTGCCCGATTCCAGGTTGTGCCGGTCGGCCGCGCCGAAGAGCCGGGCGACCAGCTCGGGATCGCCGCGGGTTTCCTGCAGCGTCGCGGTGGAATCGAGCAGTTCGCTCGCGGTCGCCACGATGCCGTGCCGGGCAGAAAAATCGGCGGCGTCCCTGAAGCGCTGGGCGGCATCGACGAAGCGGCCTTCCGCCAGATCGATCAGGCCGGCCAGATGCAGCGCGTAGGCGATATTCAGTCCCGCATGCTCCGGCGATGCGAACGCCACCGTCGCCGCCAGGGCGCGCGCTTCGGTCAGGCGGCCGAGGCCGAAGAGCGAAACGGCCGTATGGAAATCGACATTTGCCAGCGTTGCGCGGTCGTTCACTGCCTCCAGCAGCGGTCGCGCCTCGGCGATGGAATCGAGTGCCCGCTGGTAGTCCCCGTCATCCTCGGCCAGGGTGGCCAGCGCCATCAGGGTATAGCCGGCGCCCCAGTCGTTCCCGAGCGTGCGCAAGTCGCCGAGCACCGATTCCAGCTCTGCAATACCGGCCTGCCGGGTCGCGGGAAAGAGCGCCAGCAGGTTGCCATGGGCGAAGCTTGTGCGCGCGCGAGCCTCGGGCGTGAGGAGCGCCGGATCGAATGTTCCGGCCACGCGCTCGATGGCGCGGATGCCTTCGACCCGCCGCCCGCGGATGTAGAAATACCAGATCAGGGCCGCCGCCATCGTGCTGGCCGTCGGCGGATCGTGCTCGGAGAGATAATCGAGCGCGGACCGAAGATTCTCGCTGTCGGCGTCCAGCGCGCCCAGCCATCGGTCTTCCAGCGCCGGGACGCCATCTGGTCCCCAGGCTGACTCCGCCAGCGCGCGAAACCAGGTCGCATGCCGCGCGGCAATTCGGTGGGATTCGCCGCGCTCGGCCAACCGGGTGGCGCCGAGCTGCCGAATGGTCTGGAAGAGCCGGAAGCGGGGATCGTCGTCGCTGGATTCCACGCGTTGCACCAGACTGTGATCGACCAGCGCATCGAGCAGATCGAACACATCCGTCCATTCGAGTAATCCGTCGTCGGGCGGCAACGGCGGCTGAGAATCGACGTAGTATGACGTGGCCAGCGCAATCGGCGCATTGGCCGCAATTGCTTCGACTGCCGGTAGGGAGAAGCTGCCGGCAAAGACCGAAAGCCGGTCGAGGAGGTGGGCTTCGCGCGGATCGAGCAGGCTGTAGCTCCATTCGATGGCGATGCGCAACGCTTGATGGCGGTCCGGCGCATCGCGCGGACCGCTGCTCAACAGCTGGAGCGAACCGGTCAGCCGGTGCTGCAGCGCTTCGGGCGAGAGCACATTACTACGGGCCGCCGCCAGCTCGATGGCGAGCGGTATGCCATCGAGATAGCGGCAGATGGCCACCACGGCGGGCAAATTGGCCTCGGTCAGTCGAAATCCGGACCGCACATTCTGGGCCCGGCTGACGAACAAGCGGACGGATGGCGCGGCGCCATAGCGCTCGAGCATCCCCGGCTCGAGCTCACCGGGTCCGATCGCCGGCGGCACGGGCAGCGGCTCGACCGCATATTCCTGTTCGCCCCAGACCCGTAACGGCGTTTGGCTGGTAATTAGCGCCCGTACGCCCGGCGCGCCGGCCAGGCAAGAATTGAGCACCGGCCCGGCATCGACCACCTGCTCGAAGTTGTCGATCACGAGTAAGAGCGATCGGTCGCTCAAATACTGCGCGAGTTGTCCGGCGGCCACTGCTTCATCGGGCAATCCCAACGCGCTAACCACCGCCGGCAATACATGGTCCGGATCGCCGACCGGCGCGAGATCGACATAGACCGTCCCGTGTTGAAAATCAGCCTCCACCGAGTTGGCGGCGGCAATCGCGAGCCGGGATTTGCCGACCCCGGCCGGTCCAACCAGGGTGACGATCGAACCGGACACGGCTCGCAGGTGCGCCGCGATCGATTCGATATCGCGCTCGCGTCCGATAAGGGTGGTGAACGGGTGAGGAAGCGGTGAACTGGCTGGGTCGGTCATTGAATGGCCGGGTCTCTCGTAGAGGTAATGAGTCGAACACGACCGATAAGTATCGCACCCCGACTTGGGAGCGCCAGTGGTTCTCCAGATTCTCGTAGTTTCCAGGTGACTTTCCATAAGTTATGCGAAAACACCGGTGAATTCTGGGTAATTTTTGGTAAATTGAACGGCCAAAAAAACCTCGAGGATCGAGGAAATCTGAACGACACCTCTGGGCCGCGGAGATCCTTGACGCACGCATCATTACGGTATATATTGATAAAGAACTCAGGTATAGCGATGACGCTCCTGGCCAAGTTCCCCAAGCATGCCAAGTTGCCCGGCCGGGCAGCGCCCTCTCCCCGGTCGAATGAATAGGAGAATTGCCGTCGCGGAAATCGCGACGGCAATTCTCGCGTTTGCCGCCGCTACAATGGCGACATGTCCACGAGCGCTCCGCTTCCAGTCGTGACCGGCGAACAGATGGCTGCGGTCGACAAGGCCATGGTCGCGGTTTGCGGTCTCGAGCTGATGCAGGTTATGGAAACAGCCGGGCGGGCAGTCGCCGTCATCGCTCGGCGACGATGGCATCGCGCGGGCGCTACCGGCCACATTGCGATTCTCTGCGGGAGTGGCGGAAACGGCGGCGACGGGTTCGTTTGCGGGCGCTACCTGGCCAGTTGGGGGATTCCGGTCGAGCTGTGGCTCATGCGCTCGTCCGGCGAACTCCGAGGACTCACCGCGCATCAGCTCACGGTCTGCCGCAAGATCGGCATGACTATCGTCGAACCTGAGCTGCCTGCCGACTTCGGTAATGCGAGCCTGCTCGTCGATGGATTGTTCGGGTTCGGTCTGTCGGCTCCGCCATCGGGCCGGGCGGCGGCGCTCATCCAGGCCGCCAATGCGTCGCCCGCGCCGATTCTGGCGATCGACATCCCGTCCGGTATCGAAGCGACCGCCGGGAACGCACTCGGGCCCGTTATTCGCGCGGAATGCACAGTCACTTTGGGGCTGCCAAAACAGGGATTGTTGCAGAAGGTGGGTGAGCGTTGTGCCGGGACCGTCGTGGTGGCCGATATTGGAATCCCGGCAGCCGCCTATCGGGCCGCCGGGATTCCGTTGACGGCTGCCTTTCAGACCACCGCGTATTGCGATCTGGCCGGCGAGCCCATCCTGTTGGATTCGATCTAGCGGCGCGGCGCGCGGTACCCGGCGGCTTCAGCATCCAGCTCGCTCGCGAAGCAAACGTCGGGAGTCGTCAGTCCGTAGTGCCCGCTCTCCGGTAGGTAATAGATCATCGAGCTCGCTTTGGCCTTGACCGGGTGGCTCTCCGGGCAGTCCTGCGAGCCGTCACCCCGGATCCAGTCGGGATCGATGGTCGTTTCCGGGATGGGTGCAGCTTCGGCCTTTGGCTTGGAGGCGCGCTTGCGCTTGGGTCGTTCTGGCTCGATTGCGGGCTCTGGCTCAGGCTCGGACGATTCGAGGGCCTCGATCAGCTCAGCAACCTCCGCCTCGGCTTGGGTTTCGATATCGGGTTCGACGAGGACGATCTCCTCGACTTCGACGATTTCGATCACGGGCGCATCGGCGGAGCTTCCAAGGTCCGCGGCTGGCTCGCCCAGATTCGCCAGATCGATATCCTCCACCGGCGAACCGGTCACGAGGGTTTCGACACCGCCGGCCTCGTCTTCGATCCGGACGATCGATTCGGTATCCCCTTCGGCATCGACTTCGTGGATCGTGATGGTTTCCGTGGTGCCATCGGCGGCCAGGCCGGTGACCTCGGAGATCGACTCGGAAATGTCTTCGGCCGCGGCAGATGCCTGCACCGGTTCGGTCGGCTGCGCCGGGACACTCGGAGCCGCCGGTGGTGGAGTTGCGCCGGCTCCGGCTGCTGCGCCGGCGGTGGCTGCCTGCGGGGTATAACGCAGCGCGTCGGCCCAGGCTGAATCGATATCGGTCGACGCCTTCTTGTCGAGTCCGACCATCTGGCGCAGCTTCTTCGCCAGCCAGCCGGTCACGCCGAGGAAGACGACCAACCGCCACACCCAGTTCAGGCGCATCAACCATTTGATGCGGCCAAGGGTGAGCGTGATGATGAGAAACCGGACAAGTCGATACATGATCGGGACGCCTCGCTTTCCGGGCCGAATGCACGGCAAATGATTGTTCGATGATGCTAGCACGAACGGAGGTCCGCAGCCCGGAGCAGCAGGCAGTTCGCAGTCAGCATCGGACCCGTGGCGCTGGGACCCGAGCGGGCGAGACGCCGTTCACTACGATCGGCAATGTCTCCGGGCTCCGGACTCCGAGCTCAAGCCAGCACCGTAACCATGCCGAGCATGGCGGCGAGGGCGGGGTGATCACCCTGCTGGTCGATGCGGGTCAGCACGTCTGCTTCGGCGATGCCTTTGGTGTAGAGTCGCCAGGCGTCGTCCTGATCGATCCAGAGGGCCGCAAACGGCTCCGTACCGCGATCGCTGCCGAATTCCCAACCATCCGCCCTCTTGCGCAGGATCCAGGTGCAGCCGGCCTCGCCGCGGATGGTCAGATGGATATTCGCGCCCTCGGGCGCTTCGACCGCGCGCAACGCATTCGGCAGCGCCAGCATGAAGGTGTCGAAAACCGGGTAGAGCGCCCAGCGATCGTCGAGCGGCGGCCGGCTGGTCGCGTCCCGCAGCTGGGCTTGGTGGATCCATCGCTCGGTATATTCGCGCGCGACATCGAGCCAGACCGGCGCCGGACCGGGCGCTACCCAGTCGACCGGTATCCCGGATGCGCTCATGTCGAGTGCGGCCAGGGTTTCGGCATATTCGACGCCACTTCGTTCGAGCAGATCGATGAGCTGGCGCGGACTGAGGAAATACGCCCCTTCGACCCACGCCTCGTTGATCCGGTCGACCAGTGCGGTCACTTCGGCTCGGCCATAGGGTGGCTGCACAGTTGGCCCAGTCGGCGATCGATAGCCATCCCGGCGCCCCGCAATGAAGCGCAAATCGCCATTGAGGAGGTGCAACGCCAGATCGTGCACCGACCAGACGGCACAGGCGGTCGGCAGCGTCCATTCCTCGGGCGAAAGGCACCGCAGCAACTCCAGGAGCGCTGCTCGCTCTCGCGGGAAGAGCGGGCGGAGATCTGTGGGGGTGAATCGATCCATCTCAGCTCCCGGAGATGCGCTCGATCTCCTCGGCCGTGAAGCCGAGCTCCGAGAGGATGTCTTCGCTCTGCTCCCCGAGTACCGGCGGCGGATTGCGCACCTGCAGGGTTTCGCCGCCCACGCGGTAGGGAAACCCGGTCAAGCCGATTTCACCGACCGTGGAGTGCTGGGCGGATTGGCGCATCTGGCTGTGCACCGCCTGCGGATCGTCGAAAACCTGCGCGATGTCGTAGATCGGGCCGCAGGGCACGCCGGCCTTGTCCAGCAGCTCGACCACCTCGGCGGTCGTCCGCTGGCCCAGATTCGCTTCCAGCGCCTCGTAGAGCGCGGTCTTGTGGGCATTACGATCGGCATTGGTGGCGAAGCGCGGATCGGCGGCTTCCTCCGGCATCCCCAGCGCCTCACAGAACCTCTGCCACAGCCGGTCGTTGCCGACCGCGATATTTACGAACCCGTCGCTGGTTGGAAAGGTGTCGTAGGGCACGATGATCGCGTGCGCATTTCCCTGTGCGGTGGGGATACTGCCATTGGTGAAATACGTGCCGGCGTGATAGGTCAGCAGCGCGATCTGCCCGGCTAGCATCGACACGTCGATAACGGTGCCCTCGCCGGTCTGCTCACGACCGTAGAGCGCGGAGGCGATGGCGTACGCGGTGAACATCCCAGCGGCGATATCGGCCACCGGCGGCCCGGTTTTAGTCGGGCGGCCGCCCTTCTCGCCGGTAATGCTCATCATGCCGCTCATACCCTGCACGATCAGATCGTAGGCGGTGCGCCCTGCGGACGGTCCCGTCTGACCGAAGCCGGAGATCGAGGCGAAGACCATGCGCGGATTGCGCGTCTTGACGGCCTCATACCCGAAGCCGAGCCGCGCGATGGTGCCCGGGGAAAAGTTCTCGACCAGCACATCGGCCGAGTCGATCAGCCGCCAGAGCGCCTCCCGGCCGAGCTCGGATTTGAGATCGAGCACGACCGAGCGCTTGTTGCGATTGACCGAGAGGTAATAGGCCGATTCCGTATCGACGAAGGGGGGTCCCCAGGCGCGGGTATCGTCACCGGTGCCCGGCATCTCGACCTTGACCACATCGGCGCCCATATCGCCGAGCATCATGGTGCAATACGGGCCGGTCATGACCCGGGTCAGATCGACGACGCGGATTCCCTCCAATGGGAGCCTCGATGCTCGTTCGGTCACGGAAAATCGGTTCCTTCCAGCGTGCAGGCAGTGCAGTTTTCGACAGCAGCCGAGTGTAGCACTGACGGGTCCGGAGGCCGGAGTCCTGAGCCCTGAGACGATTTGGAGCACGCAGCATGCAGCACGCAGAATTCAGCAGTCAGCACTGGACTCTTGACGCTTGGCCCGAGAGGGCAGAGACGCCCTCCGCTATGATCGTCCCCGGACTCCGGACTCCGGACCAGTATTGACAGTGTTACGTACCACTGTTAATATCTCCTCAGCGAGGAAGGTGCAGTGGAACGAAATTCGCAATCGGACGAGCGCCAATACACCCTGCAAGAATTGGCCGATTCGGCGGGGGTCTCGATCCGAACGATTCGTTACTACATTGGCGAAGGGTTGCTACCCGGGCCGCAAGGCGCGGGTCCGCAAAGCCACTACACCGAATCGCATGCCAAACGATTGCGGGCCATCGCCCTGCTCAAGGACCGCTTCCTGCCGCTCAGAGAAATCCGGAAACAGCTGACCGGGCTCGACGATGCAGCGATCGATCGACTGATCATCGATCTGGGCGGTCCCGAGCAAAACGAAATGGCCGACATGCAAATGCCGGCCGCGCCACCTATGGAAGCGTACGAATCGAGGCACGACGTTCGGCTGCTCGACACCGAGCCGCGCTACGACACGAACGCGCTGGACTATATCGACACTGCGCTCTCGCGCTCGACATCCCGTTTCCGCGGTATTCGGGAGGAGCGGGGTCGGAAACGCGCCGAGCAGCCCAACGAAGGCGAACGCTGGCGGCGGATCGAGGTCGCGGACGGGGTGGAACTGCTGGTGCGTGAGGAGACCTACCAGCGGCGGCGAGACCGTATCGACTGGCTGATCGACTGGGCCAAAAAGGTGGTCGACTAGGCAACGACCCAATTGTCATTCTGAGCGAAGCGAAGAATCTCTCGTCGGTGCTGCCGGCCGCCACGTTTTTGGCAACGGGACCGTCGCGCTAGATACTCAACTGAGCGAAACGAAGTGTGTCTCCGGGCCGGCGCCGCACGGTGCCGGCCCGTGAAACGAATCAACCAACCGAACACGAGGATCGATCGACCCGTTCGATGCGCGAGGCATCGGGCCAGGCGCGACCATCCCCTCGACACGACGGAGGAAGAACCCATGACGACGAAATTGCAGATTTCCACCGAATGGGAGCGCCCGGCGCTCCCCGTAGGCGATGGCGCCGCGACCCTCATGATTCGCATCGTGGCGCCGGTGACGCCGCAGCGCGACTCGGCTACGCGGCCGCCGGTCGATCTGGCTTTTGTCATCGACCGCTCCGGATCGATGGGGGGCCGGCCGATCGAGCTCGCCAAACAATCGGTCAGCCAGGCGGTCGGGATGCTCGATCGCCGTGACCGCGCCGCGCTGGTGGTCTATGACGATCACATCGACTTGATCCAACCCCTGCTGCCGGTCGATTCCCGTTCCCGGAACGAGATCCGGCTCGGGCTTGCTCGCGTCGATGCGCGCGGCAGCACCAATCTCTGTGATGGCTGGTTGACTGGTTGTCGCGAGCTGGCGCGACACGACGCACCTGCTGGATCTGGAGAGCGGGTCCGGCGCGCCATTCTGTTGACAGATGGTCTCGCGAATGTGGGAGAACGGTCGCCCGATGCGATCTTCCGACACGCCACCGAGCTCCGCCAGCGAGGGATCAGCACGACCACACTCGGCATGGGGACGAGTTTCGACGATTCGCTGCTCTCGGGGATGGCCGAGGCCGGTGGGGGCAACTTCGTCTTTCTCGAATCCGCAGCGCAACTGGCTCGCACATTCGAGCGTGAGCTTGGGCGGTTGACCGCAACCACCGCGACCCGGCTCAATCTCCGCCTGCACCTGCCCGAGGGGCTGCACGGCGAGCTGATCAGCCGGTTTCCGGTCGAGCGCACCGGACATCGGTTCGATATCGCTATCGACGATCTTGTTTCCGGTGACGAAGTGGTGCTGGTCTTCGAAGTGACGAGCCGTACCCTGCGCATTGGGGAGCGATTGCCTATCGACTTATCGCTGCGCTGGACCGATCCCATGAGTGGTTCTCGCCGGACCGACGAATCGCCCGTCGTGCCGCTGGAAGTGATCGACGACCGTATCTATGCAACGATGCCCCGCCTGGATGAGGTTTCGGCGCAGGCGGCCATGCAGCATGCCGCGCTGGATCAGCTCCGCGCCATGGAGCTCGACCGCGCCGGCCGGTACGCGGAATCGCGGGTGCTCCACACCCAAGCGTTCGACGTGCTGTCCGCTGCACCGCTGCAAGCTGCCGACCAGCATCTGCGTGACGAGGCCCGCACCTATGCCAAATACGACGGCAGCGCTGCCTTCTCCGAGCACGACCGCAAACGCGCCGCCTCCGACAGCTTCACCCGCACCCGTCGTCGCCGGGTCTCGGAGGAATAGCCCACCATCCGGACCGATCTGGATCCCGCGCGCCGGTCGTAGGGAATGGACACCGCGCCATGCCGTGCGACCGGCGTCGGCCCGAGCGTGCCACGGAGTGCATGCCCTACGTTCATCTCCGGACCCCGGACTAGAACTGCTGGGCGATGATGAAGATGACGATCAGCAGGACGATCACGAAGCCGAGGATCAGGATGGCCTGGCAGCCACGGGCGGCGGTGGCCACATCTTCCGGCGAGCTGCCGCGTCCTTCTGGGGCGTTGTCTTCCGGGAAGCTCAAGAGGGGGTGGTTTCCTTCTGGTATTGGCGCCAGACGTGGGCCATACGCATGACCGCGGTCAGGTTCGTCGCGATTGCGAGGACGATCAGCGCCCACATCGGCCGGTCGATGATCAGCCCAAGAGAGAGCACCACCACGCGTTCCGGCCGCGCCAGGATGCCGACCGACGCTTTCCAGCCGGCGGCTTCAGCTCGCGCGCGGGCATAGCTGACCATTACGGCGCCGGTGGCGGAAAGGAGCACCAGCATGGAGCCCCATTTCCAGTCGCCGGTGCCGAGCATAAACCAAAGCAACCCGACATAGACGACGATCTCGGAATAGCGATCGACGGTCGAGTCGAAGAATCCGCCGAATCTGGAGGTCTTGCCGGTGGAGCGGGCAACCGCGCCATCGAGCATATCGAACGCGCTGGCGAAGAGGAGCAGCACCCCGCCGAGCTGCCCCCGGCCCGAGGCGATGACGGCGGCCACGATGCAGTTGAGCAGGAATCCGGCGATGGTGAGCATATTCGGCGTCACGCCGAACTTCCCGAGGAACGCGCCCACCACGAGCATCTTCTGGCGCGCCCAGGTGCCGAGTCGCTCCGAAATCACCGCAGTCCCTCTCTCTTGCTGGCTAGATCGTGTTTGCCAACATGATTCAATCGGTCAAGAGTCAAGAGTCAAGAGTCAAGAGTTGTTTCGGGGCGTCTATCACTTGACCCTTGACACTAGACTCTTGACCAAAATGCAGTATTGCGATTGCGTCCTAGACGGTCACTGTCGCGCCGGAATGCGCATAGACATCGAGCACACGCTGCGCCACGCGCGGCCAGCTATAGTGGTCGGCTGTTTTCTGACCCGCCTGCACCAGGCGATTCCGCAGCTCCGCATCCGCCAGCAATCGTACGACAGCCAGCGCAATGGCGGACGGGTCACGTGGTTGCACCAGGAGCCCGTCCTGGTTGTTGGTAATCACGCCGGCATACCCGGGAATATCGCTGGCGACCACCGGCTTCATCGAGGCCATCGCTTCCAGCAGCACGATACCGAAACTCTCCCGATAGATCGATGGCGCGCAGAAGACATCGCAGCTCGAGTAGTAATGGGGGAGGCTGTCGTCCGACACCTCGCCGGCAAATTCGACATTGCGAATCTGATGACGCTCGATCGTTTCGTGAAACCGTGCCGGATCGCCCGGCCCGACCACCAGCAGGCGCGCGCTCGGGTATTGCTGCTGGATCAACGGCATCGCGCGCAGCAGATATTTGAACCCCTTGCGCGCCTCGTTATAGCGGCCGACGAACAGGATGCGGGGCCCTCCGGAGGAGGCCCAGGGAAACGGCTGCATGTGCTCGCCGAAGCGCTCGACATCGATGCCGTTGGGGACCACATCGTAATGCCCGGCGAAGTACTGCAACATATGCTGCTTCGCTGGTTCGGAAACGCAGATCTTGCCATCCAACCGATTCATCAGAATCGAGAAATAGGGCTTGAGCATGCTGTACCAGGGGTTGGTGTCCCGGGCGGCATGGAAGGTCGCCACATTTACCGTGCGCGAGTTGAGCAGCACCATGTAGGGAAGCAGCGGCGTCATCGGCTCATGGCAATGGACAACGTCGAACCGCTCGTATGCCAGGATTTCCTTGACCGCGTTGTACAAGGTGACATCGAACATCAGCCGGGCCTTGGAGCCGTTGGCCGGAATGGGGATGTGTCTCCCAACGCCGTAGAAGCCAGGCTGAATCTCCAGACCGCCCTGCCGCGCCTTGGGCGCCATCACGACGACCTCATGCCCGAGCCGTTCGAACTCGCGCTTGAGGTTTTCGATGTGCTGCGCCACACCGCCGGGGCGCGACATGTCGTAGGGGGTGACTTGCGCGATTTTCACGGCGCGTACGGAATACGTTTGTGTGCAGCCATGCGGGTTCCCTTCCGGTCCGGGATTTTACCAGAGGGGCCCGAGAGGTCCAGAGTCACGTGTCAAGAGTCCAGTGATTTGCCCTTGACACGTGACTCTGGACTCTTGACCTAGAGCACCGTTGGCTCCGGCAAATCCCCCGCATAATGGCACGCGACCAGATGGGCTGGCTCGATCTCTCGTAGCTCGGGAACCTCGGCGGCGCAGAGCTCGGTGGCATAGCGACAACGAGTACGGAAGCGGCAGCCGCTGGGCGGATTGACCGCGCTAGGTGGATCGCCGGTAAGGATGATGCGCTCTCGGCGAGCGCGTGGATTCGGAATCGGCGCAGCGGCCATCAATGCTTGGGTATAGGGATGCAGCGGATTGCGGAAGATCTGCTCGGTCGGCGCCTGCTCGACGATCTTGCCGAGATACATTACCGCCACCGCATCGGCGATGCTGCGCACCACTCCGAGCTGGTGACTGATGAAGAGATAGGCGAGACCCTTTTCCTCCCGGAGCTTCGTGAGGAGCTGCAGGATTTGCGCCTGCACGGAAACGTCGAGCGCGGAGACTGCCTCATCGGCCACGATGATCTCCGGATCGACCGCCAGTGCGCGGGCGATGCCGATCCGTTGCCGTTGCCCGCCAGAGAGCTCGTTCGCATACCGATTGCGAAACTGGTCGTTCAGCCCGACCGTTTCCAGCAGCTCCCGCATCCGGTTGGAGCGTTCCGATTTGGGCACGATCTTGTGAAAGGCGAGGGCTTCTTCGAGCGTTTGCCCGACCGACATGCGCGGATTGAGCGACGAATTCGGATCCTGGAAAACGATCTGGAGTTGCTTGCGCCGCTCGCGCATCTCGGCGGAATTGGTTGGATCGATCGTCTGCCCGCGAAATTTCACGGTTCCGGCGGTGGGGTCCTGCAAATAGAGAATGCAGCGTCCGGTGGTCGATTTGCCGCAACCGCTTTCGCCGACCAATGCCAGCGTCTCGCCCTCACGAATGGTCAGATCGACTCCATCGACCGCGCGAATGACCAGCGCCGGGTGGCGCTGGATGCGGTCGAAGATGCCACCGCGCAACGGGAAATGCTTGACCAGCCCCTCGACTTGCAACAGCGGCGTGATGGGAGCGGTCATCGCGACACCGCCGGCGTCGGAACCTCGACGAGGTTCTTTTTGTACTCACCGGCGAAATGACAGAGTGCGTCATGACCGGGAGCGATCTGCACCATGGGCGGTGGCGTCGAAATACAAATCTCCTGCCGATACCGGCACCGGGGGGCGAAACGACACCCCGGCGGCAAACGCGCCAAATCTGGTGGCGAACCGGGAATTGGACGGAAGGGCGCGCCGTCGTTGCTGGCATTCGGGATCGCTTCCAGCAAGCCGTTGGTATAGGGATGCCCCGGATTGTCGAAGATCGGTTCGATGCTCGCTTCTTCGACAATGCGGCCGGCGTACATCACCGCCACCTTGTCGCACATCTCGGCCACCACCCCCAGATCGTGGGTGATGAGCAGGATGCTCATGCCAAACTCCTGTTGCAGATTGCGCAGCAGATCGAGAATTTGCGCCTGGATCGTCACATCGAGCGCGGTGGTGGGCTCGTCGGCGATGAGGAGTCGAGGCCGGGACGAGAGCGCCATCGAGATCATGACGCGCTGGCGCAGACCGCCGGAGAGCTCGTGCGGATAGGCGGAAAAACGCGCTTCGGCGTTCGGGATACCGACCGTACGGAAGAGCTCGATCGTCTGCGCTTTCGCGTCGGCCCGGCTGGCGCCCTGGTGGGTGCGGATGGCTTCGGCTACTTGCTCGCCGGCGGTATAGACCGGATTCAAAAAGGTCATCGGATCCTGGAAGACCATCGAAATCTGGTGACCGCGCATCGCCTGCATCTCGCGCTCGGACAGGGTCAGCAGATCTTTCCCCTCGAAAAGGATGCGGCCTCCGGCATAGCGCCCCGGCGGAGTGGGAACCAGTCGCATGATCGCGCGAGCGGTCACGCTCTTGCCGGAACCGGACTCTCCCACCAATCCCAGGGTTTCGCCCGGCGCAATCGAGAGACTGACGCCGTCGACCGCGTGCAGCTCGCCGCTCCGGGTCGAAAAATGCACCTGTAGATCGTCGAGCTCGAGGATGGGCGAGCGCATCAGCCCTGCCCCTGGCGCGGATCGAGCACATCGCTCAGACCGTCGCCCAGCAGATTGAACCCGAGCACCGAGATCAGAATCATGAAGCCGGCCGCCAGCGAGAGATGCGGCGAGGTCAGCAGCACGCCCTGGCCCTCGGAAAGCATCGCGCCCCAGTCCGGCGTCGGCGGTTGCACACCCAGCCCGAGGAATGAGAGCGCGGCCAGATCGAGCATGGCGTAGGCGAGATCGAGGGTGGAGACCACGATCACCGGTCCCAGACAATTCGGCAGGATGTGCCGGAAGATGATGCGCCGGTTGGGATAGCCCATCGCCTTGGCGGCTTCGCTATAGGTCATCTCACGCTGCACCAGCGTCACGCCGCGCACCACCCGGGCGATGAAGGGCACATAGAGCACCCCGAGTGAGATGACCACGTTCTTCAGCGACGGACCGAATGCCGCCACGATTGCCAGCGAAAGCAGCAACGGCGGAAAGGCGAGCATGACATCGAGGATACGAGAGATGATGGTGTCGAACCAGCCGCCCCGGTAACCGGCGACGATGCCGATCGGCACGCCGATCAGCTCCGAGATCAGCACGACCGCGAACGCGCCACCCAGCGCGGTGCGGCTTCCCCAGATCAGGCGGCTCAGCACATCGCGGCCATTGCGGTCGGCCCCAAGCAAAAAGTCTTCCCCCGGCGCTTTCAAGGTCGAAGCGAGGTCGCCGTGCAATGGGTCCTTCGGTGCCAGCCAGGGGGCGAAGATCATGAGGAAGAGCAGAAACCCGATGATGCACGCGCCCGCAACCGCCTTGCGGTTGCGGCGAAATCGCCAGAAGAGCATATTCCACGACGATGGCGTGTCGGAAAGCGGTTCGAGCTCGGGACTGAGCTCCGTGGCGATCGCGGACATCTAGTACGTCACCCGCGGGTCGATGAGCGCATAGAGAATATCGACCGTCAGGTTCAATATGATGAAAGCGATGGCGATGAAGACCGTCGCGCCCTGCACCACCGGGTAGTCGCGCCGCTGCACTGAATCGACCAGCAGCGAGCCCAGACCACCGATACCGAAGGTGTATTCCACCAGCACTGTCCCGGCCAGCAAAAACCCGAATTGCAAACCCGCCACCGTCACGATCGGCACCATCGCATTGCGCAGCGCGTGCTTGAAGACGATCGACCGAGGCGAGAGTCCCTTGGCCCGCGCCGTGACCATATAGTCCTGCGAAAGGGCTTCGATCATGCCGTTACGAGTAATCCGCGTGGTGATCGCCGCTAGTGAGAGTCCGAGTGCGATCGACGGTAACGTCAGGTGCTTGACGGTGTCCCAACCGCCGTCCCCCTGACCGAGGGCGGGCATCCAGTTGAGCTTGTAAGCAAAGATCAGGATCAGCAGGATCGAGGTGAAGAAAACGGGCGACGATGCCCCGATCAGGCTGAAGAACGATGCGCCGACATCGATCCAGGAATTGCGCCGGAGCGCCGAGATGATGCCGAGCGGGATGGAAATGACCATCGAGATGAGGAAACTGTAGGCTGCCAGCTCGAGGGTGATCGGCAATCGGTCGAGCACCAGATCGCGCACCGGGGCTCGCTGCCGGAACGAATCGCCCAGGCTGCCGTGCGCGAGGTCGTTCAGCCAATAGCCGTATTGCGCCAGCAACGGCTTGTCGAGCCGGTATTGGTGGCGAATGTTCTCGACATTCGCCGGACTGATCCGCTGGCCGCCGACCATGATGCGCACCGGATCGCCCGGTACGAAACGGACCAGAAAGAAGACGATCGACGTGGCGATCAGCATCAGGGGAATGAGGGTCGCCAGGCGGCTGACGATGAGACGGGTCATGCGGAATCTCGTTCGAATGAAGCGCGATCAAGGGTCAAGGGTCCAGAGTTCGTGCACTTGACTCTGGACTCTCAACCCTCGGCTCTCAATCAGCGACTGGATCCTATGCCTTCTTGAGATCGCGCAGGAAAGCATCCCAGTAGAAGAGCGGGTGCATCGTGTACCCGGTCAGGGTTTTGTCCTTGGCCATGAACCATTTGTTGTGGTCGAGCCAGATGATCGGCATATCGGCCGCGATCAGCTTCTGCGCGTCGATCAGCATCTGCGTGCGCTTCTCGGCATCGGCTTCCGCCTCGGCGCCATTCAGCAGCTCATCCACATCGGGATTGCTGTAGTACGACTGGTTGTTCTGCGGCGGTACATTGGCCGATTCGAAGAGCGGCAGCAACATACCGTTGGCATCCGGGAAGTCGGCGCCCCACTCGTGGAAGGCCATCCCCTCGTAATCGCCGGTCTGGAAGGCGGTGATGCGGTCGGCCTGCGGCATCTGCTGAATCTCGACGTTGATGCCGATCTCCTGCAACATCTGCTGAATTGCTTGCGCCTCGGCCACGCGCAACGTGCTTTCCGAGTCGACCAGCAGCTTGGTGTCGAACCCGTCTGGGACCGTCGATTCAGCCAGCGCGGCCTTGGCGGCGTCGACATCGAACGCAACCGGTTGCAACTGATCGGCGGCCGTTCCCGGCATGGTCGGCGGCACGGTGGTGGCGTTCGCAATCGTCGCCGCGTCCTTGTAGAGGTTCTTGAGGATCGACGGAACGTCGATCGCGTGGCTGACCGCCTCCCGCACCTTCGGATCGGTGAATGGCTCCTGGTCGTTGCGCATGACGACCATCTCGCAGGTATACCCGACCACGCTCAGCAACTCGACGGTGTCGATTCCTTCGACCACTTCGAGCTGATCGGGCTGAATATCGCGCACCATGTTCAGCTCGCCCGTTTTGAGACCGGCGGAGCGGGTAGTGGGATCGACGATGATCTTGAAGATCGCGGTATCGAAATAGGGCTTGCCTTCCTGCCAGTACGTGTCGTTCTTCAGCAATGTGATCTGACTGCCGGCATCCCAGGAATCGAATTTGTACGGCCCGGTGCCGATCGGGCTTTGGGTGGGGGTGTCCGGTGTCGAATCGATCAGACTCTTCGGCATGATATGCATGGCTGTGGTCGAAGAGACGTACTGGAACAGCCCCGACGGCTCGGTCAACTTGATGGTGACCTGCATATCGCCGGTGGCTTCGATCGACTCGGCGCCGTCGTACATCCAGGCCATCGGCGAGGCGATGCTGGCATTGCGCACGCGCTCGATCGAGGCGATGAGATCGGCGGCGGTCATATCGCTGCCATCGTGGAATTTCACGCCGGAGCGCAGATTGTAGATATAGGTGAGGATGTCCGGCTGCTCGAAGCTCTCGGCCAGCAGGGTCTGCAGCGCGCCGGTCGGATCGACCAGCATCGGCCCTTCGGTGATATTGCAGATCACCACATTGGCGGTGAAGTCATAGCCGAGCGCCGGCTCGACCGCGCGCGGATCGGATTCCAGACCGAAGGTGAGGGTCTCGCCATCCTGCGCGAGCACGCCCAGGCCCGGCAGCACCGACGGCGCCAGCGCGCCCATCGCAGCCGCCGCGGACATTCCGGCGCCTACCTTGAGCAACCCGCGGCGAGACAGCGTTTGCTGCTGCATCGCATTGAGATACTGGTACATCTTGCGGTCGAACTCACGCCCGGTGAGTCGAGGTCGATCATTCGTCACGATTGCAAGCTCCTCGCTTTGCTCGAATTGGCCGAGGTGTAACAACGTGGCATGGTACCGCAAGCCGTGTCGATTCGGATACACGCATCCGTGAGCAGGTTACGGCTCCACGTATGCATGCCTCTTTCCGCCCGGGCGACTCTCGCGCCGGCCGATTCCCGGTACCCTGATCCGAACAACGAGCTCGAACGAGCCAGAAGACGAGGAGAACAGGAGATTCGATGGCTGGAGTCAAGAAAATCGATCACGTCGCGATTGCGGTGAAAAGCATCGACGAGTCGCGCTCATGGTTCGAGCAGGTGTACGGCGCGCGCTATCTCGGGCAGAAAGAGAACGTCGAGCTGCAATACATCGTGGCGTATTTCCTGATGGGCGAAAGCCTGATTACCATGCTCGAAGGCACCACCCCGGAGAGCTTCGTCACCCAGCACATCGAAAAGCGCGGCGAAGGCATCCAGCATGTTGGCGTCGAAGTCGACGACCTGGACGAGTTCCTCGCCAACGCCAAAGAACTGGGCGCCCGCGTCTCCGCCGAGCGCACGCTGGACGGTATCCGCAAGGAAGCCCTGATCTCGCCCAAGAGCGCGTTCGGCATCATCCTGCAGCCGATCGAATGGCTGGGCGATCTGGCGTCCGAGCCGCATCACGAACGGATCATCAAAGCCGGCGGTCTGTAGGGACAAGCGCTCGGCAGGGGCGCCTCCCGGTGGGCGCCCGCGCTGCCCAGAACCCCGTCCGACCCTGGAAACCCGGGGCTATCGACCGGGGGGTATTAGCCCAAGGTTTCGACCGTGGGATGCTCGACGGCATCCGGTTTCTCATCGAAACCCAATTCCGCCAGCACCTCCGCCGTATGTTCCCCGTGCTTGGGCGGATGCCGGCGGATGCTGCTCGGATCGGCCGAGAACTTGATCGGAATCCCCGGCATCTTCAGCTCGGGGATATCCGGATGCGGCACCGCTGCGACATATTCCTGGTACTCGACCTGCGGGAGCGCCAGCGCCTGCGCCAGATCGTTGATCGGGCTGCAAGGGATTCCGGCGGCGTCCATGATGCCGGCCCATTCGGCCGCAGACTTACTCGACAGAATCTCGACGATGATCGGGTCGAGCTCGGCGCGATTGGCGACCCGTTCCGGATTGCTCGCAAATCGCGGATCGTCGATCAGCTCCGGGCGGCCGACCAGCTCGCAGAATTTGGCCCAATGCGAATCGAACGCGATCGCGACTACCAAATAGCCCTCTTTGGTGGGAAATCCACCGTAGGGAGAAACCGAGGGGTGGTGTGATCCAGTGCGCCCAGGAGCCTTTCCGGTCGCGTAATAGGCGACCGCGTGATAGGTGCTCCAGGCGATAGTGGTGCCGAGCAGGGAAACATCGACCCGCTGCCCTTCTCCCGTGCGCTCGCGCTGATAGAGTGCCGCCAGGATTCCGCTCAAGGCCGCCGCGCCGGTGCTGAGATCGACCACCGAGGTGCCGGTGCGCACCGGTTCTCCGCTCGCTTCGCCGGTAATGCTCATCAGCCCGGCATACGCCTGGATCAGCAGATCGACCCCCACCCGGTCCTTGTCCGGACCCTCGCGCCCGGCAGCGGAGACGGCGCAATAGATCAACCGTGGGTTCAGCTCGTGCAGCCGTTCCCAGCCGAGTCCCCATTTTTCCATCTGGCCGCCGCGAAAGCTTTCGATCAGGACATCCGACCGCAGCGCCAGCTGCAACGCGATCTCCCGGTCCCGCTCCTGCTTGAAATCAAGCGTGATGCCGCGCTTGTTGCGGTTGGTCGACATGTAATAAGTCGACTCCCCATTCCAGATCGGCGGAAACCCGCGCGTGGTGTCGCCCCCCACCGGATCCTCGACCTTGATCACATCCGCGCCCATATCGCCCAGATTCATCGCCGCATACGGCCCCGCCAGCGCCCGGCTGAGATCGAGGACGCGGATTCCGTCGAGTGTTCCCATTGATCCACCGAGCCTTCTCGCTAACCCCTGCATCGTGCGCAGATGGTATCCGAGAGCACACGCGGGGTGTGGCGCGTCGAAACCAGGCAACGAACTTCAGATCTGGGTACGCCGTCGCCCAGAAGGAGCAAACCCTCCGTGGTTGCCCCTTCCAGTGAACGTCCAGTTAAAACCCACCCCCGCTACCCGACACCCGCCGGTAAGATCTGATGCTGTCGCACGATGAACTCCGCGCTCATGTTTTCGGCAATGGAGTCATGCGGAACGAGCGCATACACCCACGGCTTGCCGTCAAACGACGCCGTATGCTCGCTCGCCCGGTCA
>DASTFJ010000170.1:0-12228 GCA_035708745.1 Thermomicrobiales bacterium | reverse complement strand
CGGCATGCACAAGTTCGAGCAGGCAGTGTACGAATACACCCGCCAGTGGGCACAATCACTGAATCGCCGCGATTTGCTCAAGGGAGCCGGTGCGCTGGGAGCCGCGGCCGGCGTGGCAGCGATCAGTCCGTCGTCCCTCTCGGCGGCGCCGGGATCCTCCCGGATCGCGTTGCGACGCAACCAGGACGGCGGCAGCGAGATCAAGATCGCCCGTGGGCAAGTGTCCGATTCGCTCGATCCCCAGAAGACCTCGGGGCTGTTGGTTGCCCATGAGATCATGTGGCAAATCTACGATTCCCTGATCTATCTGCACGAGGACGGAACGGTTTATCCCGGTCTGGCGACCGAATGGGAGATCGCGGAAGACGGGCTTACGGTCACCTACAAGCTGCGGCCCGACGTGAACTTCCACGACGGCACGCCGTTCAACGCCCAAGCGGTCGCCGACACGGTTGCCCGCCATCTGGATCCGGCAACGGCGTCCCCGACAGCTTCCTATCTCGGGCCGCTTACCGAGGTGCAGGTGGTCGACGATCTGACCGCCACCTATGTCTACAGCGAACCGTTCGTGCCGATGTTCGTTGGACTCGGCTATTCCTATTGCGCCCCAATCAGCATTGCGGCGGCCACCGAGTCTGGTGACGACTTTGGGCGCAATCCGGTCGGTACCGGACCGTATAAGTTCGTGGAATGGACGGCGGACGACACGATCGTGCTGGAAAAGAATCCCGAGCACACCTGGGCGACCCCGTTCTATGCGACCCAGCAAGCGCCCTCGATCGATCGGGTGGAGTTCGTCGTCATTCCGGAAGACGCGACCCGCCTGGCCGCGTTGATCGCGGGCGAGGTCGATGTGGTGGCTGGAACGGATGCGGTGCCGATCGACAAGCTCGGTTCGCTGACCGACGAGCCGGGCATCGAGGTCTACACCCGCCCGGCGGTGGGGGTCTACTACGCCTATTTCAATCAGTCGATCGAGCCATTGAACGATGTCAAGGTGCGGCAGGCGATTCAGCATGCCGTCGATCTGGATGCGATCGTCGCGCTGGTGCTCGACGGGCACGGCACGCCGGCCACGAGCGCGCTGGCTTCGGCTTTCGGCGCCTATAAAGACGATCTGCCGCAATATCCCTATGACCCGGATGCGGCCAAGGCGCTGCTGGAAGAGGCCGGATATGCCGATGGCTTCGATATTACCTATCTGAACATCGCGTCGCCGGTCTATCAGCGTGTAGCCGAGGTGCTGCAGGAATACCTGGCCGACGTGAACATCAACCTGATGGTCGAGTCGTACCCGGTGGGTGAGCTGATCCCGAAGGCCGCAACCGGCGAATACGGGATGACCTTCTTCTATTACACCTATAGCGATCCGGACATCCTGCATCTGATCCTGCGGACCGGCCAGCCGTTCGCCTGGTGCAATCACAACGACGATGAGTTCGATGGCTGGCTCGACGAGCAGCGGGTCACCTTCGATCCCGATGCTCGGCTCGAGCTGCTGTACAACGCGCAACAGCGGGTCAATGAGCGGGCGTACATCCTGAATCTGTTCGAAGGCGTCTACGCGGCGGCCATGCAAGAGAAGGTGGAAGGACTGGCGATCGATCTGGTCGGGTTCATCCACGTACAAGAGATGTCGCTGGCGGAATAGCTGCACTCCACGCTCGTTCGCGCTCGATTTTCCAGCTGCGGCAGCGCTGATCGCTGCCGCAGCATCGGGCGTTTAGGTCGCTTTCGGTAGGTCCATGGGTCGATTTCTCATTCGCAGATTGCTGCATATGTTCGCCGTGCTGGTCGCGGTGCTCATCATCGTTTCGCTCTTGCTGCGGCTCATCCCGGGCGACCCTGTGGACGCGATGATGTCCGGAAATCCCGGAATGACGCAGGAAAACATGGATGCGGTGCGCCAGCAGCTCGGATTGACCGACCCGGTCTATGTGCAGGTGCTGAGCTATTCGCGCGATCTGGCGCGGGGGGACATGGGGGATTCGTTGCGATTCCGAACCCCGGTTTTCCCCTTGATCATGGAAAAGCTCCCGGCCACGATCGAGCTCACGGTCTTTGCCATGCTCATGGCGATTCTGATTGCGGTGCCGCTTGGCTTGCTCACCGCGCTGAAACGAGACCGGCCGGCGGACTATGTCGGCTCGATCGTTGCCGTGATCGGTATTTCGATCCCGTCGTTTCTGCTGGGCATCTTGCTGATCATGGCGCTGGCGGTGAAATGGCGCATCTTCCCGGCGGCCGGATACGGCGGGTCGATGACCGGCGCGATCCGTGAGCTCGTGACGACCGGGGATCCGTCCGCGCTGCGCGAGAGTCTGCGATATCTCTTCCTGCCGGGGATCACTCTGGGAGTCGCATCGGCGGCGTATAACGCGCGCATGGTGCGCTCGGCGATGATCGAGGTGCTGGGGCAGGACTACATTCGCTCGGCCGAAGCCAAAGGGCTGGCGCGGCGCACGGTGATCGTGCGGCATGCGCTGCGGAATGCCCTGATACCGGTCATCACTATCCTGGGACTTCGGATCGGCTATTTGCTGAGTGGCGCGTTCGTGGTGGAAAACGTCTTCGCCTGGCCGGGGATCGGCCGATTTTCCGTACAGGCGCTCTCGTGGCGCGACTATCCCACCATTCAGGGAATCGTGATGATCACGGCCCTGATCTTTTTGACGATCAATTTGCTGGTCGATGTGTTGTATGCGTTGATCGATCCAAGGATTCGTCTGGCGTGAGCGGCGTTGCACTTGCCCAACCAGTCGTCGAGGTCGGTTCCGGCCCGCCGAGCAGTCGGACCGGCGTGCGGCGGCTTGCGCACGAGCTCTTGCGCAGTCCGAAGGGGATGACCGGGGCGATCCTGGTCGGACTCGCCATTCTCGCGGCGATCACCGCGCCGGTGGTGGCGCCGCACGATCCTACGGATACGTCTGTCCGAGCAAAGTTTGCCGAACCGGTCTTCATCGATCGCAGCTCGGAGTTTCCCCTGGGTGCGGACAATCTGGGCCGCGATACCTTCAGCCGCATTCTGTATGGAGCGCGAGCTTCGCTGGCAATTGGCTTTCTGGTCACGCTGGTGGCGGCATTCGCCGGCTCGGTGCTGGGCGCGCTGGCTGGATATCGCGGTGGGTTTGTCGATACGCTCATCATGCGAGCGGTCGACTTGCAGCTCTCCATTCCGTTCATCCTGCTGGCCATGATCGTGCTGGCAGTGCTGGGACCGGGGTTCTGGAGTGTGGCCATCGCCCTGACGCTGGCGCTCTGGGTGAACTATGCGCGCCTGGTGCGTGGAGAAACCCTGCGGATCCGCGAAATGGAGTATGTGGTTTCGGCGCGCGCAATCGGGCTCGACGATCGCCGGATTCTGACACGGCACATTCTGCCGAATATGCTCCATTCGATCCTCGTGCTGGCGACCCTCGATATGGCCTTCGTCATCATCTTCGAGGCGTCGCTGACCTTCCTCGGTCTCGGTATCCAGCCACCCACCCCGACCTGGGGATTCATGCTGAGCGAAGGACGCAACTATCTCGCGGAAAGTCCCTGGATGACGCTCTTCCCGGCGATGGCCGTGATCCTGACCGTGGTCGGGATCAATCTGCTGGGAGATTGGCTGCGCGATGCGTTCGATCCGAGCTTGCGGAACCGTTAGTCGCTCGACGCGATTCACTGGAAGGCGCCCAACCGATCATGCGTGAACCTGTTGCCGCGATTCTGGCCGAGCTCGATGCGATGGAGGACCAAATTCTCGAGACGCTTTCGACGTTGGTGCGCATTCCCAGCATCACGCCCAAATACCCGGGTCTCGATTACGACGATCATGTCGGCGGCGAGTCCCGCTGCAATGCGGAATTGAGCAAGAGCTTCCGGGCCGCGGGCTGCGAGATCGATCTCTGGAGTGAAGAACCAGGCCGCGACAATCTGGTTGGCGTGCTGAAGGGATCCGGCGGGGGCAAATCGCTGATTCTGAACGGGCACGTCGATACCGTGCCACCGGGCGATCCGGCCACCTGGCGTTGGGGCGACCCGTGGAGTGGCCGGATCGAGGACGGGAATCTCTACGGTCTTGGCTCCGTCGATATGAAGGCCGGTCTGGTGGCGATGGGCGCGGTGGCCCAGGCGGTGGCCCGCGCCGGGGTGACCCTCCAGGGAGATCTGATCCTGGAAAGCGTCGTCGGTGAGGAGACGATGGATCACAACGCCGGCGTGTCGGCCACCGTCAGGCGGGGGTACCGCGCCGACGCTGCCATCGTGACCGAGCCGAGCGGTTTTTCGAGCAAGCCGGTGATCGCGCCCTGCTCGCCGGGCATCTTCTGGTTGCGGATCACCGTGCCAGGCAAGGCGACCCATGTGATGGTGCGGGGCAATCTGATCTGGCCAGGCGGCGCGGGTGAGCGGTACGGCGTCAATGCGATCGACAAGGGATATCTCATCTACGAATCGCTGAAGCAACTCGAAACCGAGTGGGGGATGCATCGCAATCATCCGCTCTTTCCCGCCGGGCATTTCACCATCGGGCTGAATCTGCTTTCCGGACGGCCACCGGGTCCGCCGGTGCCATTCATCGTGCCGCATGAATGCGTGATGGACTACATCGTGATTTACCGGCCGGAGGACGACCCGGAAGAGGTCAAGGCGGAGATCGTCGCGCACCTGGATCGCACATTCGACCAAGACACCTGGCTCTCGACGCACCGGCCGGCGCTCGAATGGCCGCACCAATGGCCGGCGTATGAGACACCGGTCGAGCACCCGATCGTATCGACCTTGGCGGCGGGGCATCTCACCGCGCTTGGCTCGGCCGCGACGATTCAGGGTTTTCCAGCGGTCGATGATGCGACCTATTTGCAAGAGGGAGGAATTCCATCGGTTAGCTATGGACCGGGGGACGTCATGATGGCCCATGCGGTCGATGAACATGTGTCGTGCCGCGAGGTGATCGACGCCTGCAAGGTGCTGGCGGCGACGGTCGTCGACTGGTGCGGAGTGGCATGAAGCAGCAAGTCAACGGAGGACGCAGCGAAACGGTGACCGATCGATCGAAAACGCATCCGTATATTCCGAATACCGCGCCCGCGAGCCGGCAAGCGATGCTGGACGCGGTGGGCGTCACGTCCGTCGATGAGCTGTTCGATGCCATCCCGGCATCGCTGAAGCTCGACCGGCCGCTGAATCTTCCCGGTCCGATCCTGTCGGAACGCGATCTCAAACGGACGATGGAAGCCATATTGGCGCGGAACACCCCGACCACGTCGGTGATCAGCTTTCTCGGTGGGGGATGCTGGCCGCATGACATTCCGGCGGTGTGCGATGAGATCAACAGCCGGGCGGAATTCCTGACCGCATACGGCGGCGACACCTATGCCGATCTCGGTAAACACCAGGCGATCTTCGAATTCCAGTCGATGATCGGCGAGCTGGTCGGAATGGAGATGGTGAGCGCTCCGGTGTACGACTGGACGGCGGCGATGACCAGCGCCCTGATGATGGCGTCGCGCGTCACCGGCCGGCGCCGAACATTGATTACCGGAACCTTGCCGGGAGAGCGGCGCTCATATATCGGTGTCACGGCCGGGAATTGGATCGACGCGGAGTATCTCGCGTTCGACCCCGCCACCGGACTCATGGACCTGAACGATCTTCGTCAAAAGATTGGTGATGACGTCGCGGCCGTCTATGTCGAAGTCCCGTCGTATCTGGGCGGCATCGAGCCGGATGTCCAGCGGATCGCCGAGATTGCGCATGCGGCGGGAGCGTTGCTGGTCGTTGGCGTCGATGCGATTTCGCTCGGCGTGCTGGCGGCCCCGGCGGATTATGGCGCCGATATCGTGGTCGGGGAAGCACAGGCGCTGGGGGTGCACATGATGTACAGCGGCGGATTGTGCGGCTTCATCGCCTCGCGTGACGAACCGGCGCTGGTCGCCGAATACCCCTATCTGATGGTGTCGATTGCGCCGGCGCGGAATGGTCAGGGATGGGGATTCGGCTGGTCGTCGATGGAACGCACGTCGTACGACTTGCGTGAAGATGCGCCCGACTATACCGGCACAACGCAATGGCTTTGGGGGATCACCGCGGCGGTCTATCTCTCCTTGCTCGGTCCGGCCGGTATGCGTGAGGTCGGCGAGGGGATTCTGCAGCGTGCGAACTACGCGATGCGCCGGTTGAACGAGCTGCCGGGGGTGAATGCACCGGTGTTCGACGCGGCTCATTTCAAGGAGTTCGTGGTCGATTTCGATGCGACCGGCCGGAGTGTGGCCGACATCAATACGGCGCTCCGCGCAAAGGGCATCTTCGGCGGTCACGATCTGAGCGGCGATTTCCCCCAGCTTGGACAAAGCGCCCTGTATTGCGTGACCGAGGTGCATAGCAAGGCTGATATCGATCGACTCGTCTCCGCGCTCGAGGAGGTGCTGGCATGACGCGACTTCGGAATTTTCATGCCGCGCAGTGGGATGAGCCGCTGATTCTCGATATGGGCACTCCCGGGGAGCGTGGGTATATTCCGCCAGCGGTCGAGCCGGAGATTCAGAACGCGGCCGGCCCGGCGGAATCGTTGATCCCGGCGGCTATGCGCCGGCAGACTCCACCCTGCCTGCCGGAGATTTCGCAGCCCGGCGTGCTGCGCCACTACCTGCGGTTGTCACAGATGACGATGGGGTGTCACATCACGCCCGATGCCAGCCTGGGCACCTGCACGATGAAATACAGCCCGCAAATCAACGAGCATCTGGCGCGTTCCCCGGAAATGAGCGATCTGCATCCGCTGCAGGACGACGATACGACGCAGGGCATGCTCGAAATCATCTACGGACTCGAGCAGATGCTGTGCGAGATCTCGGGAATGAGCGCGTTCACCTTCCAGCCGGCAGGCGGCTCGCAGGCGATCTTCGCCAATGCCTGCATCATCCGCGCCTATCACGAGGAGCGGGGTGAGGGTGAGCTGCGCGACGAAATCATCTCGACCGCGTTCTCACATCCGATCGACTGCGCGGCGCCAGCGGTGGCCGGCTACAAAGTCATTACGCTGCTGCCGGGGCCGAATGGCTATCCGGAACTCGATGCCCTGAAGGCCGCCGTTTCCCCGCGAACGGCGGGTCTGATGATGACCAATCCGGAAGATACGGGCATCTTCAATCCACACGTCGAAGAATTCACCCGCATCGTGCATGAAGCGGGCGGGCTGTGTGCCTACGATCAGGCGAATGCCAACGGCATTCTGGGGATCACCCGTGCCCGCGAAAACGGATTCGATCTGTGCCAGTTCAATCTGCATAAGACGTTCTCGGTGCCGCACGGCTCGACCGGCGGATCGTGTGGCGCGGGCGGCTGCACCGAGGAGCTGGCGAAATATCTGCCCGTTCCTATGGTTGCCTTCGACGGTGAGCGGTACTACTGGGATTACGACCGCCCGGACAGCATCGGCAAGATCCGCTCGTTCCATGGAAACCCGCAAGCCGTGCTCCGGTCCTACGCCTGGATCCTGGCGCACGGAAGCGAGGGTTTACGGCAGGTGGCCGAGACAGCCGTGCTGAATAACAACTATCTGCAGTCGCTTCTGCAGGATATTCCGGGCGTTTCGATCAAGTACGACGTCCCCGGTCACCGCCTGCAGGAAGTTCGCTATAGCTGGGAATCGCTCTTCGCAGAGACCGGCGTGTCATCCGAAGACGTGCGCCGCCGGATGGTGGACTTCGGGTTGCAGGGGTATTTCACCAGTCATCACCCGATGCTGATTCCCGAGCCGTTTACGTTGGAACCTTCGGAAAGCTGGTCCCGGAGCGATCTGGAGGAGTACGGCACGGTGCTGAGCCATATCGACGCCGAGGCGCGGGCCGAACCGGCATTGGTGCAAAACGCGCCCTACCAGGCGTCGATGACCCGTATTCACGAAGAGGCGCTGGATTTGCCGGATCAACGCGCGATGACCTGGCGCGGCTGGAAACGCAAATATGGGGTAGCAGCGCGAGCGGGGGCCAACCCGCGTGCATAGCGTCGTAAGGCGGTAGAGCGATGGGCGGTAATGGTGGCGAAGGCGTCCCGCTCCGGCTCGGGTTGATCGTCAACCCAATTGCGGGGATGGGTGGCCGCGTCGGTCTCAAAGGAACCGATGGCCCGGATGCGGTCGACCGCGCTCGGGCGCTGGGAGCCGTTCCGGTTTCGGGCGAACGCGCCGCCATCGCCCTTGCAACGCTCCGGGACGCAGCGCCGACCGGCATCGAGGTCGTCACTGTGCCGGGTGAGCTCGGCGAATTCATTGCACGGCGGGCTGGGTACGAACCGGTGGTGATCGGTGAAAACTACCGACCCACCGGCTCATCGACGGATACGATCGAGCTCGCCCGGTTGATGCGCGACGAAGGCGTGGCGCTGCTGCTATTTGCGGGCGGAGATGGCACCGCGCGCAATGTGTATGAAGCCGTGGGGATGGACCTGCCGGCGCTCGGTATCCCAACTGGGGTCAAGATGCACTCTTCCGTCTTCGCGACCAATCCGCGCTCGGCCGGTGAGCTGGCCGCGCATTTTCTGCGGTCGCCGAACAGTGTCTGCCGCGAAGCCGAAGTGATGGATATCGACGAGGACGCGTTTCGGGAGGGTCGCGTGTCGGCGCGGCTCTTCGGATATTTGCGCGTGCCGTTTCAGCGGAATCTGGTGCAGGGACTCAAATCGGGAAGCGCCGGGAACGAGCAGGGGGCGTTGAACGGGATCGCGGCCGCGATCGCCGAGCACATGAAGGACGATTCCCTGTGGATTCTCGGTCCTGGAACGACCACCCGGCACATCGCCAACGCGCTCGGGCTGCCGAAGACATTGCTCGGTGTCGATCTCTACCACCATCGCAAGCTGGTCGCCCCGGATGCCAATGAGCGGGAGATCCTTCGGCAGCTGGGTGACGATCCGGCCCGGCTGGTGGTCACGCCCATTGGGGGACAGGGATATCTGTTTGGCCGGGGCAACCAGCAGCTGAGTCCGGCGGTCATCCGGCGCGTTGGGATCGAAAACATCATCGTGGTAGCGACGCCGGTCAAGCTGGCTGGATTGAGTGGTGGGGCGCTCCTGGTCGATACGGGCGATCCGGAGCTGGACGACGAGCTGCGGGGATACATCCGCGTCGTGGTGAATCAGCGGCAGGAATCGATGCAGCGGATCGCATGACCGATGAAAAGCGGGGCGATATGAAGATTTCCGCGGTCGATGCGTTCGTCGTCGATATTCCGTTTCGGACGCCGTTCGTCGTTTGGCGGGGAACGGTGCCGTCAAAACAGCATGTGCTGGTTCGGATCACCACGGATGACGGCATCGAGGGGTGGGGCGAGGCGGCGCCCTTTCTCTATTACGCGCCTGAAACGGCCGCCGATGTGTTTTCCTTCATTTCCGGGATGATGCGTGACGAGCTTGTGGGTCGCGAATTCATCGATGTCCGTTCGATGTTGCGTCCCTTTGCCATGCTCGATGGGCACGAATTCGCCCGGGCGGCGGTGGAAACGGCCCTGTGGGACGGCTTCGGCAAGCGGTATGGCTTACCGATCTACCGGTTGTTGGGTGGCGCCGCGCACGATAGTGTGCCCGTGCTGACGGTGCTGCATGTGTCCGATCCGGCTGAGATGGCCGACGAGGCCGAAGCGCTCGTTGCCGGCGGATTGCGCCGGCTCAAGTTGAAGATCGGGTTCGGCGTCGACGCGGACGAAGAGATGGTCGCCCGCGTCCGCGAGCGGGTCGGACCGGCGATTGCGATTCGGGCCGATGCGGAAGAGAGCTATACGCCGAAAACCGCGTTGCGCGTGGGCCGCCGGTTGGAGAAATACGATCTCGAGCTCTTGAGCCAGCCGGTTGCGCGGACCGATTGGGAGGGCATGGCGTTCCTGCGGCGCAGTCTCGCTCTGCCGATCCTGGCGGATGAGGGCATTCATAGCGCGCATGACGTACTGACGTGCATTCGGGCGGGCGCGGCGGATATGGTGAATATCAAGGTGCTCAAGAGCGGCGGCGCCACCGAGGCGCTGGCGATGGGCGCGCTTTGCGCCGCCGCACATCTGCCGGTCGTGATCGGCAGCATGATCGAATCGGGGATCGGCACGCTCATGGGCGCGCATGTAGCGAAAGCGTTGCCGCCGGTCTTTTCGACCGAGTTGTGCGGTCCGTTCCTGCTGGCGGATGACCTTCTTTCCGAACCGTTGCACGTCCGTGACGGCTCGCTGATTGTGCCGGATGTTCCGGGACTCGGCGCAACGGTCGACCAGGAAAAACTGGAACGCTATCGGGCGGCATAGTGCATGCCAGCAAACCTCGCACGAGTGGAGTAGTGCAGGACCTCATTGTCCTTGCTTGGAGCAAGGGAGTCGGCCGCGGCAGGACAAGGACGTCCTGCACTACCACTGTTGGAGTGGGCGCCCTAGCAAGCCCAGGTTTCGTTGAAACCGTATTTGCAGGAGCCGTTGCAGCCGGTGAACGTTTGATCGCAGATGGAGCTCCAGTCACCGCCGCCCGCGCCGCCGCAGGGGTTGCAGCAGGCCGCTCCCGCGTCGTAGCAGAATCCGGACTGGATTTGCCCCACGACCGTGGATCCGTCAGAGGCATAGCAGATGATCTGCCCGTCCGGGCAGTCATCGATGAAGAGACTGGCGGCGGTGAATTCGCCCACGGCGTCCGCTATGGTCAACGGCTCGGTTTCCAAACTGAGGTCGATCTGGGAGACATCGTCGAGCACGTGGAGCTGATAGCGCACCTGGCCGGTGGCGGCGTCGTATTGCGGATCGATCAGCTCGACTACCAGAATCTTGTCGTCTGGCAGCACCAGGGCGGCGTTGGGCGGGTCGGTGGGGGTGAAGCCGAGTCCCTGATCGTCGCTGCCGCCGGCGAGGAATTCCTCGGTGGGCACCATGCCGACGACCCGTTCGGGCCGGTCGGAGAAGTAGAGGGTTTGGCCGGCCAGGTGGTCAGCGACCAGCAGCATGTTGGGGACGCCTTCGGTGGCGGCATCCAGCGAACCGGCGCCGAAGGTCTGCACGAACATGAACGGAACCCCGGCCTCTGACGCAGCATCGGGGCTCGCCTGAACCGTCGGGACTTCGGGTGTTGCCTGATCGGTCATGGCTTCCGGGGTGGCCTGGGCGGCGGCCCCAGTAACGCCGAGAGCCGCGACGCCGGCTCCCGCGAGGAGCGCCGAGCGCCGGGAGATGCGGTGGGAGGCCAAAAGACGGGAGATGGTGTCGAATTGCTTCGGGTCCATGAACGCTCCTTTCTCCGTTTCGAATCGATTCAGTACTGTATCAGTTGCTTCCCTTCGGATTCGATCTTTTCGGTGTCGAGCAGTCCCTCCTGTTCGGCGGGGAGCATCTCGGGCACGGTGATCGTGTCCGGGTTGCCGTCGCTGGTGTAGAGCAGATCGGGGCGGGATTCGAACTGGCCGAACCAATAGTCGAGGAAGAGATTGCCTTCTCCGGGACCAGGCTCATTCTTCCCGCCGATGCGGGCGATCGACATTTCGTCGAATGCCGTGGAGTTGGGGGATGGCCCCGGCTCCGCACCGGCGGCGACCACCGTCCAGAGCTGGTAGTGCTGGCCGTTGAAATCGAACCCGTTGCGAATCCACTCCCATTCCTGCTGGGCGTCGGGGTTGACGTCGGTATCGGGGAAGCTGCCGTAGGGCAGAATCAGGGCTTCCGCCGCGCTCAGCTGGCCGGTGTTTTCCTGAATGAATTCGATCGTGTCGCCGACCTTTTCGAGGAAGACGTCGGTGCTGACATTGCTCATATCCTGGTGATCCCAGGTGTGGTTGGCAATTTCATAGCCGTTATCGACCAGCCATTGCAGCTTTTGCTGGCAATAGGGTGTTTGGGTGGGTTCTTCGAAATCGAAGCAGTGGATGGGAAGAATGGCGAACAGGGCGGTATGGCCGAAATCGGGATGAGTCGCAAAGAAGTCTTCCAGGATCCCAACGACGGAATGCGGGTCGGTGGTGACCGAGCCGTCGGCGGCGATGTTGTAATAGAACTGGCTGGGACGGGAATCGTCGAATGTCAGCACCACCGGATGCTTTCCGGCCGGCGCCGTAACGCGGTTCTCGATGTATTCCTGCATGGTGACGACGTAGAAATCGTGGTCATACAGCCATTGCAGATCGCCGCGGAGCTCCTCTTCCGTGCGGAACAGGACGTCGCCTGCCTCTTCGCCGGTGTACTGCTGGACGATGTTGTGATACATGATGACCGGCACATAGCCGAGCTCATT
>DASTFJ010000169.1:0-70345 GCA_035708745.1 Thermomicrobiales bacterium | reverse complement strand
ACCGGCACCCAGACATAATCGCCTTCGGCGGTCGACTCTCCCACCGCGACGAGCTCGGTGTCACGCTTCAGCTCGGCCACGATATCGCAATCGGTACTCGGCCCTGAACGAAGATTGAGCTCATCGACCGCCACAACATACCGTTCGCCCTTGTCCGAGGTCGCCAGCTTCGGTGAGCAAACCGATTCGCCAGTCGGGACGATGCTCGGCCCTCCATCCGAGAAGGGGTTTTGCGCGCTGGTCAGCGACAACGGCAAAGCGCCGGCGACGAGTGTCATCAAGACGATCGAGAAGAGCCAAACGCGCATGCGGGAGTTGGCCGCCAGATGGAACATGAAACGAACTCCGTCCGGCGAAAGCAGCTACCGGCTCAAAAATAATGCGTACGTACGCTGATATTCGAATTGAGACGGGGTTCAGTATAGGGTTGATCCTCGCCTCTGGCAATGAAACGGCCGGGAGCTATCGGGGGTTTCGAAATGCGCCGGATCTGCGCGGGTGATTCCGTTCACATCGGCGCACGGCCGGCGCCGAAGCACGAGACTCCTACAGAAACGTCGACCGCATCCTACGAGGAAACACGCAGATCTCGATCGATTTGCCCCGAGGCAAAGGAGTGAATTACAGGGCAGCAGCTGGAGCAGGGTGTGGGAAACTATCATCCAATCGTTGGCGAAGAACCCAAGGAAAAACGCGGTTGTCTGGAACGACTGGCACGGATACGCTGATCCTCGGGATCGACCTGGGCACCACCTCCACCAAAGCGGTTGCCTACGACGTTCGCGGCCGGATGGTCGCGACCGCCGCGATGCCCACCATCACCCATTACCCGCGTCCGCTCTGGGCCTACTTCGAGCCGGATGAGCTCTGGAATGCGGCCGCCTCGGCGGTGCGAGGCGTTGTCGAGCAGATCGGCGATCCGGCCCGCATCGAATCGGTGGCGGTGGCCAGCTTTGCCGAAGCCGGCGTGCCGGTCGACGCCAATGGCAACCCGACCTACAACACGATCGCCTGGTTCGACCGGCGTTCGATCCCGCAAGCCGATTGGCTATTGGAAACCGTCGGCGAGCAGCGGCTGTTCGAACGCTCCGGACTTGCGCTGCAACCGATTTTCACACTCTGCAAGCTCCTCTGGCTGAAAGAAAACGAACCCGAGGTGTGGGCGCGCACGCGCGGCTGGTTGATGGCCGACAGCTATATCGCCTGGCGGTTGGGCGGAGCGCCGGCGAGTGACTATTCCCAGGCAGCCCGCACCCTGGCGTTCGATTTGCAGCATCTCAAATGGGACTCCGATCTGCTCGCCCAGGTGGGCATCGATCCCGCCATCTTTTCTCCCGTTATGGCCGCTGGCGGCGCGATTGGCACGGTCAGCACCGAGGGGGCCGCAGCGACTGGCTTGGTCAAAGGAACGGTCATCGGCGTGGGCGGCCACGATCATGTCTGCGGGGCATTCGCGGCCGGAGTCACCGAGCATGGCGCAGTGCTCGATTCGATGGGAACCGCCGAAGCGCTCTTCGTAGCGCTCGACGCGCCGATCTGGGATCCCGATCTCGGCCGCATGGGCTACACCCAGGGCGCCCATGTCGCCGCCGGGCAGTACTACGGATTCGGCGGACTCTATACCTCCGGAGCCTCGGTCGACTGGATCCGCAACATCACCGGCCGTGAGGACCGCCGCGCGCTCGCCGGCGCGGCGGCCGAGATCCCACCCGGCAGCAATGGCGCAACCTTTTTTCCTCATCTCCGATTGTCGAGCCCGCCCAATATCGACCCGAAATCGCGCGGGGCCTTTCTCGGATTGACCACCGACATCGACCAGGCGGCCATGGTGCGTTCGGTCTACGAGGGCATTGCCTACGAAGCCCGTATGTCGATCGAGCCGCTGGTCCAATTCGCCGGGAGTGCTTCGTTGCCGGACATCACCGTCATCGGCGGCAGCTCCCGGAACGAATTGTTGCTGCGGATCAAGGCATCGGTCACCAACCGGCCGCACCATGTCCTCGGACTGCACGAAGCGACCGCACTGGGCGGCGCCTTGCTGGGTGGTCTGGCCGCCAGCATCTATCGCGATGCCGCCGACGTGAAAGCCACGGTCGAAGTAGACAGCAACACGATCGAGCCCAATCCAGACGCCGCGGCATTCTATGAAGACTTCTTCCAAAACGTCTACAAGCAGCTCTATGCGACGCTGAAGCCGCTCAATCATGCGATCTACGATCAGGTAGTCGATCTGGCCGGCGAGGCTACTGGACCATGACCGACCTCGCGCTGCTCGCTCTCGATCTGGGCACCGGATCGGTCAAAGCGCTGATCGTCGATTCCAATTGTCGCGTGCTCGCTTCCGGTGCCGCTCCCTACCCGGTCGAGCGCCCGCACGACGGCTGGGCCGAACAGGACCCGGACCGGTGGTGGCATGCGTCAGTCGAAGCGGCGCGGTCCGCGCTGACCGCGGCAGGCTCGCCCGAGATCGCCGCGATCGGCATCAGCGGGCAGATGCACGGAACTGTCCTGTTGGACGCGGCCGGCCGGCCGGTCCGCCCTGCAATCATCTGGGAGGACCGCCGCAGCGCCGACCAGGTGCGCTCGCTCACTAAGCAGATCGGCGCGGACCGTATCATCGAGCTCTGCGGCAGCGCCTTGGCGACCGGCTTTCAGGCGGCTACCCTGGCCTGGCTGCTCGAACACGAACCGGCCGCACTCGCAGCGGCCCGCGCGGTGCTCCTACCGGGCGACTACCTTCGTTTCCGGCTGACCGGAGATTTGGTCACCGAGCCGAGCGATGCCTCGAGCACCCTCTTGTTCGACATCCGTACGCGCAACTGGTCGAACGAAATCCTGGTCGCCATTGGCCTCGACCGATCCCTGATGCCTCAGGTAATGGAATCGACCAAGATAACCGGCGACCTGACCAGCGAAGCGGCAACAGCTTTGGGACTTCCCACGAATATCCCGATCGCCGGCGGCGGGGCCGATGCGCCACTCGCCGCACTGGCGGCGGCCGCCACGACGAGCGATACCCTGCTTCTCACCATCAGCACCGGCTCGCAAGCCATCCTGCCGGCAACGCAGCCCGTCGTCGACCCGCGTGGCCGCATCCACACCTGGTGCAGTCTCGCGTCGCCTGGTTCTGCGCTACCGGGCTGGTATCAGATGGGAGCCACCCTGGCTTCTGGTCGAGCACTCCGCTGGCTACGAGAAGAGCTCCTGGCAAACAGCGCCGCTCCCCTCGAATCGTCGGTTGCCGCCGTACCGCCCGGCGCGGACGGCATCGTCTTCCTCCCCTACCTCAATGGCGAACGCACCCCGCATATGGACCCGGAGGCATCGGGCGCCTTCATCGGACTGCGCGCGCAACACGGTCCGGCCGAGCTGAGCCGGGCGGTCATGGAAGGCGCGGCCTTCTCCCTGCTCGACGCCTTCTCGGTTCTGCAAGAGCTGGGCGGATCGCCGGAACGGATCGTGCTCGCCGGCGGTGGCGCGCGCAGCCGGACCTGGACCGAGATCGTCGCCAGTGTGTTCGACCTGCCGGTCGATCCGCTGGAAGAATCGGAAGGATCGGCCATGGGTGCGGCGATCGTGGCCGGCGCATCGTTGGGTTGGTTCGATCTCGCCGAAGGCGCCGCCAGATCAGCCCGAATCGGTCCTCGCATCGTGCCAAATCCGGCGGCAGTCGAGATCTACCGCGAGCTCTTCCCGTTATTTCAGCATACCTATCGGGCGCTCCGGGACGATTTCCATCGTCTGGGTCAGATCGCCGCCCGCGCCCGTTCGACATCGATCAACGCTTGACGCTCGTCCAGTCGAAACCGGTCGGCGAAATCGGCGCGCGGATGCGCAACCGTCGCCACTCCGGGCCGCCACCGATCGGAAATCTCGGCGACGGGTTGACCGGTCACGATGGCGGCTGCCTGAATCGCCGCTCCAAGCGCAACATGCTCCCGTCCGCCCAGCACGGTCACCGGAAGCTGCGTGGCATCGGCAATCGCTTGCTGCCAGGTGGCGTGCGCGCTTCCGCCGCCGACCAGCACGATCCCTGGCTCGTCGATCGTCAAGCGACGAAGCGCGATCAGGCAATACGCAATCCCCGCCGCGACCCCATCGACCGCCGCGCGCGCCAGGCGTCCCGGATCGAGATTGGTCATCGACACCCCGTAGAGCGAGCCGGTGGCGCGGGGCAGATTCGGCGTGCGCTCACCCGCCAGATAGGGCATGAGCAGCAATCCATCCGCTCCCGGTTCGAGCTGCCCGGCTCGATCGAGCCCGTCGACCAGCGACAGCCCGGCCGCTCCCGTCACGATGTCGAGCACCCTGGTGCAATTCAACATGCAGGCCAGCGGCAGATACCGTCCGGTTGCATCGGCGAATCCCGCGACCTCCCCAGTCGGATCGGCCGTCGGCTCGTCCGAGACGGCATAGGCAGTTCCGCTGGTGCCCAAACTGACGACGTAGTGCCCCGGCGCGGCGCCGATCCCCAGCGCGGCACCCATGTTGTCACCCGACCCGGGTCCAACCGGGATTCCGGGCGTCAATCCCAGAAAGGAAGCAGCATCACGGGTCAACACTCCCGCGGGGGTTTCGGGTCCCAGCACGTCGGGAATACGCACCCTGGACGCAAAGCCGACACCCGCGGCAAGCTCGAGCAAATGACGCTGCGGCGATTCGGAGATCGGACTCCACCAACCCGACCCCGAGGCCTCGCCCCGGTCGGTAACGAGATTGCCGGTCAGCTTCCAGGTCAACCAGTCGTGCGGCAGGCAGATCGCCTCGATCGACGGCATCACCCCCGGCCGCGTGCGCGCCAGATGCGCCACCTTCGCGATCGTGATCGACGCCACCAGTCGTGTGCCGACCTCGGCAGCAAAATTGGCTTCCTGGTTCAAACGCTCGGCATCCGGAGCGGCATCGATGTTATTCCAGAGTGGCGCCGGTAAAATCGGATCGCCCGTGGCAGTTGCCGTGACAAGACCGTGCTGCTGCCCAGCGACCGAAATCGCCGCGACCCGCAGGCCCATATCGACGATCGGCTTCATGCTTTCCCGCAACGCAACCCACCAGTCGCCCGGCCATTGCGTATCCGCACCGGAATGCGGCGCCCGTCCTTCCGCCACGATGCGTCCGCTGGTGAGATCGACCGCGACCACTTTGGTCGATTGCGTACTCGAATCCACTCCGAGAACGACTTCGTTCATAGTTGTTTCGCGCCTCCCACATTGCCGCGCTATTCTGACGCGATCGAGCGCCGGACGCACGGCGCCGCTGGACCAAGGAGCGTCTCGACTTGAACTGGTATCCCCTTCGCCTTTCCTATCATGTTCGCACCTACGCCTTCGGCGAGCGGCTGATCCCCGACATGCTCGGCAAGACCGGCTTGCCGGATGGCATCGTGGCCGAAACCTGGGAGGTCAGCGATCAAAAGGACGCCCGTGCCACGATCCTGAACGGCGAGCTGAAAGGCCGCGCGTTCCACGATGTCGTTATGGAGTATCCGGAAGAAGTGGTCGGAACCGGCTGGAACGGCCCCCATTTTCCAATGCTCGCCAAGTTTCTGGATGCCTCGAACATGCTGCCGGTGCATCTCCACGCCGACGACGAAACAGCCGCGGCGGTCTACGCCGAGCCGAACGGCAAGAGCGAAGCCTGGCACATTCTCTGGGCGGAGCCCGGCGCGTCCATTCTGGCGGGAATCAAAGCTGGCGCTACCGACGATGACCTGATCGCGGCCTTCAAACGCCAGGATTACGACGCCGTCATGTATTCCTATCCGATCGCCCCCGGCGATACGGTCTATGTGCCGGGCGGCATCCTCCACTCCTTCGGACCGAACACCCTGATCTTCGAGATCCAGCAGACCTCGGATCTGGCTCAGAACGTGATGCCGGTCGATTTGCTCGGCAATCTATATCCCGAAGCGGAATGGGATGCCAATATCGCCCAGACCCTTGCCGAGCTCAAGCGGGATTATCTTCCGGTTCCCAATCCCGGGCTTACGATTCAGCGCGGCAAGAACAGCTACCGCTACGGCTGCGCCGGCCCGCATTTCGTCCTGGAACGCTGGACGCTGCGGGAACCCCACATCGAACCCGCGCATCCGGGCCGCTGCCTGACGATCTCCTGCGTCGGCGAGCCCGTCCATCTGCGGCATGCCGGGGGCACATTCACCCTCGATCGCGCGACCTCGTGCGTCATTCCCGCCGCGCTCGGCGAATTCACCATCGAGCCGTCAGGCGCAGCCGACCTGATCGTCTGCTATGTGCCCGATCTGACCGAAGACGTCATCGCCCCGCTAAAGACGGCAGGCTATTCGGACGCTCAGATCGCCAGCCTGGGTGAAGTGCCTATCGCCTAAGGCATGCCCGCAAACGCCCAGGGTATACCGGGCGTAGTGCAGGACGTCTCTGTTCTGCGTTCGCTAGTCACCATGCCAAAAGAGGACACCGTGGTCCTTGGCTGTGCTCTTCTCACGCGCAGGCTTCTCGCGGACGCGCGCTCGTCGTTCAGAAGTCCTGCCGCTCTGGCTCGATTGACTCACTGAATAGAGGTATGCCCACCATGCAGTTGAAAACAGGACTGATCGGCACCGGACTGTGGGGCCGAACCCACGCGATGGCCTATCGCGACCATCCATCGGCCAGGCTGGTGGCCGTGTGCGATACCGACGAAGCCCGGCGAACCGCATTCGCCGAGGAGTTCGGCATCGACCGCGCCTACGCCACCGCCGATGAGCTCGCCGCCGACCTGGAAGTCGAGGCGGTCTCGGTCGCCACACCGGATTTCGCTCACACCGGACCGGCCATGGCCGTTATCGACGCGAAGAAACCGCTGCTGATCGAAAAACCGCTCGCCACCACAGTCGAGGACGCCAAGTCGATTCGCGACGCGGCGGACGCGGCGGGCATTCTGGCGATGGTCGACTTTCACAATCGCTTCAATCCGCAATTCGATTCAGCGAAACGCCAGCTCGGGGATGGCCCACTTGGATCGCCGCGCTACATCTACATGCGGCATAGCAACACGCTGAACGTTCCCCTGCAAATGCTGGCCTGGCCCGAGAAGTCATCCTCGCTCTGGTTCCTCGGGAGTCACTCGGCCGATCTCGTGCGCTGGCTCTTCGGCTGCGAGGTCGTCGAGGTCACCGGCGTGCGGACATACGGGGTTTTGCAAAAGCGCGGACTGGACATCCCCGATGTGTGGGTGTCGATCCTGAAATTCGAGAATGGCGGCATTGGCGTGATCGAAAACGCCTGGATTCTCCCTGAGAGTCTCCCCGGCTTTGGCGACTTTCGCAGCGAGATCGTCGCCGAAAACGGCGTTTACTACACACAGCTTCAGGCGCCCGAAGTCAACGAGATGTACACCTCAGCCGGGGCGCACCAACGACTCGACTACCTTACCCAGCTCGACATCCGGGGCGCTCGCTACGGTTTTACGCTGCAGAGCATCCAATACTTCGTCGACTGTGTCCTGAGCGACACCCAACCATTCATCTCGCTAACCGACGGCCTCGCCAATACCGAAATCCTCTGCGGAGTCGAAGCGTCGGCGGTGGCCGGTGGTCCCATACGACTTGGGTAGCCCCCTCCCTGCCTGTCATCCTGAACGCTACACCGCATCGTCATCCTGAACGAAGCGAAGGATCTCTCTTCGGAGCTGCCCGCGGACCGATCGAAGCCACCCAGCGAGTTGTTCTATGGCGTGATTGCAACCTCATTACGAGCGCGGATCTGGTGTCGTGCAGGACGTCCCTCTCCCGCGTGAGACGCAGTTCCCAGTCACAGCAGGACACGGAGATCCTGCACGACACCTATGTGACGAGGTCCGCAAACACCCCCAGACACTCCACTGGGATTCAGAGCAAAAACAATGCGGGGCATCCGATCGGACGCCCCGCGATTCATTTCAGTGCTTGTAAATTGCTCCGACTAGAACGGAGCGATTTTCGACCAGATTCTTTCGGCCGCCGCGCGAAGAGATGGCTCTGCATCGGCAACATTGATGTTCGTCGTCGTTGCCCCCGGATCGCCGCTGCCGCCGGCTCCAGCGCTGCTGACAGCCCCAGATCCGCCGGAGCCCGATGCGCCACCGACCGAGCTCCCCCCGGACGACGAGCCACCACCCGCGGAACTTCCGCCGGCACTCCCGCCACCTGAGTTGCCCGAACTACCGCTGTCTCCGCCATTGCCGCCTACGGCATCGCCGGATGCGGCGCCGCCGCCATCCCCGCCGTTGCCACCCGCGCCACCGCCACCGCCGGCGCCACTTCCAGCATTGGCCGTGCCGCCATCCGCGCCGTTGCCGTCGCCGCCAGTAGCCGAGCCGCCGTCAGCGCCGCCGCCGTCGCCACCGACATTGCCGCCGCCAGTCGTGCTGCCACCGTCGGTGCCGCCCGAACCGGCGTCGCCGCCGCCACCGTCGCCACCGGTGCCATCGCCGCCGGTGCTGGAGCCGCCATCGGCGCCACCACCCGAGCCGCCACCGCCGGTATTGGTGCCACCGGTCGTGTCGCTTTCAGAACCTTGCGCGAGCGCGCTGGTTACCCGGCCGCTGGCAAGCAGCGCAAACGCAATCGTGCCCAGCCCGGCATGGCGCAGAAATCGCCGCCGGTTCGAGCGCTCATCTAATTCGAGATCGAGCTGTTCCACGTTCCCTGTTCCCCTATCCCTGTCGCCGGCTATCCGAGATGCAGGCACATTGGCCGGCGCACAGTCGTGTGCGAGACGTTCGATTTCACCCTATCACGGCCCCGACCCACTGGCAAGCCACCCCTATACTGCCGCAACGATTGGTCGACGAATCTTGGGGGCAAAACATGATCGAGATTGGCAAGGTCGCCGTCATCGGGGCGGGCACGATGGGAGCGCAAATCGCCTCATTGACCGCCCTATCGGGACGCACGGTGCGTCTGTGGGACGCGTCGGATCAGGCGCTTGCCGGGGGAATGAGCCGCGCCGAAAGCGAAATCTTTCCTGGTCTGGGCGAAGCGCGCGGGATCGACGCGGCCGAGCTGGGATCCGCGCTCGGCCGGCTTTCGGCCGCCGTCTCGATGGCTGAAGCCGTGGACGGCGCCGATCTGGTGATCGAAGCCGTCCGGGAAGAGCTGGGGGTCAAACAGGCGGTCTTCTCCGAGCTCTCGCGTATGACGCCTGCAATCCTGAGCACGAACTCATCGTCGATCCCCTCATCCCTGATCGCGCCGGCGGTCGAACGACCGGAGCGGCTGCTGAACACCCATTTCTTCGCGCCGATCTGGATTCGCTCGATGCTGGAGCTGATGACCTGCGGCGTCACCAGCGACGAGGTCATGCAGTCGATGTACGGCTTCGGGATCTCGCTCGGTCTGGTCACTGCCGTCGTCAATGGCGAGAGCAAGGGTTTCATCATCAACCGCATCTGGCGGGCGGTCAAACGCGAATCATTGCGAGTCATCGACGAGGGCGTAGCCTCGCCCGAGGATGTCGACCGGCTCTGGATGATGTTCTTCCAGACCGAATACGCCCCTTTCGGCGTCATGGACATGGTGGGACTCGACGTCGTCTCCGATATCGAAACCAGCTATCAGATCGTTTCCCTCGATCCCACCGACACGCCTTCACCGACCCTGGCGCGCAAAGTCGCTGCCGGAGAGCTGGGAGAAAAATCCGGCACGGGCTTCTACGACCACCCGAATCCGGCCTACCTTCAGCCCGGCTTTCTGCGCGGAGAGGACTGATCGATGTTCACCGTCGTCTGGCTGGTCAAGAAACGCCCCGATCTCTCGCAGGAGGAATTCACCCGCTATTGGATCGAAGAGCACACGCCTCTCACCGCGGCTACACCGGGGATGCGCGCCTACCGCTGCTACCCGATGACCTCATATGACGGACCCGAACCCGCGTTCGACGCAATCGCGTTCGCCTCGTTCGATGACGAAGCCGCCTGGCGCGCTGCCGAGCAAAGTCCCGAGTTCCAGGCCGCCGTCTCCGACGCCGTCAACTTCCAGGACATCGACAAAACCCAGGGCTTCTACGCGCAGGAGTACGTTATTCGATAACTGAAATGCGCCGCATCCCTCTACTGTCATTCTGAGGAAAGCGAAGAATCGCTTCCGTCCCGGCGCACTTCGAGCGGTTCCGAGAGCGCATCCAATTCGCATCGAAATGACAGTGTGAAAAGGTTGCGAAGGGTGGCCCTGTGGCTACAGCGATTGCGCCACCAGGCGAGTGATCGTCTGCAACGAGTCCACCACGCCGCGCTTGTTCAGGGCCGAGGAATACGCTTCGGGCAACCCATCGCTATTGAGCGTCCGGCTAACCGAACCGAGGGTCGCCTCGTCGACGAGATCGACCTTGTTGTACTGAATCACGACAGGAAAGGTTCCGTTGGCCTTTTGCAGCTGCGCCAGCGAGATCATCAGCTCGTCGAAGCTGGCCTGATTGTCCGCTAACCGATCTGGCTGCGCATCGGCCAGAAAGACCACTCCATCCGCGCCCGAAAGCACCGCTTGGCGAGCGTCCTGGCTGCCTTCGTTGCCGGCCACCGAAAAGAGCTGAAAGCGCATGCGGTAGTCGCCGACCGTGCCGGCATCGAGCGGCAAGCTATCGTAGAGCAAGGTGCGGCCCGAGTCGCTTTCGATCGAGTCGATCTGAGGGCGCTGGCTTTCTGGAATCAGGTCGTGAACCGCGCGCAGAAACGTGGTTTTGCCGCTCTGACCCGGCCCATACACCACGATCTTGGCGACGATTTGCCGGTTGTCGAGATCGATCATCGCCATCGTCAGCGTACCGTTCCCAGCGCCGTGCCTTCGATCGTCACCTTGTGCTCCTCGTCTCGGACCGCGGTTTCGCCGATCACGCGCGCGCCGGGGACCGCCCTCAGCACCGTATCGACATCGCCCGGCCGAACAGCCAGCACCATGCCGATTCCCATATTGAACGCGCGATACCGATCGCGCGCCTCGACATGTCCGGTCTCGACAAGATACGTGAAGAGCGGATCGACCGTCCACGTCTGCTGATCCAGTTCGGCTACCACGCCACCCGGCAGCATACGCGGCACATTGTCCAGCAGCCCACCGCCGGTAATATGCGCGATGCCCCGCACCAGATCCTGCTGCACCAGCGGATAAACCACCGGAAAATAGGTCATATGGGGGGCCAGCAACGCTTCGCCAATCGACTCCCCGTCTCCACCCGGCAACGGCCTCGACAGCGTCTCCCAATCATGCTCGACCTCCCCGGTGAGCCCGACGATCATGCGAGCAAGGCTATATCCGTTCGTATGCATCCCCGCCGAGGGGATGCCGATCAGCGCGTCACCGGACTGGATGGTGGAACCGTCGATATACGCATCGGGCGCGACCTCACCGACGATGAATCCGGCCGCATCGTATTCACCCGCGGCGTAGAGTCCTGGCATCTCGGCGGTTTCGCCACCGATCAGCGCCGCCCCATTTGCGGTGCAGGCGAGCGCCATCCCTTCGACCAGCCCTTCGAGCGCGATCGGATCGATCTTGCCCATGGCGATGTAATCGAGGAAAAAGAGCGGTCGCGCGCCGCACGCCAGGATGTCGTTGACGCAGTGATTGACCAGATCGCCGCCGACTCGCTTGTGCGCATCGCCACCGATCACGAAGGCAATCTTGATCTTGGTCCCGATCCCATCGGCGCTCGCGATCAGCAGGCGGTCATCGCCGGCGGGGAGTCTGAAGATCCCGCCGAAATGCCCAATGTCGCCTGCGGCGCCAGCAGCGGAGGTCGCGCGCGCGAACCCGGCGATGGCGCTCAGACTCCTCGTGGCTCGATCGATATCCACGCCGGCGTCACGGTACGAAATGGATTTCGCTGATTCGGCGCTCACCATCGCTCCTGAATCGAATGCACCCTTGCGCCCGCTGCGTAGTATCGCCCGGGTGGCTCACGCGACGGCGTTGCGATCCGGTAGCTCGGGCGATTGCGCTTTCGGTCCGTTGACCGATAGATACGGCGCGAAGCTCCCGAGCAAGACCTCAGGTAGCTTGCCGGTCAGAATCGTGCCGCGCTCGTCATATCTGGTTTCTTCGACCCGGCCGCTACTGTGGAAGCGCTCGACCAGATCGTGACGAGAGAACGGCACCGTCAGCTCGACGTCCACGAAGCGTTGCTCTGCTTCCAAACCGAGCTCGATTTCGCCGAGCAGCCCCTCGATGCCCATCCCGGTGACACCGGAGATCGTGACGACTGGCCATTCGTCCCCGATCGTCTCCCGCAGCCGAGCCAGCGCCTCGTCCGACACGTCATCGATCATGTCGGCCTTGTTCAGGGCGATCACGGTCGGTTTGCCATCGGCGCCGAGCTCTTCCAGCACCTCATTGACAGTGATGAACTGCTCGACTGCATTCGAATGCGTGACATCGACCACATGCACGAGCAGCGTCGCCTCGTTGATCTCTTCCAGCGTCGCGCGGAAGGCGGCGATGAGCATCGTCGGCAGATTGTTGATGAACCCGACCGTGTCGGTCATCAGCACATTGCGGCCGCCGGGCAGCTCGACGCGCCGTGTCGTCGGATCGAGGGTGGCGAAGAGCTTGTCCTCGGCCAGTACGCCGGCGTCGGTCAGCCGGTTGAGCAGCGTACTCTTGCCGGCATTGGTGTATCCCACCAGCGCCACCACGGCCATATGCTGATTGCGGCGATGATCGCGATAGATCTGCCGGTGCCGGTGAACATCGGCAAGTTGTCCCTTGATGAAGGTAATGCGCTTGCCCAGCTCGCGGCGGTCGGTTTCGAGCTGTGTTTCACCGGGCCCGCGTAGTCCGACGCCACCCACCGCCTGGCGGGAAAGGTGCGTCCACATGCCAGTCAGGCGCGGCATCCGGTATTCGAGCTGCGCCAGCTCGACCTGTAATCGCCCTTCATGGGTTTGCGCGCGCTTGGCAAAGACATCCAGGATCAACGCCGTACGGTCGATGATCTTGACATCGAGCGCTTTTTCCAGATTCCGCTGTTGAGATGGGGTCAGCTCGTCATCGACGATGATCAGGTCGTACCCAAGCGGCTCACGCTCGGCTTTGATCTCTTCCAATTTGCCCTTGCCGACATAGGTGCCGGCGATTGGATGCGTGAGCTTCTGGGTAATCGCGCCGATCACCTCGACATCGACCGTCTCGGCCAGGCGCGCAAGCTCCTCCAGCGAGTCCTGCACATTCCAGGTGTCGCCGTATTGGTCGACAGCCACGAGCAGGGCATGTTCTACGGGCCGATCGGTCGTTATAGGAGTGTTGGGAATGGTCGATACCTCTTCTAGAATGCGGTCGAGAATGCGAATTGAAAGTATACGGGTTCGCGGTCCTGGAGAAGACCTCCGCACTGCCGTCTCGGCTCAGTCGTGCCCAAGCCGGTGGTCGTCAACATGCCGACTGATGCTGCCTCGCGCATGAAAGCACCGGCGACACTGGGCAGGGACGGGTGCCTATGCCCGCCCGTGTTTCCGGACGACTCGGACCAGTGGGCAACCTATGCTGAACGAAGCGAGGGGGGTATTTTCGCCTGTCCCGATTTCGGCTACTCCTCGTCCGCCAATGCGCGCATGGCCGCTTCCGCCGCCGTCAACGCGGCCCGCCGTTCGGCGATCCAGGCGCGATCGGAAGCAAGCGCCGCCTGCTCTCGGGTGAGCCAATCTCGGATTGCCATGGGTGCTGGGCCGCCGAGACCACCACGGCGCTCGATGAAGCGCCGTGGCGCGAGATATTTGCTCAGCGATTCGAATTCGACGCCGAGTTCGCGGCCGAGCACCAGCATCCCCGCCGAATCGATCATCGCGCTAGTAATTCCGCTGGTCTCCAGTCCCTCGTCCTTGAGCTGCGCCATGACCCGCCCGGTCATTGCGCGGGCCTGCGCGGGCGGAATCTGCTCCTCCAACATCAGGAAATCAGCCAGCTCTCCCACGGTGGTGTGATTGCGGTTCGCGCGGTTCGCCAGATAGGCGCGATTGAACGCGATCTCACGATTGAGGAACGCTCGAAACCGGTCGATCAGCCGCCCGGTCGTCGCGAAGGCCAGCGCCAGCCGGTCGAGAAGCCGGGAGATCTCGGCAATGGGCTCCAACGGCGCGCGCTCGAGCCAGCGATCCACAGTACCCAGTACGGCATCGAGATCGACCAGCAATCGTTCGAGATCGTCGAAAGCCGGAATGATGGAATGCTGCGGCAGCTCGCTACGCATCCGCGGCGAAGCGTCGTGCAAGATCAGCGACGAGGGGTCGGTGCGGTACAGCGTGGCGATCTCGGCCATAAAACGCCGAATGGGAGACGCCACCGCACGGATTGTGTGCGCCACCGCAGCGAAGTGATCGGTCGCGGCGACCGCGTCGAACGTATTCTCGATCGCGCCGTCGAACCCGGCATTGGCGGCGGCATCCTCGCGGTCGATCGGCAAGCCGGTCGAAACCAGCGCACCCGCTCCCAGCGGCGATCGGTTCACGAGCGCGTACGTCTGCCGGATCGTGCCATCGACCCGGTCGTACGGCCCGATTAGTCCACCCAGCAGATGCGCGAGCGTGGTCGGCTGCGCGGCCACGCCCTGCTGATACGCCGGCATGATCGTGACGACATGCTGGATCCCCAGATCGATCAAATCCTCCCGAAGCTGATCGACCTGCTCGGCAAGCTCCAGTAGCGAATCCCGCAAGATCACTCGGGCCAGCGCGGCAACCAGCTCGTTGATCCCCCGGCCCACCTGGGCCGCGCCGGCGAATCCCTGGGGCGATTGCGAGTCGACCCGCGCATCGAGCTCGAGCAAGCCGCCAACCAGATCGTCGGAGTCGATGGCGCCGGTGGCGGTTCGGTCGACCACACCGGCAAGCACGCGCACCGCCGCGTCGTCGATCAGCCCCTGCTTGCCCAGCATGGCGACGTGCGCGGTGACGAGCAGCGCATAGGGGTGTGGACGTTGAGCGCGCTGACTCATTCGGCAACATCCGGTGCGGGAATGTCGACCACCCGCATTCCATTCCAGACGGTCCGGCGACCGATGAACATCACGACTCCTATCGAAATCAAGGCCCAGCTCAGCCAATAGGCGGCCGGATAAGGACCAATCGTCAAGCTATCGGTGCGCATCCGCTCGATGACGAAGCGCACCGACCCATAGAGTACGCAGTAGATCCAGATCGCGTCGCCCTCCCGCCAGAAACGATGCCTCGGCATCGCCCGCACGATCGGGATCAATACGATGGCGATCACGACATCGCAGATCGACTCGTACAAGAAGGTGGGCTGAAAGGTCGAGGAGCCCGCGTATTGCGCGGGGCGATGAATGGGATCGATCTCGACCGACCAGGCACGATCGCTTGGCTTCCCAAATGCTTCCTGATTCGCCCAGTTGCCCCAGCGGCCGATCGCCTGTCCCAGAGGCATCGCCGCCGCCAGAATATCGCCCCAGGTCAGGAAACGCTGGTTGCGATGGCGGCACACAAGCCAAAGCGCGATTACGCCGCCCACGATCGCCCCATGCACCGTCAGGCCGCCGAGCCGGATATTGATCGCCTCGCCGGGATGGTCGAGGTAGTACCGCCATTTCAGCAGCAGGTAATACCCGCGTGCGCCGATCAGGGCCGCCAGGATCACGAACGGGGCCGCATCGAGCGGGAAATCGGGATCGAGTCCGCGATCGCGCGCCAGCCAGCGCATGATCACCAGCGCAACGACGATACCGGTCAGAATGAAGATCGCATACCAGCGAATGGTGAGACCGAAGAGATCGAGCGCAACCGGATCGGAGAGCTTCGGCACCAGATCAGCTCGAATGCTGGAGCAGGAAGGTGTCGATCTCTGCTCGGGTCGGCAAGGAGTCGATCGCGCCCGGTCGAGTAGTGGTCAACGCACCCGCCGCCGAGGCAAACCGAAGATCGTCGACAGTCAGTGGATGCCACGCGCCCTCGATCAGCCGCGCGATCGTCGCCGCCAGAAACGCATCGCCCGCGCCGGTCGGCTCGACCGCATCGATCTTGTACGCAGGGACATGCTCCGGAGCCGAAAACTCCATCGTCTCCCGGTTCGCAAACCAGCAGCCCCGGCCACCATCGGTCAGAACGATGAAATCGAACGCATAGTTTTCGAGCGCCGCGAAAACGTCATCGACCGAAGGAGTCGGACCCAGATCGAGCAGAAATCGAGCGTCATCGAGACTCAGCTTGAGCAAGTTGGTGGACGGCAGAATCTGTTCGCAGGCGTGTCGAGCAGTTTCCCGGTCGGGCCAGATCGTGGGACGCAAATTGACATCGAAGCAGACCGGCACGCGCGCTTCCCTGGCTCGCTGCACCGCAACTTCGATCGCCCGGCGCGAAGGCTGCGCGCTCAAAGAAACTGACCCGACGACGATCGCCGCCAGATCAGCGATGCCTGCTGCCTCGACATCGTCGACATTCAGCAAAACGTCTGCCTGCCGCACTAGCCGGAAATGACCGTCTCCCCGTACATCTTTCCACGCGAAGGCGAGCGTCGTGTCCGCCTGCGGATCCTGCCGCACACGCGAGCGATCGACACCGTTTGCATCGAGCACCCCCAGCAACCGGTCGCCGAACGGGTCCTGACCGACAACAGAGCAAAGCGCGGCCGGGATCCCCAACCGTGCCAGGGCGACCGCCACATTTGCCGGGGCTCCGCCGGGCCGCACCGCCAGCATATCGACATCCAGCAGACTCGTCGTCGAACCAGTGGCGATCAGGTCGATGAGCAGCTCTCCGAATGAGAGCACCGGGGCGGAATGGGCCATCGTCACGCAGCCGTGCTGCGCGCACCCGACGTATCGCGCCGTACCTCATAGACCCCCTGCACGCCATCCAGCTTGTGCAGCACCCGGCTGAGCTGCCCGACATCGGACACCTCGACCGTGATGTCGATGGTGACTTCGCGGTCGTCATGCGTGCGCGTGTGGGTATAGAGAATATTGACCCGCTCGTCGGACAACATACCGGTGATGTCCTTGAGCAGCCCAACACGGTCATTTGCGCGCACGACGATGGGAACCGGGAAGGTTTGGTCGGGTCCTTTGTCGTCCCAGGCGACCGCGATCAGCCGCTCGCGGTCGGTGATATTGGTGACGTTGGGGCAGTCGGCCCGGTGGACCGTCAGCCCACGGCCGCGCGTCACATAGCCAACGATTTCGTCGCCGTTCACGGGGCGGCAGCAAGCGGCCAGATTGGTGAGCAGATCGCCCACGCCACCCGCCACGACGCGTTGCGGCGTTTTCGGTTTGGGAATATGCGGTGTGGCCGAGACCACATCCCGGGCCCCATTCTCCCCGAGTTTGGAGGCAACGCTTTGGGCGGTCACCCCACCATAGCCAATAGCTGCGAGAAAATCCTCGACCTTGGTGTACCGGGGAAAGTGGCTCAGCACCTCATCGAAGCTGTAGTCGAGACCGAGCTTGCGCAGCTCGCTTTGCAGAATGTCCCGCCCTTGCTGCACGTTGACATCGCGTTCCTGCCGCCGGAACCATTGGCGAATTTTTTCGCGCGCGCCGGCAGTGGTGATATACCCGCTTTCTTCCTGCAACCAGTCGCGGCTGGGCCCGACTTTCGACTTGCTGGTCATCACCTCGACCACATCGCCGTTTTGCAGCTTGTGATCGAGCCGGATCATGCGGTCGTTGATCTTGGCGCCGACGCAGTGGTGCCCGACCTCGGTATGAATGCGATACGCGAAATCGAGCGGCGTGGCGCCGGCCGGTAGCTCGATGATGTCGCCCTTCGGGGTGAAGACGTAAATCTGATCTTTGAACACATCGGATTTCAGCGACTCGACGAATTCCTCCGCGTCGCTGACTTCCTCGCGCCACTCCATGAGCTGGCGCAACCAGGCAATCTTGGCTTCGACCCGCGCATCGGCCTTGCGGCCCTCTTTGTAGCGCCAGTGCGCCGCCACGCCGTATTCGGCAATCTCATGCATCTCGGCGGTGCGGATCTGAATTTCGAGTCCGTGCCCTTCCGGTCCGATGACCGCCGTGTGCAGACTCTGATACATGCTTTCCTTGGGCGTGGCGATGTAGTCGTCGAACTCACCCGGGATCGGATGCCACATGGCATGGACCACCCCAAGCGTGCCGTAACAATCGCGCTTCTCGTCGACCACCACCCGGATACCGATCAGATCATAGATCTCGTCCAGAGAACGTCGCTTCAGATTCATCTTGCGGTAGATCGAATAGATGTGCTTGGTCCGGCTGGTGAGAACCGCCTCGATGCCGGCTTCCTCGAGCGCGTCCTGGAGAATTCCCTTGACCCGCTCGACGTATTCGCGCTCTGATGCGCCGCGCGCGTCGATGCCTCTTCGGATCGTTTCGTACTCGTGGGGGAGCAGGAATTTGAAGGAGAGATCTTCGAGCTCGGACTTGAACTGCCAGATACCGAGGCGGTTCGCCAGCGGGGCGTAGATTTCCATCGTCTGCTGGGCGATCCGCTGCTGCTTTTCGGGAGGCATGTATTGCAGGGTGCGCATGTTGTGCAAGCGGTCGGCCAGCTTGATCAGCACCACCCCGATATCGTCGACCATCGCCAGGAACATTTTGCGCAGGCTTTCGGCCTGCGCTTCCTTCTCGCGTCTGGATTGATCGACATCGCCGGTCCACGGCAGCTTCGACAGCTTGGTGACGCCGTTGACCAACCCCGATACCCGCGGTCCAAACTCGTTCGCGATGTCCTCATACGTAACATCGGTATCTTCGACCAGATCGTGCAGCAGCGCGCCGGCGATCGTGTCCGCATCGAGCCGGATGCGCGCCAGAATCAGCGCGACCTCTACCGGATGGAGCACATACGGCTCACCCGAACGGCGATGCATACCCTCGTGGTGCTCGACCGCAAATTCGATCGCTCGCGCCACGGTATCGAGGCTCTTGTCGGAGAAGTTCTGGTCACGCAGCTCATCGAGCAGCGTATTGGCCAAGACCGAGATCTGCGGATCGAGCTCGACCACAGCATCCAGTGTGCCCGCCGGCGAAGAAGCGGCGGGAGCGACAGCTCCATTGGGGCCGGTAGGGTCGGTGGCTTGTGTCATGGTGTCGACGTGATTCGAGGTGTAATCAACCGGGACCAGCAACGGAGATTCCCTCGATTATGTCATTATACCTGGTTCGTCTACCAGATCGCCCTCTCCACGCCGCCGGAGATGAACGAGATGGTACCATGCGGCCCGAACACGAAATCCGCCCGTGGCGGACAATCGATCGGCGTTTTCAGTGACATTTCAAGGACCCGAAGACGAACTCGACCGCCTTCGTCATCCGAGTGAAGCGCTGGCGACGGTTCTGGCGAATACCCCGCTGCTCCCGTCCGAACAGGTCTCGCTCATCGACGCGGCGGGGCGCGTGCTCGCGTCCGATTTCGTGGCGTCCGCCGATTTCCCACCCTTTCCCGCGTCGACCATGGACGGCTATGCCGTCATCGCCGACGACGGGTCGCCTTGGCGCGATGTCGTCGGCGTGCAAGCGGCCGGAAGTTTGAGCGACGCCGAGGTCACACCCGGCACCGCGATCAAGATCATGACCGGCGCCCCGATTCCCACCGGCGCCGACGCGGTGGTGAAGGTGGAAAACACCGAAACCGCTGATGACCACGTGATCATCCATCAGGAGTTCGTCCAACCGGGCGAGAACGTACGGCAGATCGGGTCGGACGTCACCGCCGGCCAGCTCCTGGTGCGTGCCGGTTCGGTCCTCGGTCCGGCCGAAGTCGGATTGCTGGCCGCCTACGGCGGCGATCCGGTAACGGTGCGCCGCAAACCCCGGGTGAGCATCGTTTCCACCGGCGACGAGCTGCTGGAGCCCAGTGAACCGTTGGCTCCAGGAAAGATTCGCGATTCGAACCGCTTTATGCTGCGCGCCGCGCTCGAATCGGCTGGAGCCGAGGTGATCTGGGCCGGCAAAGGTCCGGATGTCCGCGACCAGCTCGAACCGCTGCTCGTCAGGCTGATCGCCGACAGCGATATCGTCATCACCAGCGGCGGCGTGTCGATGGGCGATCTCGACCTGATCAAGCCAATTCTGCTCGATTTGGCGACCGTCCATTTCCGACGCATTTTCCTGAAACCCGGCAAACCGCTGAACTTCGCCACCGCCGGCCCGACCTTGATTTTTGGCTTACCGGGCAATCCGGTATCGGCGCTGGTCGGATTCGAGATCTTCATTCGCAGCGCAATCCGCAAGATGACCGGTAGCGGCGCTGGCCCGGAGACCGTCCGGGTGAAGCTGGCCGCTGACACCGACCCGACCGACCGGGTCGAATATCAACGCGCGATCCTGACGGTCGACGACAGTGGATGCCTGCTCGCAATCGCCAACGGCCCGCAAAACTCCTCCCGCCTCGCCTCATTTCTCGGCGCCAATGCGCTGATCGTCATCCCGCCGCGCGAAACCTGCTACAAAGCCGGCGAAACGGTGGACGCAATCCTGCTCGGCTCGTTCTGATATCGCGGCCCTGAGAGGTCGTGGTGAAGGGCCGCTGTGACTTCCCGTTCCCACAAATTCCTTGGTTCGATTCGCTCCGGACGGGAAAGACTATTCATCCCCGTCGCGCCAATCACGACCCTCGCGCAGGACTTTCCGGCTGGCCTCGTAGCTGTGGGTCTGATGCATGCCTGCACCCAGGTAGAGATCGATGGCACTGTGGCGGTTCTCGGCGTCGACTCCGAGATCGATGCGTCTAATGCCCTTGTCCCAATAGCGGCCGAACAATTCCAGCAGCATCCGCTTCGCCAGGCCACGGCGGCGATACTCGGGCAACACGCCCACATTTGCAATCCAGCCAGCATCGCCCATCAGCTTGCCAGCGCCGATTGCCACGATCCTATCCCCATCGAAGAGCTGCAGCCAAAGATTGGTGTCGTACTCGCCGGTCTTCATCGACGATTCCCACCGCTCGAGTGTGCGGGGAGCAGCCGCCCAATGATCGGCAAAGGAAGTTGAGAGCGCATCGAAATACGCTCGCTCGTCCTGACCCTCGACATATGGCCGCAATTCCAACCCTGAGGGCCAAGTGACCGGATCCGGTTGCTGATCCAGCTCAATGCGCATGCGGCGAAAGACTTTGGACCCCTCGTACCCAAGCCCGGTCATCAGCTCGCGGGCAGCCTCATTGACGGTCGAGATGAAATTGAGCATCACGAGCTGATACCCATTCCTCGTCTCGTCCGCACGCTCAGCCGCTTTTGCCTCGGACCAGTTCGTAATCCATGTGCCGAGCCCACGTTGCTGATGATCGGGATGAACATAGCCATAGGCTTCCCAGGTGACTCCATGGTTGTTGATCAGAGTCATCGACGCCACCAGTTCGCCCGACCGGTCTTCGACCAGCACGACCGATTTCCCTAGATCGAGCTCAGCCCATTCTTCGACGACTTCGCTTTCGTCGAAATCGGGCATACCCCATTCGCTGATTTCCACCAGATTGAAAAATTCGGTCGCGCGGGGAATATCGCCCATCGTCGGCGTGAATGCACGGTACCCATCGGGGAGCGTATCCCTTTCGGTCATTCCTCTTATCCTTCCCCAACAACCCGCCTTCCGGGAACGCTCACTCGTCCTGGCCCGCGCGAAAGATAGCAAGAAATGCCCAAAACCCGAGATTCCGCGCACGCTGTCATCGTCGATGCCGTGCGAACGCCCATTGGCCGCCACGGCGGTGCGCTGGCCGGGGTCCGCCCGGACGATCTGGCCGCGCTGGTCATCGGCACGATCGTCGATCGGACCGGTCTCGATGCGACCATCATCGACGATGTCATTCTCGGTTGCACCAATCAGGCCGGGGAAGACAATCGCAATGTCGCCCGCATGGCGACGCTGATCGCCGGCTTGCCGGAGACCGTGCCCGGACAGACGGTCAATCGCCTTTGCGCGTCCGGATTGCAGGCGATCGCCTCGGCGGCGCAAGCCATCGCCGCGGGCGACGGCTCGGTCTTCATCGCTGGTGGAGTCGAAAGCATGACCCGGTCGCCCTTGATCGTGTTGAAACCAGATAAGCCGTATGCCCGTGGCGATCGGCAGATGGCCGATTCCTGCCTGGGCTGGCGCTTCGTCAATCCGAGGCTGGCCGCTCAGCACTATCCCTGGTCGATGGGAGAAACGGCCGAAAACGTGGCGGAGCGATGCAACGTTTCACGCGAGGACCAGGACGCCTTCGCGGCGGAGAGCCAGCGGCGGGCGGGCGTCGCAATCGCCGAGGGCCGGTTCGAGCGCGAGATTGTACCGGTGCCGGTTCCGGTCAAAGGCGGCACGACGCTGGTCTCGGTCGACGAACACCCCCGGCCCTCCACCACGGCGCCCGAACTTGCCCGCCTGAAGCCGGTTTTCCGCGATGGCGGCTCCGTCACGGCCGGCAATTCCAGTGGCATCAACGATGGCGCGGCGGCCGTGTTGGTCATGCACGAGGAGCGGGCAGCCGCGCTGGGCATGACGCCGAAAGCGCGAATCCTCGGATCGTCCGTCGTTGGGCTCGATCCGGCGGTAATGGGACTCGGTCCAATCGCGGCCACGCGCAACGTGCTCGACCGCACTGGGCTGACGGTGGATGACCTCGACGTAATCGAGCTCAACGAGGCGTTCGCGGCCCAGGCGCTGCCTTGCATCCGCGAGCTGGGATTCGATCCCGAAAAGGTCAATCCCAATGGCGGCGCAATTGCACTCGGGCATCCACTCGGCGCAACCGGCGCCCGTATGATGACCACCCTGGTGCACGAGCTGGAACGAACTGGTGGACGATACGGTTTGGCGACCCTTTGCATCGGCGTCGGACAGGGAATGGCCATGATCGTCGAACGACTGGAGGCATCATGATCACCGTCCAGATGCGCTATTTCGCCATCGTCCGCGAGCTTCTCGGCAAATCAAAGGAAACCGTCGAGCTGGCCGACGGCTCCACAGTCAGCGACGCCCTCGACCTCGTACTGGCGCAGAGCGAGCGGCTGAAGCAATCGGAACATGCCTTCATGGTCATGGTCGACCAGCATTACCGACCGCGCGATTTCGTGCTCAGCAGCGGTGTCGAAGTGGCCATCATCCCGCCGGTCAGCGGCGGCGCTGACGAGCAGCGCTTTCGCGTTACCGACAACGTCATCGATCCTCGCGGAGTCGAAAATCTGGTGGTCGACGAGGCATCCGGCGCGCTGGTCACCTTCGCCGGAACCGTGCGCGACCATGCTCGCGGCAAAGCGGTTACCGCGCTGGAATACGAGGCGTATCCTCCAGCGGCCACGAAGATGCTTGAGCAGATCGGCGATGAAATCTTCGAGCGTTGGGGCATCCGCACCGTGGCGATCCAACATCGGTATGGGCTGCTGCAGATCGGCGAAGTGAGCGTCGTGATCGCGGTCTCGTCGGCGCACCGAGAGGTGGCGTTCGAGGCCTGCCGCTATGCCATCGAGCGTATCAAGGTGCTTGTCCCCATCTGGAAACGGGAGATCTACGCGGACGGCGCGGTCTGGATCGGCAGCGAGGCCGAATACCAGGTCGAAACCGGTCGCGTGGCTCCGGACCTCGAGTCCCCCGGCGAAAATTGATAGAGAACTACACTTCTGGTACGTTCGGCTCGCCAGTCAGCCGATCGCGTCAGGGAGACGAGAACCATGCCTGCCCTCGATATCGATGAATCTCAGCTCGTCCGCCGAACCCGGCCGGCCATCGCCAACGACGCCACCGAGTTGATCGGTAACACGCCTTTGATTCGACTCGATCGCTATGCGCGGAATGCACCGGGCCGGCTGGTCGGTAAGCTGGAGTCCTTTTCCCCCGGCTATTCCGTCAAGGATCGTATCGGAGTCTCGATGATCCTCGATGCCGAAGCCAAAGGGCTGATCGCGCCCGGCAAGACCACGATCATCGAACCGACCAGCGGCAACACGGGTATCGCGCTCGCCTGGGTGGCAGCCTCACGCGGCTATCGCTTGATCCTGACGATGCCCGAAAATATGAGTCTCGAACGGCGTGTGATGCTGTTGGCCTATGGCGCGGAGCTGGTATTGACCCCCGCGGCGGATGGCATGGTCGGCTCGATTTGGAAGGCCGAGGAGTTGATGGAAGAGATTCCCGACTCCTGGATGCCGATGCAATTCGAAAATCAAGCCAACCCCGAGATCCACACCAGGACGACCGCGGTGGAGCTTTGGCAAGACACCGACGGGCAGATCGACATACTGGTCGGCGGCGTGGGCACCGGAGGCACCATCTCGGGCGTCGGCCAGGTGCTCAAGGGATTGAAGCCATCGTTCCAGCTGGTTGCCGTCGAGCCCAAGGAATCGCCGTTTCTCGCCGGAGGCGAGGCCGCCCCCCACAAGATTCAGGGAATTGGCGCGAATTTCGTGCCGCCCGTTTTGCAGATCGACCTGATCGACGAAATCTTTCACGTCACCGGCGATCAGGCGATCGACGCGGCCCGCGAGCTGATGGTGACCGAAGGGCTCTTTACTGGCATCTCAGCCGGCGCGGCAGTCTATGCCGGTCGCGAAATCGCCAGGCGACCCGAGAATGAGGGGAAGCTCATCGTCGCCATCCTGCCAGATACCGGGGAGCGCTATCTCAGCACACCCCTCTTCACCGACTTGCGCGACAAGGCGTCGTCGATGGCGACATCGGTGTTGACAGCGGGATCGCCTCGATAAGGTCGATTTCGTCCAAATCGTGACGCTATGGCACGCAGCGTCTACGTCGGAAATTGCCGCGATTCGTTCGCGGCGTTCGATTTGCCGGGATTCACCCACTAGGTTTGCACGGTTATGCGCAGATTCCGGTATGCACCCCTCTCCGGAGCTCATGCCTTACGTCGATGGCGGCGCCTCACCAGCCGGTCGCCACGGTATTTCCCGAAGCAATGGATATCGGGTGCCACCCGACCCGCGGGCAATGAGGGAATAGGCGGCTGCCCGATCGTCGGCATCGAGGTCGTAACGAATGCCGGCGAAGAATTCCACCAGGCGGTCGGTTTCGACCGAGCTGTTCGCCTGCAAAGCGCGACGAACCTCGCGGCGCGCGGCATATCCAGCTGCGGCTGCATCAGTAAGACGCGATCGGACGGCGTCGACTTCCTCATCGCTGGCTTCCGCCGGAACCGCAAGAAGATGGGTCACGACCGATTGCTCGGTGAGGATATACCAGGCGCGCACCAGATCTTCGCTGAACCCGGCTTCGACCGGTTCGAGCGCGGCGAGACCATCGACGATGGTGATGGCGCTGGCGCCGTCTGCCACGGTCGCCCAGGAGCTGGCCCGGATACCGTAGAACGGCCAAATCGTCGCGCGGGCCAGGAGTTCGGCCGTGCTGCTGGTTTCGTAGAGCAGGATCGAGGCTTCGTCGATCTCATCGGGCCGCACCGGGGCGCGCATCGCGATCGCCCCGGATTCCGCGACGGTCACCCCAAACACCGGGTCGATCAGGTGCGTTCCGATCAGCAACGTAATTTCGGGTGTCGAAATCAGCGCAAAGTCCGACACTCCAACATCAGCTCCGCTGAGGGCGCCTCGCACCGACCCCTCAGATTCAGTGGCATGCTCGATGCCGGCGACGATATAGGCCGTCTCCAGCGCCCGGCCGACCAAGAGAGATGGCGCTGTCATAGCACCCGCGCGCCGGGACCGACGCCGGCCATGACCTCATTCGCCAATGTTTCGAAATCGAAGCGCGGATATGAACCGAACACCTTGACTTTTGCGACGCCGCCGAGCCGTTCGAGCGCATCGACCACCAGCGCATCGGTGCGGTGCCCCTGGAAATCGAGCAGGAAATAGTACTCACCGAGCCACTCCTTAGTCGGGCGGCTTTCCACCTTGGTCAGCTCGATCTTGCCTTCGGCAAAAGGCGTCAGCGATTCCAGCAACGAACCGGGCGCATTGACGTGGAGGACGAAGCCGATCGACGTCTTGTCATTGCCGGTGCGGAGTGAATCCTCATTGCGTAAGACGACGAAGCGCGTGAAGTTGGAGCGGATATCCTGGATATCATGGGCGATGATCTGACCGCCATAGAGTTCGGCGGCACGCCTGGTGCCGATCGCAGCACGGCGGATGTCGCCGCTCGTGCTGACCTCCTCGACCGCGGTGGCGGTACTCAATGCGGCCACTTGCGCTGCTTTCGGCAGCACGCGCTCGAGAAACCGGCGGCACTGGCCGAACGGTTGCGGATGGGAAGTGACCTCGGAGATGTCGGGCAAGCTCGCACCGGGAGCGGTGATGAGAAAGTGACGCACCGGCACGACGACTTCGGCGGCGATCTTGAGCGGGGTCTCGTGGATGAGCAGATCGAGCGTGGTGCTGATCGAGCCCTCGATCGAATTCTCGATCGGCAACATCGCCTGCGTGGCAAGTCCGGTTTCGACCGCCGCGGTCAGCGCCGGAAACGAGTTGAATGCCAGAAACTCGCTATCCTCGCCTGCAAAGGAAATGGCGGCATCTTCGCTGAACGTTCCCCGGGGTCCCAAAAATGCGGTGATCATCGATTCCTCCATCATGCGAAGAGTATGGCGACAGTCGCCATCGAGTCCACCGCCCTTCCAGCTTCTATACTGCCCCCATGGCGCGACGAAACCGACCGCAATCGAATCCACGACCTGAGCGACCCCAGGCGAAACCCGAGGGACCGCGGCTGTTCATAGCCGCTCCCTTGCCGAACGCCGTGCTCGATCATCTCGGACACCTGCTCGACGATCTCTCCAGCCGCGATCTGCCGGTGCGTTGGACTGCGCAAAACGCACTCCACCTGACCCTGCACTTCATCGGCGAGGTTCCGACCGAGCGGGCCGAGCTGCTGCGCATGTCTTTTGCAAATCTGTCGCCAAAGTCCGGATCCATCCGGCTGCGCACCGGCAACCTGGGCGTCTTTCCCAACCAGAAGCGGCCGCGGGTGCTCTGGATCGGATTGACTGGGCAGACCGATCGGCTGACCAAGCTATATCGTGACACTGGGACCATGCTGGACCGGTTCGGCGTTTCCATCGAAGAGCAATCATTCCGGCCCCATCTCACACTCGGCCGCGCTCGCGACTCGGTCGACCGGCTCTTCCCTTATCAGCTCGGCGAGGCATATCACGCACCCAGCGTGCAGGAGATTGTCGACCACCCCGTCGAGTTCACGATTTCCGAGCTGACGCTTTTCCGAAGCCATCTCGAGAAATCCGGCGCGCGCTACGAGTCCCTGGCGACGATTCGGCTGGCGAAACCAGGAACTGAATGACGCGATCGCCCACCCCGCTACCAGCACGGGCCCCGCCACCTATCCAGCTTCACAGCTTTTGCACGTGTTCGACACGCTGCGCGATGAGCCGCGACGTGGCGGGGATAGCGCGCAACCCCGGCGGGTGACCGGACCGCGACGTTTTTCCGTCGCCTGGTCCGCCGCCCGGCGGCCTTGGCCGGTGGGTTGGTGCTGCTCCTGGTGATCGTCGTCGCCCTCTTTGCCCCGGTTCTGGCCCCGTACGACCCGAATGAGATTTCACCGAATCTGCGGCAACCTCCCAGCATGTCCCACCCATTCGGAACCGATGAGCTGGGGCGTGATGTGTTGAGCCGCGTGATCTACGGCGCGCGCGTTTCACTCCGGGTTGGATTGATTTCCATCGGGATCGCGCTTATAGGCGGAACGCTCATCGGCATCGTATCCGGCTATTGGGGCGGCTGGCTCGATTCGCTGATCATGCGCTTGATGGACGTCATGTTGGCCTTTCCCGGGTTCCTATTGGCAATCGCTATCGTCGCCATCCTCGGTCCCAGCCTGTTCAATGTCATGATCGCGGTTGGAATCGAGTCGATCCCAGTCTATGCCCGCACCTCTCGCGGTTCGGTGCTCGGGATGAAAGAAGACGAATACATGATCGGCGCCCGTGCGATCGGGGCCGGGAACACCCGCATTCTCGGGCGATACGTGCTGCCAAACATCGTTGCGCCACTGATCGTTCTGGCGACCATAGGGGTTGGGTTCGCCATTCTTGCCGCGGCCGGCCTCAGCTATCTCGGCCTTGGCGCGCAGCCGCCAACCCCTGAGTGGGGTGCAATGCTGTCGAGCGCCCGCAGCTTCTTGCGCGACTCCTGGTGGATGGCCACATTCCCGGGATTGGCCATCATGATCGTCGTGCTGGCGTTGAATCTCTTCGGCGATGGACTCCGGGATGTGATGGATCCCCGCCAGCGCGACTGACGACCAGAACCTCACAGGAAGGACCGACATTGAACGTCTTCATCAGCGCTGATATCGAAGGCATCAGTGGCGTCGTCCATGGCGACTTCATGATGCCGCAACGACCCGACTATTCGGTCGGTCGCCGCCTCATGACCCAGGATGTCAACGCGGCCATCGAAGGCCTGGGCGGGACTGAAGTCGACTACGTCCTGGTCAACGATGGTCATGGACCCATGCGCAATATCCTGATCGAAGAGCTGCATCCAAAAGCGCATCTGGTTTCGGGTAGCGGCGACGCCAAGGACTATTGCCAACTGGAAGGCGCCGATAGCCACGATTTCGGGGTCGCCATCTGCATCGGGTATCACGCCATGGCCGCGACGCCCGCCGCGATCCATCCGCACACGATTGCCGGCGGCGTCGTCGCCGAGCTGCGTTTGAACGGGCGTCCTCATGGGGAGCTCGGTCTGAACGCGGCAGTCCTGGGCTATCTGGGCATACCGGTCGTCATGGTGAGCGGGGACACAGCGCTCGCTCGGGAAGCCCGCGCCTTTCTGCCCGCTGGAGTAGAGATCGTTTCGGTGAAAGAGGCAACCGGGCGCAACGCCGCCATATGTCGTCCACTGGCAAGCGCACGAAAAGACATCACCGACGCGGTCCGGCGAGCCGTCACCAACGCCGGCCAGATCGAACCGTATCTGGTCGAAGCTCCGTGGGATCTCGAGCTCTCGTTCGTCACGATGGCGCAGTCGGAACGGGCGGCGCGCACGCAGGGCGCGGAGCGGCTCGCACCCCTCACGATCCGCATCACCGGCGACACGCCCTGGGACCAGTATCGAAATCTCTGGGCCTGCATTCGATCGGGACTCTACGAGCCATCCGGATGGCTGGGCTAAAACCGCCTGTCGATCGCCGAGGTCGATTCAGCTCGGAACAATCGAGAAGCCCTGCCGCATTGCTGCTAAACTACAGGGTCGCACGGCGCGGGCTCGCGCTGGTGAAATCCCGACGTGCCAACTAGCGAATCAGGATCGTAGTCCGAATGAGCAAACTCATGGAAACCCTCGGCGATATCAATCGCCGGTATAAGGAGCTGGACGAGCTCTTCGCCGATCCTGCCATTTCCACCGACCCCACCCGGCTGCAAGAGATCGGCCGCGAGCGGGCCGAGCTGGAAGAGGTCGTCAGCTCCTACACCGAATTCGAAGCGACCGAATCGGCAATCGCCGATGCCGAGCTGCTGGCCAACGACTCCGATCCGGAGATGGCCTCTATGGCGGCCGAAGAGATGCGCATGCTCAAGGAGCAGCAGGAACGGCTCATGAGCCGCATCAAGGCGCTGCTGGTGCCAAAGGATCCGAACGACGCCAAGAACGTCATCGTCGAAATCCGCGCCGGCACCGGCGGCGACGAAGCAGCGCTCTTCGCGGCCGATCTTTTCCGCATGTACGCCCGCTATGCCGAGCGGCAGCGCTGGAAAGTCGAGATCCTGTCCGCCACCGAAACCGATGGCGGCGGATACCGCGAAATTATCTTCCAGGTGACCGGCAAGAACGCCTACAGCTATCTGCGCTATGAAAGCGGCGTGCACCGCGTGCAACGCGTGCCCGCCACCGAGAGCCAGGGACGCATCCACACGTCCACCGCCAGTGTGGCTGTCCTGCCGGAAGCGGAAGAAGTCGACATCCAGATTAGCGACAACGATTTGCGCATCGATGTCTATCGCTCCTCGGGCAATGGCGGCCAAAGTGTCAATACCACGGATTCAGCCGTCCGTATCACGCATATCCCGACCGGTCTGGTCGTCGCCTGCCAGGACGAGCGCAGCCAGCTCAAGAACAAGCTGAAAGCGATGACCATTTTGCGCTCGCGACTCTACGAGGCGGAGCAGGAGCGGCTGGCAGCCGAACGTGGCGACGCGCGCAAATCGCAAATCGGCAGCGCCGAACGCAGCGAGAAGATTCGCACCTACAACTACCCGCAGGACCGCATTTCCGACCATCGCATCAAACTGGATCTCAGCAATATCCCCCGAGTGATGGACGGGCAGATCGACACGCTCCTGCAAGAGCTGCGCGCCGCCGACGAAGCCAACCGTCTGGCCGAAGCTGGGCTGCTCGACGAGCGCGCATTCGTCGCGGCTTGATTCCAGCGGTTCCCCCAATCATGAGCCAGGAGCGCCCCGTCGAAACCATCGGCGGGGCGCTTGCGTTGGCGACATCCCGAATGCGCTCTGCCGCGATCGCTACTCCGCGGCTCGATGCCGAGCTGCTGCTCGGTCATCTCCTCGAAACGACGCGTACCAGGCTGGCGATCGACGCCGGCGATCTCATTGGCTCGGATACCATCGAAGCGTTCGATACGCTCGTGGCGCGGCGCCTGGCTGGCGAGCCGGTCGCCTATCTCATCGGTCATCGCGAGTTCATGGGCCACGACATGCAGGTGGGGCCGGGTGTGCTGGTGCCCCGTCCGGAAACCGAGATCTTGGTCGAACGCGCCGTCGGGATGATCGATCGGCTTTGGCCAGTCGGACTGGTACGCGTGCTCGATCTCTGCACCGGCAGCGGCGCAATTGCGCTCTCGTTGGCGATGACAGCTAACAGTCCGGAAAGCGGCAAGGAGAACCGGGAGGGCACGGGGGCCCTTCGCTACGACCGGCGGGAGGTACGGATTACGGGTTCGGATATCTCAGCAGAGGCATTGCGGTATGCGCGGGCAAACAGGCTGGCGTTTGGGCTTCACGATCAGGTCGGGCTGGTCCAGGGCGATCTCCTGTTCTGGACGACCGGGCCATGGGATGTGATCCTGACCAACCCGCCGTATCTTCGTCCCGATCAGATCGACGGCAATGATGAAATTGCAGCCGAGCCGCGGTTGGCGCTCGACGGCGGCAAGCGCGGCCTCGAGCTGATCGAGCGCATCCTCGATCAGGCAGCCGGGGTCGCTGCTCCGAGATTCGGGATGATCGTCGAGCTCGATCCCGACCATGCTGATGCCGTACGCGCGCTAGCCGCCGCGCGCTTTCCCACCGCGGATGTCATCATCGTTCCCGATCTGACCGGCCGCGACCGGTTCGTTTCCATCGAGCGCCAGGAGACCGCACCGTGACCATTCCCGGCAAAGACGACCGTCTGATTCCCTATGGAGCCACCAATCTCGGTATGGATCTGGGTTTGCTGGATGGCTTCTATGTCCCGAACGATCTCTTTTTCGTCCGTTCGAACGCCGCCATTCCGGACATCGACCCGGACACCTGGACCTTGACCATCGACGGCGAGGTCGAGCGCTCGGTCGAGCTCTCGCTCGCCGATCTGCAGGCGATGCCGCAGGTCGAGCTGGCCTCATTCCTCGAATGCACCGGAAATGGGCGCTCGCGCTTCCAACCTGCGGCCGAAGGGACGACCTGGAAAAACGATGCCGCGGGCAACGCTGTCTGGGGCGGTGTCCCGTTGCCCGAAATTCTGGCGCTGGCCGGAGTCGAGCCGAGCGGTGTCGAGGTGGTCTCCCAGGGCGGCGATCTGGAAACGATGCAGCGGGGAATCCCGGTCAGTCTGGCGCAGGAACCGAGCACACTCATCGCCCTGCGCATGAACGGCGCGCCGCTGCCGGTGGCACATGGTTTCCCGGCGCGGTTGATCGTGCCCGGCTGGGCCGGAATTGCCTCGACCAAGTGGCTTACGCGGCTGACCGTGCGTGACGAGCCGTTCGTCGGTCCATTCCAGGGCGATCTCTACGTCGTTTACGACGCCGATGGAACGCCGGTGCAGCCGGTGCGCGAGATGCCGGTGAAATCGATCATCGACTCCCCGGACGAGGGAGCGACGGTCACGCCGCTTTCGGTGGCGAGTGGCTTCGCCTGGTCGGGGTACGGCGGCATCGCTCGGGTCGAAACCAGTCTGGACAACGGCGAAAGCTGGCAGCCAGCCGTTATCGTCGAGGAAGCAGGTCCCTATTCCTGGGTGCGCTGGGAGCAGCGGCTGGAGCTCGATCCTGGCCGCCATGAAATACTGGCCCGCGCCACCGACCGCCGCGGCTTACAACAGCCGTGGAAAGCATTCTGGAATCAGAAGGGCTATTTCATGAACGAGATCCAGCGGGTCGCGTTCACGGTCGGGGAAGAGCGATGGGGCTGATTCAGCATCTGGAGCCGGAACGGATCGAGGCCCTCCTCTCCGCAGAGATCGTCGGGCGAATTGCCTGCAATGCAGTCGGCGAGCGACCCTATCTGGTTCCCCTGGCATACGCCTACGATGGCGAATCGATCTATGCCGTCAGTGGACCGGGCCGCAAGATCGAGCTGATGCAAGCCGACCCGCGCATCTCGTTCGAAGTGGATCGCGTCGAGGCATCCGACACCTGGCAGAGCGTGGTCGCCGAAGGCGACTACGAGGAAGTCACCGACGCGGATGAGATCCAGATGGCAGTCGCCCTGCTCGAAGGAGCAACCGGCGTGCCGGTAGTCATGGGCGACCACTCGATCGTTTTCCGCCTGCGTCTCACCGCAAAATCGGGCCGCTACGAGACACCGAACAACTGACACCTGCGCCTTGCGACGATCGTAGCGGAGGGCATCTCTGCCCGCTCGTGCCCAAACGCTGACTGCTGACTGCTGACTGCTGACTGCAAAATACTGTGTGCTCGCTGCCGCTGTCAGCCTGCTCCAAAACGTCTCAGGGCCCAGGGTTCAGGACCTCGGGCTCAATTCGGCTATGCTCATCAAAGAATCGACGTGAAGTCTCAGGAGGACAAATGACGGGCGGTAACTGGCTGCGAGAGCTGACGGGCGAGTCGAAAACGATCATCGGGATGGTGCATCTACCGGCATTGCCGGGCACACCGCTGTACGACGAGTCGACCGGTATGAACGGAATCCGCGAATGGGTGAGGCGCGATCTCGACGCACTCCAATGCGGCGGCATCGATGCGGTCATGTTCTGCAATGAAAACGACCGTCCCTACCGGCTCGATTCCGATTTCGCGTCCGTTGCCGCGATGGCCGATACCGTCGCCGCCATGCGCGACGAGTGCTCGGTTCCGTTCGGCGTCAATGTGCTCTGGGATCCGACCGCCACCCTGGCGGTTGCGGCCGCGACCGGCGCAAGCTTTTGCCGCGAGATCTTCACCGGCGCCTTCGGAGGCGATTTCGGATTGTGGGTGCGGTCGGCTGGCGACTCATGGCGGTATCGCCGGCAGATCGGCGCCCAGAACATCAAGATGATCTTCAACATCAATGCCGAATTCGCCGCGCCAATCGCGCCACGGTCGGTGCCCGATGTCGCCAGGTCGGTCGTTTTTTCTTCGTCACCCGACGCGATCTGCGTGTCCGGGCCGATCACCAGCCAACCGGCCGATGCCTCGGCGCTGGCCGAAGTAACGCGAGCGATCGAGGGAAGTGGGGTTCCGGTGCTGGTCAACACCGGCTTCAAAGTCTCGAACGCGGCCGAGCTCCTGCAATACGCCGATGGCGCCATCGTCGGATCGAGCCTGAAGGTCGACGGCATCACATGGAATCCGGTCGACCAGGCACGCGTCAAAGCACTGATGGCCGAAGTACGCCAGGTTTCCGGTAGCTAGTATCGTGAAGCACCAGGCAATCGGGGTCGATATTGGCACCACGGGAGTCAAGGCCGCCCTCATCGACGTCGATGGGCGGCTGCTCGCCAGCGCAACGGTCGAGTACGATCTGCACTCGCCGCACACCGGTTGGGCGGAAGAGGATCCGGCCGACTGGATTGCCGGGACCAGAGCCGCACTTCGGCAATTGAGTCAGCATCCGGAGCTCGACCGCGATGGCATCGCGGCCATTGGCGTCAGCGGCATGGTGCCGGCATTGGTGCTGCTCGATGCAGCTGGCACGCCGGTGCGGCCGTCGATTCAGCAAAACGACGCCCGCACGATCGTGGAAGTCGCCGAGCTCGCATCCCGCATCGATCAGGACGCGCTCTACCACCGCACCGGCGGCTATACCAACCAGCAACACATCGCGCCGCGGCTTCTCTGGGTGCAGCGGCACGAGCCGGACGCGTGGGCACGGACCAAGACCATTCTCGGTTCCTACGATCTGGTCACCGCCTGGCTGTGCGGGGCTGAACCAGCAACGTGCAGTCTCGAGCTGAATTGGGCAATCGAATCGGGTCTCTACGATTTCCGCGAGCGGCGCTGGGTTCCGGAGCTGCTGGAAGCGGTCGATCTCGACCTCTCGTACTTCCCGCCAGTGCACGAACCGACCGATACGGTCGGTTCCCTGAGCGAAGGGGCGTCAGATGCGACTGGGCTGCCCACCGGCATTCCGATCGTCGCCGGCAGCGCCGACCACATCGCCTCTGCCCTCGCGGCAGGACTTCGGGAAGACGGCGACATCCTGATCAAGTTCGGCGGCGCGGGGGATATCCTCTATTGCTCCGCCGAGCCGATCACGCATCCATCGCTGTTCATCGACGCGCATGACATTCCGGGGAAGTTCCTGCTCAATGGCTGCATGGCGGCCAGCGGTTCGCTGGTGAAGTGGTACGTCTCCGAGATTCTCGGACTCAGCACCGCAAAATCGACGCTCATCGAGCTCGACCGCGAAGCCGCTGTCATTCCGGCCGGCTCCGACGGTGTGACCATTCTTCCCTATTTTTTGGGAGAGAAAACGCCAATCATGGATCTGCAGGCGCGTGGCGTCATCTTCGGGCTCGATCTCTCCCACACACGCGCGCACCTCTTCCGCGCCACACTCGAAGCCGTTATGTATGGTTTCCGGCACCATGTCGATGTTCTGAAGGACGCGGGATTGCACCCAAACCGCTTCCTGGCGACCAATGGCGGGGTCAGCAGCTCACTCTGGCGGCAGATCGCCGCCGATGTTCTCAACGAGCCGGTCACCTCCTTCCGCAACCACCCCGGATCGGTGCTGGGGGTGGCGTTCGTCGCCGGAAAAGCGCATGGACTCTTCGCGCATTGGGAGGAAATCGACCGATTCCTGACGGATCGCTCTGTCAATGTGCCCGATCCGGCCGCGGCCATACGATACGAACGCGGATATATAATCTATCGAGACCTTTATCGGCGCTTACAAACGTTGTTTCCCGCCATCGACACTCCTTTGGGCGTTTAGCACAGCGGGCTGCCCAAACTTGACGCCTTTCCTGCGATGGGAGTACAAACAGAGAAAGGGCCAAACCGTGTCGCAGAGCGACCAGTTCACTCGATTGGCGAGTAGCAACCCCGCGGCGTGACGCGGCTCCTGCTGCACCGAGGTGGATGCAGCACGTTCAAAGGCGTATTCGTTTTACGAGGAGGTACACGTGAACACAAGTGATCGACGTCAGGCCACAATTGGTCTGCTTCGTGATTACATGGGTGGCCGCATCGATCGCCGCCAGCTTCTGAAGAGCGCCGCGGCGGCGGGTGTGATGTTGCCGGTGCTCTCGATCATGCGCGGCGCCGCTCCGGCAATGGCGCAAGACGCGACTCCGGTTCCCGATGCCAATGCCGGTAGCACCATCACTGTGCCGGCCGACCTTCGCACCGACCTCACCGGCGCCGAAATCGCATGGATGGGTCCGTCGGCCTCCGATCCCGACCTGCCGTGGAACCAGGCTGCCTTGCAGAAATTTACCGATGCCACCGGTATCAAAGTGAATCTGGTCAATGGCGAGAATCAGACCGATGCCCGCCTGCAGGCCATGCGCCAGCAGTTCGCCGCGCAGGCGTCCGATATCGACGCGTATCAGATCGACATCATCTGGCCCGGCGTTATCGCTGAGCACGCGGTGGATCTGACCGAAGCCTTCGGCGATAAGGTTGACGCCTTCTTCCCCGGCATCATCGAAGCCAACACGGTCGATGGAACCCTCTCTGGAATTCCGTGGTTCACCGACGCCGGCCTGCTCTACTACCGTACCGACCTGCTCGAGAAGTACTCCCTTGAGGCTCCTGCCACCTGGGCCGACCTCGAAGCCGCTGCACAAGCGATCAAGGAAGGCGAGAACGCCAGCAATCCGGACTTCACCGGGTTCGTTTGGCAGGGCAAGGCTTATGAGGGCCTGACCTGCAACGGTCTCGAATGGCTGGTCTCCCAGGGCGGTGGCACCATCATCGACACCGATCGCAATGTCACCGTCAACAACGACAAAGCGATCGCCGCGATGGACCGCGCCTCCAAATGGGTCAACGGCATCTCCCCCGAGGGCGTGACGACCTATACCGAGACCGAAACCTTCAATATCTGGGTCGCTGGCAACGCTGCTTTTGCCCGCAACTGGCCGTATATGTACGCCGGTAGCCAGGACAGCGACGCGACCAAGGGCAAAGTTGGCTTCTCGCCGCTGCCAAAGGGCGAAGGGGCGGAAGACAAGAGCGCGGCGACCATCGGCGGTTGGTCGATGATGGTGTCCAAGTACAGCGAGAACCAGGACGCCGCCATCGAGTTCGTCAAATACATGGTGAGCCCCGAGCTGCAGCTCTCGTATGCGATCGAGCGCACCCACATGCCCACCATCCCGGCGGTATATGACGACCCGGCTTTGGCCGAGGCCAGCGATTTCATCCCGCAGATGAAGTCGATCTTCGAGGGTGCGGTTGGTCGACCGTCGGCGCAAACCGGCGATCTCTATCCAGAGCTCTCCACGATCTTCTACCAGCAGCTCAATCAGGCCCTCGCCGGCGCCAAGAGCGCTGCCGATGCCGCTGCCCAAATGGAAAAGGACATGAACGCCGTCTTCGAGTCCGACTAGGCGCCAGCACCGGTCCGGTGCGCTAACGGACCGTTCAATCGTGAGCCGGGCGGGGCAACTCCCGCCCGGCATCGATATATCAATATCGAAGCGGGGTTGCCATGAGCCAGAACGCTCCTGCTGGTGCCGTAGTTCCGTCAGCCGAGTCGAAATCGATCAAGGTGTCCGACCGGCCCCAGACGTCATGGGCCAAGTCGCGTGAGCGGCTGGCGTGGCTCATGGTGCTGCCCAGCATTCTCATCGTCGCCGTCGTCGCCCTGTATCCGCTCGTCCAGAGTTTCCGCCTCAGCTTCACGAACGCGCGACTGGCAAGTAACCGGGCCGTCGAAAATATCGGGTTCAATAACTATCGCTATCTGTGGGAAAGCGATACCTTCCGCATTGCATTCAAAAATACGCTGAAGTTCACCGTTGCTTCGGTCACGCTCGAGCTACTGCTCGGTATGATTGTGGCGCTAATCATCCACTCGCAGTTCAAAGCCAGGGGATTGGTGCGCACCGCGATTTTGATTCCCTGGGCCATTCCGACGGTTGTGTCGTCACGGCTTTGGGCATATATGCTCAACGACAACTACGGTGTCATCAATGACGTGCTGGTGAATCAACTACCGCGCGCCGTTTCGTGGATCCCCTTCATTGGCGACGACCTGGCCGGCATCTTTCCGGAAAACAAAATCGCATTTCTTGCCAGGCCGAACCTGACGCTTCCCAGCGCGATCGCCGTCGATGTCTGGAAAACCACGCCCTTCATGGCGCTGCTGTTGCTGGCCGGATTACAGATCATCCCAGGCGATGTCTACGAGGCGGCCGTGGTCGACGGCGCCGGCAAATGGAAGCAGTTCTGGCAGATCACACTTCCACTGCTCCGTCCCGCCATCCTGGTGGCGCTGATCTTCCGTACCCTCGATGCCTTCCGCGTCTTCGACGTCATCTACGTCATGTTCGGATCCAGCGTCAGTACCCTGACCCTGTCGATTTTCACGCAGAATACCCTCGTGGATGGTGACCGCCTGGGGCGCGCATCGGCCGCCAGCGTCATCATCTTCTTATGCATCGGTGTCTTCGTTCTGATCTATACGCGCCTCGTGAAGGTGGAGGAAGTCTGAGATGGCTACCGTCGCATACGACCGCTCCACCCTTCCCACCGATCAGCCTCTGAAGCGCCGGAAACTCAAGATCAGCGACGTGGTTCTCAAACTGCTGTTCTGGCTGCTGGTGATCTTCATCCTGATCTACACCCTGTTCCCCTTCGTCTGGGCAGTCCTGGCGGCAGTGAAGCCGAACGAGGACATCAGCTCGACTCCGACGCGATATCTTCCCTCGAAGCTCTACTGGGGCAACCTGGATTATGTATTCCACGAGCGCAATTTTCTGTACGCCCTGCGGAACTCGATCATTGCGTCGGTCGCCACCGTCACCATCGCGTTGATCTTCGGCGCGCTGGCAGCCTACGCGCTTGGCCGCATCAAGTTCCGGGGCCGCAACGCGACGCTGTATGTCATTCTCGCGATGACGATGTTTCCGGCAATCGCCATCCTGGGATCGCTCTTCCAGATGATGCGGCAGTTCGAGCTGTACAACACCATCCCCGGCCTGGTGCTGACCTATATGACCTTCACGCTCCCATTCACCGTCTGGGTGCTGGCGAACTTCTTCAAGGCGATGCCAGGCGAGTTGGAGGAAGCCGCCCTGGTCGATGGCTCGACCCCCTTCCAGGCGTTCTACAAGATCATGCTGCCACTGGCGATGCCGGGGCTGGTAACAACCGGTCTGCTCGCCTTCATTGCGGCATGGAATGAGTTCCTCTTCTCACTGACCTTCACCAACACCTATGCCGCCCGCACCGTGCAGCCGGCCATCGCCAGCTTCCGCGGAAATACGCAGTACGACGAGCCGTGGGGAAGCATCATGGCCGCGGCCGTCGTCGTGACCGTCCCGCTCGTCGTGCTGGTGCTCATCTTCCAGCGCAAGATTCTGGCCGGGTTGACCGCGGGCGCCATCAAGGGGTAGCTCACCGGTTGGCATGACACTCTATCTCGACGACAATTTCGTTTGGGATTTCTGGCTCGCTCCGCGTCTCGACGCGAGCGAGCCATTTCATTGCTATTTCCTGCAAGCGCCGCGCGCATTGCCGGATCCCGAGATGCGGCATGACCAGGCGCGCATCGGACACGCCATTTCGACCAATCTGATCGACTGGACGTATCTCGGGCTAATTCTGCCGCTCGGCGATCCCGGCGCCTGGGACGATTGGACCCAGTGGACCGGCTCGGTCACCCGCCATGACAGCAAGAGCTATCTCTTCTACACCGGTCGCTCGACTCCCGAATCGGGCAATGTCCAGCGGATCGGCCTGGCCGTATCCGACGACCTTTCCCACTGGACCAAAGCCCCAGAAAATCCAATCATGCAGGCCGCATCGCCTTGGTACGAAGCACCAGCAGATGACGGCGGCAACCGCTCGGATTGCCGCGATCCTTGGATCCTGCGATACGACAACCAATGGCTGATGTACTACACCGCCTCGGCCGCGGGCGAACCGCCCGACCGCTACGCCGTCGTGGGCATCGCAACCTCGGACGATCTCATCCACTGGACACCCGGGGCGCCTGTTGCCGCGCCGGGCATCTTCGGCGAGATCGAGGTGCCCCAGATCTTTCCACTTGGCGAGCGATGGGCGATGCTCTTTTGCACCGCCAAACACGCCAATCTGGACGGAAACCCGGCGACCTGGATCGGCACACATTATCTGCTGTCCGACACACCATTCGGACCATTCGAGCTCGCGCCGGGGCCGCTGCTGCTCGCGGATGAGGCCGGCAGCAACTATGCAGCCCGCGCGATTCTTGATCCATGGCTTGGCAATTTCATCATGGCGTTCCGCCGGTCCGGCGCAAGCGGCCGCTTCGTCGGTGAGCTGACCGATCCAATCTCGTTGATCCTCGACCCAGCGAATGCGCGCCTGACCGTGTTGCCCACCTCCTGACGGCATTCGATCGTATGAGCCTGACGACCGCGGGATGGTGAGATACTTCCATCGGTTCGCGAACTCATTTGGCGACAAGGAGATTCAATGTCGTTCGAATCCGCATTCACCATGGACACCTCGGCAATCAAGTACGGGCCGGGGGTCACCCGCGAAGTCGGCGAGGATGCCAAAGGTCTCGGCGCGACCCGGGTCATGGTGGTGACCGATCCCTACCTGCAATACCACGACGCGGTGACTACGGCGAAGAATGCACTAAAGAGCGCCGGCGTCGACTATGCGCTCTTCAGCGACGTGCGCGTCGAGCCAACCGACGTCTCATTCAAGAAAGCGATCGACTTCGCGAACGACGGCGGCTTCGACGCCTTCGTCGCTATCGGTGGCGGTTCCGTAATGGACACCGCCAAGGGCGCCAACCTCTATTCCACCTGGCCGGCCGATTTCCTCACCTATGTCAATGCGCCGATCGGCGAGGGCAAGCCGGTACCCGGCAAGCTCAAACCGCTCATCGCGATTCCGACAACAGCAGGAACCGGCAGCGAGACCACAGGCACGGCGATCTTCGATCTGACGTCGATGCACGTGAAAACCGGTATCGCCCATCGGGCTTTGCGGCCGGCGCTGGGCATTCTCGATCCGCTCAACACCGTTTCGATGCCGCCGATGGTCAGCGCCAGCTCGGCGCTCGATGTGCTCAGTCATGCCATCGAGTCCTATACCGCTATCCCGTTCGATAGCCGCCCCGCCCCGGAGCGGCCGGGTTTGCGCCCGGCCTATCAGGGCGCCAACCCGATCAGCGATATCTGGACGACCAGGGCGATGGAAATGGTCGCGGCAAATCTCGAGCAAGTCGTCTTCGAGCCAGAGAATCTCGAAGCGCGCGGGCAGATGATGCTCGCCGCCGCGTATGCCGGCATTGGATTCGGCAATTCGGGCGTGCACCTACCGCACGGCATGTCCTACCCCATCTCCGGCATGGTGCGCTCGTATATTCCTGAGGGGTATCCCGACGATCATCCGATCGTGCCGCACGGGATTTCGGTCATCCTGAATGCGCCCGCGGTCTTCCGCTTCACCGCGCAAGCCGATCCCGCCAGGCATCTGGAAGCAGCGCGCCTGCTTGGCGCCGATATCACCGGAGCTGGGCCGGACGATGCCGGCGAGGTGCTCGCCAACCGGCTGATCGACATCATGCGCCGCACCGGCATGCCGAATGGCTTGTCGGCAATCGAATTCACCGAGTCGGATATCCCGCAGCTCGTCAAAGGCACCGTGCCCCAGCACCGCGTTACCAAGCTCTCACCCCGGCCGGCATCGGAAGACGATCTCGCCGCGCTTTTCCGGGACGCTATGATCTATTGGTAGCCATAAGGAGGTTCCCAATGCCCCACAACGCGCTCGACAACGTCGAACGAACGATGATCACGGCGCTGCAACGCAACGACCGCGCCACCCTTTCGGAGCTGGTGGCCCTGCTGCCAAGCGAAGGGAAAACCCGTCTCGAAGCTGCTCACACCAAACTGCTGCAGCAAAAGCTGGTCGAGCCGGTGCCGGGCTCCACCACCGGGCAGATGCAGCTGACCGCCCGTGGGGCTGAGCTGGCGAACGACATCGAACCTGCCGACACCACCAGCGGCAGCGGTGGCGGCGATTCCAAATTCGCCTAGTCGTTCCCATCGTGCAAGGGGCCAATTTCGCCACGATGTCCACCCGCATCGACCTGACCGGGCCGCTCGAGCCCGGTATGTGGAGCTACACCCCGTCGATGCCTGATATTCCGCCTTTCCAGCATTCCCGCTGGGCGACGATCGAGGAGCGCGGCTGGGAAGCCGACTGGTTCGCCATGCCGACCTTGGCCGGCACCTATCTGGAAACCGCCAAGCACCTGATCCCGGGAGCGCCGTCGATCGATCGGATACCGCTGGAGCGGTTTTTCGTCTCTGCGACCATCGCCCGCATTCCGCGCGGGCCGCGCGAGCACATCACTGTGGCCGATCTCGCCGCATCGGTGACCCAGCTCGATCCAGGTGATGCGCTCTTGGTGCAGACCGGCTGGGAAGCGCACCGGGACAATAGCGAGACCTTCGTCATGCAATCGCCCCATTTCGACCTGGAGGCAATGCGCTGGATCGTGGAGCGCGGCGTGTCGATTCTGGGCGGCGACATGCCCTGTTACGACGATCCGGTCGGATCGGAGGGTCAGGGCGTCAATATGGTGCTCTTCGGCAGCGGGGCCATGATCCTGGCGCCATTGGTGAATCTCGGCGCCACGAAGGCACCTCGCGGCCGCTTGACCGTGCTGCCGATTCCACTGGTCGATTCCTGCGGCGCTCCCTGCCGCGCCGTCTTTTCGCCCGAGTTCTGAACCGAGGATTTCCAATGCCGACTCACGACTGGAACCGTCCCGATACCGTCATTCTCTACCGCTCGCCCGGCGCCTATCCCTATCCGGACGCAGCATTCACGACCGCGTCGCGCACCCTGCTCGATTTGTTGCGGCCCGAGATCGACAAACCCAAAGTGACGCTGAAACCCAATGTGGTGCACGGCGTTTCTCCCGACTCCGGCATCACCGTGCACCCAGCCTTTCTGCGGGGCATCGTCGAATACCTGGTCGCGAGCGGGTTCGCCCCGGGCGCGATCTCCGTGGCCGAGGGCGGCGGTGGCGAAGAGAGCCGCGATATGCGCGTGCACTACGCCAATGTCGGCTACGACGTCCTGCGTGACGAGCTGGGATTCGAGCTGGTCGATCTGAACGCGGACGACTTCGTGCGAGTCGACATTCCGGACGGCGTCGTTTTCGACCAAATGCCCATCGGCAAGACCGTGTGGGATCCGGACGCGTATTTCATCAATATCCCGAAGATGCGCACCCACAACCTCGCGGTCACCACCATCAGCATCAAGAATCTCCAGGGGATCGTGGTGCCGCTCGAGGAGCGGCACATGTGCACCATGTTCCCCCGGTTCGATGGCGACCGCGGCGGGAACGGCTTGGAAAGCTCGGTCATCGATTCACACGAACGCTGGGCGCACAAGATTTGCGATATTTCGCTGGCGCGCACACCCGATCTGAACATCGTCGATGCGCTGGTGCCGCGCGATGGTACCGGGTTTCGCAACGGCAACGACCGTCCCATGGGGATGGCGCTGGCAAGCACGAATCAGACCGCGCTGGATACGATCGGCACCGCGCTGATGGGCATCGACCCGGCCGATATCACCTATCTCCGGGTCGCCGGTGAGCGCGGCATGGGACCGAACCGCGTCGAGGATATCCGCGTGCTGGAGGTCGTCGACGGGGCACTGGTGGAACGAGCCGGCATTGCTGGTCTGGTCGCGGATCCACCGTTCCGGGTGACGCTCTCCGAAACGTTGACCTATTCGACCTACGAGCCAATCGACTACAACCAACCCGAGAAGGAAGCCGTCCACGCCGCCGTGAATTTCAATCCGTGACCGGCGGCTATAACCCGGCCCCCTGAGCGTGGGGCACGGAATCCGCGCCGTGCCTGCACGACACCAACGTTCACGAAGAGATCGCCAAGGTGTTGTTCAGTGCCAGGAACTGCGCTCGGACCGCGGTTCCAAGGAGACGGGACGCCATCGCTTCGAAGATGAGCGCGTCGCCGGTGGTGAGATAAGTGCAATCGCCGGCCCTTGCCGAGTGGGCGCGTAATCCGTCGCGCTCCAGCACGCGCTCGGTTTGGCGCGCAACCGGCTTGCCGCTGGAGAGAATGGCGACACTCGGTCCGGCGATCTCGGCAATCACCCCGGCCAGAAACGGATAGTGCGTGCAACCCAGCACGACCGCGTCGCATCCGCGGGCCAGCGGTCCCTCGAGCAGTTGGCTGAGGAGATATCGGGTTTCACGACTCTGCACGTGCCCGGCTTCGATCAGATCGACCAGGCCGGGCGCAGGAATCGTCTCGACGACCACACCGTCCGCGTACGTTTCGATCAACCGGCGAAGCTTTTCACCGCGCGCGGTGCGCGGTGTTGCCAGCACGGCCACCCGCCGGTGCTTCGAGCGCAGAATGGCGGGCTTGACCGCCGGTTCGAGTCCGACGATCGGCAAGGAATAGCTCGCACGCAATGAGCCAAGCGCCACGGCGCAGGCTGTGTTGCAGGCAATCACGATGGCTTTGCTGCCCCGATCGGCCAACGCGCCGACGAGCTCATGCACCCGGGATTCGATCGTTAGATCGTCTTTGTCGCCATATGGGCAAAATGCGGAATCGGCCAGATACACGAACGACTCGTCCGGCATCTGCGCCCGCAATGCGCGCAGAACGCTCAGACCGCCAAGCCCTGAATCGAACACTCCAATTGGCACCGAAGACTGGGACATTCCGCGCTCTCCCTGCAGGAGCGATTCCACCCCATACGCATGCGCGGCTAGCCTAGCATCCGCAAGAAGCCGGAGCAATCAGTGGATTGGAGGCCATGAGTCTGGGGTGTGTCGAGAGAACGGCTCTCCCTTCGGTAGACGGCAACCCCCTTTGGTTGCCCTCGGTCTGGACACCGTCGTTCCAGGTTGGCGGCTCTCTTCACTGAAAAGCGAAGAGCGAACGTTCCCCACCAAGAGATACGTTCGGTGCGGTAAGGACAACCACAGGGGATTGTCCTTACCCGTGAACGAGCCCTGCTTGGCCTCACAGAACCACCGGCAACGGTCGCGCGCAGCCCCTACACTTTTGGAAAGACCCGTGGATACGTCTGGGGACGACAGAATGACGGCCAACAAGCGACTCGACGATTTCCGCAAACACAAGGACGAATACTTCGCGTCCGGCGCGCACTCGCCACTCGATCACGAGCAACAGCACCATTTCGATGGCCTGGCCTATTTCGACTACGACCCCGCCCTGCAGTTCGAGCTCGAAATCGACGCCACCGAGAACCAGGGCCAGCCACTGAACCTCGATACGAGCGACGACCAGCAGGTCGACTTTCAGATTGCCGGCAAAGTAACGTTTCTTGTCGGCAACGGGGAATATGAGCTGACGTTGCTGAAGGATTACGACCGGGGCCGCTACTTCCTGCCGTTCGCCGACACGACCAACGGGCTGGAAACCTACACGGGCGGCCGCTACATCGACCCGCAGGAGAAGCCGAACGGCAAGCTTACGGTCGATTTCAACTACGCCTATAACCCGTATTGCGCCTATGGTGACGGATGGTCGTGTCCCTTGCCGCCGGAAGCGAACCAACTACCTGTCGAAATTCGAGCCGGCGAGAAGGCGTTCCACCTCTCCGAGTAAATGTGCTGATTGCCAGTGCTATCGCCGCGTGAAAAGCCATCGCGGTCGTAGCAAAGGGCCTCTGTGTCAGCCCGTCTAGCGGAGGTTTCACCGCAGGAACCACGAAAAGTGAAAAGCTCGGGAAGTGCCGAGCTTCGAATACATAGCAGTCTCGATTATCATGCGTCGGGCCCGGCAGACTCAGCGCCGGCGCCGCATCCAGGTGTCGAGCAGGTCGGCTGATTCGGCAGCCGCCTGGTCGCCGTACGCGATCGTGCGGCTGAGCAGGGCGCCAATCGCTTCCCGCTCCCAGCGATAGAACGCCCGGCGCAGCTCGGTGTAGCGGCAGATGTCTGGTTCGAACTCCAGCTCAGCCAGCACCCAGGTGCCCATCTCCCGCTCGAGGAGTAGAAGCCGGCGCCCACGCTGCCAGACGAACGGACGTAAGGTGAGCGGCGGTGTCGCCTCGGGAGTGGAAAGCTCCTTTGTTGGCTGCACAGGCTCGATGCACTCGGCAGCGCTGCAATCGCTGCCCGGTCGGGCTCGCAGGTCGCGTTTGCCGTGGTCGTCCACAGAGCGGTTCCCCCGTTCGATTGGAAGGGATGTGCGCGAAGTCTGGAAACGCCCTTCCCGTGGCGTCGATACGAGCCGGTCCAGAGCAGATTCGAAGAAACCAAACTGGGTCGAATACGGTACTCGAGCGACGCGCGCACGGTGGAGCGTACCATCCCGCAATCCAAGGTTTCAAGGCGTTGTTGCTTCGATTTTTGCCGCTCCTACACTAAGAAATCGTTATATTCGCCCGCTGGAGCTCGTTTGTCCCATCGGTCACAACGATCTCGTACGCACCGTCCGGCCAAGGCTCAGAACCGGTGCGTTCGATGTGGAATTCGACCCATCCCGAGACGCGGTCGCGATCGATGCGCATCGCCGAATCGAGGGTGTCGAGTGTGGTGTCATTGAAGTACCAGCTCGCAACGAGCTGCGAACCGGCCGGGAGGGAGAGGATTGGGAATACCGCATAAATGGTGGTATCCCCAACGACCGGTGTGGCCGCGACGATCGGCGCCGCCGTTTCTGGGTCGATGGACGTGGCCCAGATTGCCTCACCGATACGTGGTGACCCAGAGAGCGCCGTCGGGGCGATTTCCGGCGTTTCGGTCGGGGCGGCCGTGTCGGTTACGCCAGACGCATCCTTCTTGCCGGAGCCGCATGCTGCCAGCAGCCCGCATGCCACAATGAGCGCAAGTGCAATGGGAACCCAGCGACGCAAGAACGCGAAAGAGATCGATCTGGGCACGCTGGCTCCCTGTGCAATGTGACGATTCGGTGTTTGATTTCCATGGCGAACCGCTCGACGGCTGCCACAATGGATCCGCCAAAGTCTACCGATCCACCGACCTGCATGCCGGAGGGCGCAGATGTCTCGTGAACGAAAATCGGCAGTCGCCGCACTGGGATGGGTGGACAGCGATCATCTGGTCACCAACCCGACCATCAACCGATCGGTCTATCAGGGACGTCCCACCGACGACAAAATCCTGCTCGATTGGTCCCCCGAGGAGCGCGAGCGGGCAGCAGCGTTCACGCACACGGATCCCTGGCGGATCATGCGCATGCAAGGTGAGTTCGTCGAGGGGTTCGATGCGCTGGCCGAGCTCGGGCCGGCAATCTCGATTTTCGGATCGGCTCGCATTGGCCGCGGAACACCCTACTTCGCTGCGGCGCGCGAAACCGGGCGCAAGCTCGCCGAAGTCGGTTTCACCGTCATCACCGGCGGCGGCCCCGGGATCATGGAAGCGGCCAATCAGGGCGCCTACGAGGCGGGCGGCTGCTCGGTCGGTTTGAATATCCAGCTTCCGCACGAACAGGGGCTGAACAGCTTTGTCAATCTGCCGCTGAACTTTCGCTATTTCTTCGTGCGGAAGGTCATGTTCGTCAAATACGCGGAAGGATTCGTCATCTTTCCCGGCGGGTTCGGCACGCTCGACGAGCTCTTCGAAGCGCTGACGCTGATCCAAACCGGCAAGCTCGACAATTTCCCGGTGATCCTGTATGGACAAACGTTCTGGGAACCGCTGATCGACTGGATCGACCAGGATGTGTTGGGCAGCCGGCTGATCGCGCCGGGCGATCTGGACCGTCTGATCGTGACCGACGATATCGACCGAATCGTCGAAGTGATGCTCAAGGCGCACAAGCCGGATTAAACGTACGTTCGCGCCCATTCGATACCCCGGGTTGCCGGCGCATATTCGCTTTACCCGTACGTACATCTGCCCGCTCGGAGTGGTATGCTAGCCCAGCGGACATGTCCAGACTGGCAGCTTTGGGGTCCGCGATGCGCCGGAGATCCCATCCTTCCACGACTCGTCTCGAGATCGCGACGCACACCGACGCTTGTATCGCCACCGGCTGGGGGAGCCTTACTCGATGAGTCGTCACGAGCTCTACGCGCACCGATATCCGCTCTTGCCGCTCAAGAACGTCGTCATCTTCCCCCGCAACATCGTCACCCTGTTGGTTGGCCGGCCGCGGTCGATCCAGGCCGTCGAGGAATCCCTTTCCGGCAGTCGCCGGCTGGTTGTCACCGCGCACCGCGACGCGGACGCCGAGGACCCCACACCCGACGACCTCTTTGCTATCGGCTCGCTGGTCGAGCTGGTGTCGGTCGAGCGGCAACCGAGTAACGCCATCCAGGTCGTGCTCGAAGGCATTGCCCGCGTTCGCATCAGCCAGTTCGATACCGCGCGGCCCTACTTCACGGTCGCCGCCGATGAGCTGCGCGAGCCCAAGAACGATTCGCCCGATACCCGCGCGCTGATCCAGCACGTCCAGGAGCTGACTAGCCGCTACAACGACGCTCGCGAAAAGATCGCACCCGAAATCCTGGACATGGTCCAACGGGCCAACGACCCGGGGCACCTGGCCGATCTGCTGGCGACCCAGATCGTGACCGAAACCGGTCGCCGCCAGCATTTCCTGGAGCTGGTCGACCCCATCAATCGCCTGGAAGAGATCGCGGTCCATTTGGCCGAGGATCTCAATGTCGCCGAGCTGGAAACCCGCATCCAGGACCGTGTGCGCGAGCAAGTCGAAAAGCAACAGCGCGAGTACTACCTGACGCAGCAGCTCAAGGCGATCCATGACGAGCTCTCCGGTGAAGGCGGCAATGAGCTGGATGGCTTTCGGCAGAAGCTCAAGAGCTGCGGCATGCCCGCCGAGACCGAGGAGAAAATGCTGCGCGAGGTATCACGCCTCGAGCGCATGCCGTCAGTGTCGGCTGAGGCGACCGTCGTCCGTACCTATCTCGATGTGATGCTGGCGCTGCCCTGGTCGCAACAATCGGTCGACCGGCTCGACATCGACGAGGCTGAAAAGCTCCTCGATGCCGATCACTACGGACTCGAACAGGTCAAAGACCGCATTCTCGATTTCCTGGCGGTACGCAAGCTGCGCACCGATAACGGCATAGCCGACCGATCCTCGTCGCAGATTCTCTGTCTCGCCGGCCCTCCAGGCGTCGGCAAGACCAGCCTCGGGCGCTCGATTGCCGCCTCGATGGGCCGCGAGTTCGTGCGGGTCAGCCTGGGCGGCGTGCGCGACGAGGCCGAGATTCGCGGTCACCGGCGCACCTACATCGGCGCCATGCCCGGCCGCATCATCAACGCCATGAAGCAGGCGGGCACCACCAATCCAGTCATCCTGCTCGACGAGATCGACAAGCTCTCCGCCGATTTCCGGGGCGATCCCTCGGCGGCCCTGCTCGAAGTGCTCGATCCTGAGCAGAACGCCGCCTTCACCGACCACTTCATCGACGCGCCTTACGACCTCTCCCGAGTCCTGTTCATCACGACCGCCAACTATATGCAGCAGGTGCCGCGACCCTTACGCGATCGCATGGAAATCATCGAAGTCTCCGGGTATACCGAGGATGAGAAAGTCGAGATCGGGCGGCGCTATCTCCTGCCCCGGCAGCTCACCGCGCATGGGCTCAAACCGGAGAATGTCGATCTGCCGCCCGCCTCCTGGACCTTTCTGGTTCGCGGCTACACTCGCGAGGCGGGTGTGCGCGAGCTCGAAAGGGAGATCGCGGCGGTTTGCCGCAAGGTCGCGCGCGAAGTCGTGCGCGGCCGGCATGCCGACCAGCCAATTACCGTCGACCGCATCGAACAGTATCTCGGACCACGGCATTTCCAGGTCGACCACGAAATTGGCGACAGCCAGATCGGCGTCGCGATCGGTCTCGGCACGACCGAGATCGGCGGCGAGCTGATTCCGGTCGAGGTCGCGACCATGCCGGGCAAGGGCACGCTGATCATCACCGGCCGGGCTGGCGATGTGATGCAGGAATCGGCCCAGGCGGCGCTCTCCTATGCGCGGTCACGCACCGACCAGCTCTGCATCCCAATGAATTTCCGCGAAGTGCTCGATCTGCACATCCATTTACCCGAGGGGGCAACGCCAAAGGACGGCCCGTCAGCCGGCATCACCATGGCGACGGCGCTGATTTCTGCCCTCATGCGTCGCCCGGTACGCAACGACACCGCCATGACCGGCGAGATCACGTTGCTCGGGCGGGTGCTCGCCATCGGCGGAGTCAAGGACAAGGCGCTCGCCGCCCACCGGCACGGTATCCGGCGCATGATTCTGCCGGAGGAAAACCGGCGCGAGGTCATACGCATTCCGGAGAATGTTCGCCGGGATATGGAATTCGTTTTCGTCGAAACCATGGACCAGGTGATCGCCGCGGCAATCAACTTCGACGCCGACCGGGAAATCGTCCGCTCGCGCCGCGATCAGGATCGCATCGAACCCGACCGGCCAACCTACCCGGCCACCCAAATACCGGCCACCGGCCCAGTCATCTCGGATCTCTAGGAGTCGGGAATTGAGAGTTTGGTCGAACTGTACTCCCAGCTCCTAATTTCCCTCCGCGACCCGGAAATCCTTGATATGCACATCGAGCTTTGGACCGTTCCAGTCGCTCTCGCCCAACGTGAAGGCGACATCGACATGGCGGAGACCGACCAACTCGCGTGAGCGCGGCGCGGCATTGAAAAACGCGGCGCGAACCGGCCGGCCGTTGCCGATGGTCAGGGTCAAATGCTGCTTGTCACGGCCCATGACGTCATATTTGTGCAACCGGGTGTTATGCAACACGAACACCGGCTCTTCGTTGCCTGGTCCAAAAGGCTCCAGTGAGCGGACCAATCGGGCGATCTCCAGATTCAAATGTTTGTCCTGCAATTCGGCATCCAGCTGCAAGATTGGTAACGGTTCCGGCGTGCGCTCGGCCGCCAGCGCGCCGAGCTGCTCGATAAGCGCATCGGCGTGCGCCACGTCCAGACTGAGACCTCCGGCCAATCGATGCCCGCCATGCGAGCGCAAGAGCGGCGCACATGACTTCAAGGCGCTCGCCACATCGAATCCATCCGGTGAGCGCATCGAGCCGCGCAACACCCCATTTTCTTCGACGAGGACCACCGCCGGCCGATCGTAGGCTTCCGCCAGCTTGGCCGCGACGATGCCGACGACGCCCGGTTGCCAGCCTTCAGAGCGGACTACGACGATCGGCTGGCTCTGCCAGGCGGCCTGCTCGCGGATGAGCTGCTCGGCATCACGCGTGATCTGGTCAGTGGCGATTTTCCGTAGCGAATTGAGCTCTTCCAGCTCTAGTACGAGCTGATAGGCCACTGCGGGATTTGGAGCCAGCAACAGATCGAGCGCCAGCGATGGGTCGGCCATGCGGCCGGCGGCATTTAGGCGCGGCGTGATGCGGAACGACACATCGGTCGTCGTGAGATGGCCAAGGTCGACTTTGGCAGTCTGTGCCAGCGCGGCGATACCCGGCCGCGGATGGCGAACCATCTGCGCCAATCCGGCCCGCGTCAGGGTCCGGCTGGCGCCGGTCATCGGAGAAACGTCACCAATCAACCCAAGCGCAGCCAGATCGAGATAGATTTCGGGGCCCTGGCCGTCCGGCGCGATGGTGACTCCGGCCTCGTAGAGACCATCGACCACCAGCCACGTGAGCCCGGCGGCGGAAAGCTCCTTATAGGTGCCACCGTCTGGACGGTAGGCCGACACGACGATCGCCCCTTCGGGGACGTCGTTGTGCATCTGATGGTGGTCGACAATGACGACATCCATGCCCAGCGCCTGAGCGTAGACGACCTGTCCGTGGTCGGAGCTGCCGCAATCCAGCGCGACCAGTAGCTGCACCCCCGCGCTGGCGAATTCGTCGACCGCGGTTCCGCTCAGGCCGTAGCCTTCCGAGCGGTGCGGCAGGCGGATATGGGTGCGCTGACCGGCGCCGGCCGCCCGGAGCGCCAGCCCGAGAATCGCGGCCGAGGTGGTGCCATCCGCGTCGTAATCTCCGAAAATACCGATCCGCTCCCCGTTGCGAACCGCGGCGGCAATCCGCTCGACCGCCAGGTCGAAATCGGGCAGCAATTGAGAATCCAGATCGTGCCGGGCATCCGCACCGAGAAAACTGACTGCCTCCGCGGGATCCCGCAATCCCCGCCGGTACAAGAGCGCATGCAGCAACTTGTGTTCGTGCAACGCATCGAGCTCCAGCGGCACCGGGGCAGGATCGAGCCATTGTCTGGGGCGAATTCGGGGATCGAGCTGGGTCGAATGGCTCGAAGGCATATCAGTGAGTTCTCAGGCGGCAGTTTCAGGCGAACGTACGGATGGACGGCTATTCAGGCGACAACTATAGTGGTTGCGTGGCATGCGCCCGCAGTTCGAACGGATCGGGATGGCCCCGTTGCTAAGTCATCTCCGGGATACCGTTCGACATGTCCATCCGCACGGTATGCACAAGGGGGTACCGGTGCGACCCGCATCGAATCGCGCCGGAGCGATTGCAGCCGCCCTGGCGATCATCGGATTGCTGTTTGGATCGATCGCCGCGCCCGTGTCGGCGCAGGATTGGTCGCCGCCGCGCACAGTTTGGATAGAGGACGCTGGTCATACGATCGACGGCTATTTCCTCGATCTCTGGCGCGAATATCCAGAGCTGCTCGGGCAACCGATCACCGAAGAATGGGAATCCCCCCTCACCATCGAAGGCTATGACCGAGCAGACCGGTATGTGCAATATTTCGAGCACATGGCGATCGTCTATGTGCCCGAGGAAGAGCGGGTCGAATGGCAGGTGCAAACGCTCCCGTTGGGCCAGGAAGCCTACGAGCGCGACACCAAGGATCTGGAAAAACTCTCTCTCACAAAGTCGGCAACCTGCGGATCGCTGGCGGCCTCCGCTTGCAAATCCTTCGCCAGCACCAAGCACACGGTGCGCAACGGATTCCTCGATTTCTGGAACGAACATGACGGGGAGCGCCTGATCGGCGCGCCGTTGACCGAAGAGGTCGTCACCAGGGACGGCTACACCACTCAGTATTTCGAAAAGGTGGTGCTGCGCTGGAAAGACGGGCTCGCGGTCACACCTCGAGCAGTTGGGAGCGAATCGGCCAGCATCCAGAAGCTGGCAACCGAGAAGATCAAGCAACCGAACGCCATACCGATCTACGACGAAGTGCTCTTCGTCGAGCCGAAAATCGACCCCGCTCAGGTCGTTGCCGGGGGCGAGCCGGTGGTCGGCGTCGGCGCCATGGATTTCGGACCGGGCCCCCAGCAGGGCGCATCCAAGGAGATCGTCGTCTCGGTCGGCCGCCAGTCGATGTGGGCCTATCAGGACAGCAAGTTAGTGACCGCCTCCCTGGTGAGCACCGGAACCGCCGACAGTATCGCCACCACCACGCCGGTCGGCACATACACGATCCTGACCAAATTCCGTACCCAGACGATGAAGGGCGTGATCGACAACGAGGCATATGAAGTCAAGGACGTCCCCTGGGTGATGTACTTCGACAATCTTGGCAATGCCCTTCATGGCACCTACTGGCACGAGAATTTCGGTGCACCGATGAGCCACGGGTGCGTTAACCTTCCGATGGACGTTGCGCAATATCTCTATAGCTGGGCGCCGGAAGGCACCGCGGTTTCCATCATTCCCTGACAGGTACCCATGCAGGACAGCGCCTCTTACAGCCCCGTTGAATGGTCCATCCTGACGGAGCTCCCGATTCGCGTGCTGGCGGCTTCCATGCGCGCCGACGAAACGGGGGAGCTCGGTCTGCTGGTTCAGCAAGCCACCGGCTTGACCGAGCTTTCCGGGCGCGCGAACGAATATTCGTCCAGCCCACTGGTGCAAAGCGTCTTCGAACATTACAAGAGTCAGGGCGACGGCGAAGCGCAAACGTTACAGCTCAGCGAGCAATGGCTCGAACGCCTGGTGCCCGATACGATCGAGCGCGCACGGCAGGCATCGGAGATTCTGGCGGCAAAGGCATCGAACGAGGATGCGGCCGCCTACAAACTCTGGCTGCTGGAAACCGCCGCGGCGGTCTGCGCGGCCGCTCGGACGGGCGGCTTCCTTGGGTTTGGCGGCGAGCGCATCAGCGAGAAAGAGCAAGCGTATCTCGACGAGCTGGCCGAGGCCTTCGAAATCCCGGCCGACGCCGGCGCCGGCGAAATCTGAAACATATGTTTCGGTGTCGTGTAGGAACCTCGCGTCCTGCACGCCACCCAGGTGGGAGAGCATCCATGGTCGAAGCGGCACGCTACGACGCGATCGTCATAGGATCGGGTCATAACGGTCTGATCGCCGCGGGCTACCTCGCTCGCGCCCGCAAACGCGTGCTGGTGCTCGAACGACGCGACATCATCGGCGGCGCGGCGGTAACCGAGGACACCTTCCCCGGTTACCGGCTTTCCACCTGCTCCTACGTCTGCAACCTGCTGCTGCCCGAGGTGGTCGACGACCTGAAGCTCAAGAAATACGGCTATCACGTCCGGCCGTTCGATCCGACCTACTTCGTTCCCTTTCCAGACGGCGACTACTTCATGGCCTTTCTGGACGGGGACCGCACCCGCGAGCAGATCGCCCGTCATTCGCAACGGGATGCCAAGGCATACGGGGAGTACTGGGCCATGTGGGACCGCATCCTGAAACGGATGCAACCACTCCTGCGACGGCCCGCGCCAACTGAGGCGGAGCTGGAAGCAGCGTTTTCCGGCCGCGAGGGCGCGGCCGACTGGATAACGCTGACCGTCACCAGTGTTGCCGATCTGCTCGATTCCTATTTCGAGTCCGACAAGATCAAGGCGCCGTATGCTACCGGCGGCGTGATCGGCGTCAATGCCGGCCCCTACGATGCCGGCACAGCCTATGTGAAGTTCCACCACCTGATCGGTTCCATCGACGGCCACCAGGGCGCCTGGGGCTTCGTACGCGGTGGTATGGGCTCGATTACCCAGGCACTCGGCGGCTATTGCCGGGACCACGGCGTCGACATCGAAACCTCGGCCGAGGTTTCCGAGATCGAGATCTCGAACGGCGCCGCCACCGGCGTGCGCTTGAGCGACGGTCGCCGCGTCGAAGCACCCATCGTGGTCTCCAACGCCGATCCGCATCGCACCTTCCTGCAGATGGTCGGCGCGAAACATCTTCCCGCCGATCTCGTTGCCGGGGTCGAGCAGATGAAGATCAAGGGGTCGGTGGTCAAGTTGCTGGTCGGGCTCGGCGAGCTCCCGAACTTCACGGCGATGCCCGGCACCGAGATCGGCGTGCAGCACACCGGCGGCATCGTCATCAATCCCTCGATTGCCTACCTGCAGGCCGCCTGGGAGGATTGCAAACAGGGCAAGCCGTCCGCTCATCCGTTCATGGATGTCTATATCCAGACAGCCACCGAGCAGGGCACCGGTCTCGCGCCGGAAGGCAAGCACACCCTCAGCGCTTTCGTGCAATACGCTCCCTACGATCTGGCGGAAGGAACCTGGGATGAGCGCCGCGACGAGATCGGCCAGACGATTGTCGATACCCTCGCCGAATACGCGCCCAATCTGCCCGATGCCATCGAATACATGCAGGTACTCGGTCCGCCCGACATCGAGCGGACTATCGGCATCACTGGCGGGAATATCTTCCACGGCGAGATCCTGCCGGACCAAATGTTCGACAATCGTCCCGTGCGCGGCTATTCCGATTACCTGACGCCAATCGATGGGCTCTACCTCTGCGGCAGCGGCGCGTGGCCGGGCGGAGGCGTTTTCGGTGCGCCGGGCCGCAATGCGGCGCTGCGCATTCTCGGGGCGTTCGGCGATCCCACCGTGCGGGCATGAATTCGGCCGAACGCGCGATCGACGCTCTCTACCGACTCAGCAAGCCAGGACTCTTTCGGCTCGACCCCGAGCACATGCACGATCGAGCCATGGTCAGTCTGTCCACCGCCTCCGCGGATCCGTTGGTGCTGCAACTGATCGAGCGAATCGCGCCGGTTCCGGACCGCCGGCTCGCCGTGCGCATCTTCGACCAGGAGATCTCGCTGCCGCTTGGAATCGCCGCCGGTTTCGACAAGAACGCGATCGCCTTTCCAGCGTTGCTGGCCCTCGGGTTCGGCTCGGTCGAAACCGGCACGGTCACCCCGGTTCCCCAACCAGGCAATCCCAAACCGCGCATGTTCCGATTGCCGAGTGACCAGGCGTTGATCAATCGCATGGGTTTTCCGAACCATGGAGTCGAAACGATTCTCAACAATCTGATTCGACTGCGACAACCGAGCCGGCTGGTCGGCTGCAATATCGGCCCCAACAAGCGTTCGGTCGAAGCCGGTACCGCGCCAGACGATTTCGCGACTGCCTGGAAACGGGTGGCGCCCTATTGTTCCTATGTCGCCGTCAATATCTCTTCACCCAACACACCAGGGTTGCGCACCCATCAGCGCGCGGATGCCCTGGCGGCCGTCCTGAACGCGATCCGGAAAGAACGCATCCACCGCCAGCGTCGCCCATTGATGCTCAAGATCTCGCCGGATCTCACCGATGGCGAGCTGGAAGAGATCGTCGAGGTCGCATTGCGGTTCAAGGTCGACGCGATCGCCGCGACCAACACGACGCTCGACCGCCCCGCCACTCTTCGATCCGCGAACGCCGGCGAAACTGGCGGCCTGAGCGGGAAACCACTGGCGCCCCGTTCGGTCGCAACCGTGCGGAAGCTCGTGCGACTCGTCGAAGGGCAGATCGCCATCGTCGCCGCCGGGGGAATCTTCACCGGACGAGATGTGCTCGCTGCCATATCGGCCGGCGCCCACTTCGCCCAGACCTACACCGGCTTTATCTACCGCGGCCCCATGATGCCGGCCCGCGTCCAGGGCGAGATGCTAACCATCATGCACCAGCACGACATTCCCGATCTCGACGCCCTCCGCGGCACGAACTACCAGATCTGAGCACCCCTATTGCACTCGATGTCTGACTCGACACGGCGCGACGATTTATGGACGGTCATCCTGACGAAGGAAAAGCCTGTCCTGAGCGCAGTCGAAGGAATCTCCTCGCCGCAGCGAGTGCCGCCAGACAATGCCGCTCCGAGACGTTCGGACGCTCGTCAGCACACCTAATTCCAATACAGAATTGCCAGACTCGCGGCGCCCCAAAGGAGAATTGCGACCTGCGTCGGGCGGTCATGAATGAGCAATAGCTCCGGGCTGCCGCCGAGATGTTCCTTGTAGATCAGGAAGAGATAGCGGAAGACCGCGTAGAGCACGACCGGAATCGTGAGCATCATCGAGTGGTTTTCCGGCAGCGTCGGCGCGGTGAAGGTATAGACCGAATACGCCACCACCGCCGATGACGATGTGACCGCGATGATCTGATCGAGCAGCGGCAGCGAATAGGCATCGAGGTTCGCTCGATGCTGACTCGCCGAATCCCGCAGCATCAGCAATTCGTGCCGCCGCTTGCCAAATCCCAGCATCAGCGCCAGCAGCATCGAGCAGATATAGAGCCAGGGGGAGATCGGAACGTCGATGGCCACCGCCCCGGCCGCGGCCCGCAGCACGAAGCCAATCGAGATGACGATCACATCGAGCAGGACGATCCGCTTCAGCCGCAGCGAATAGGCCACCATCAGGGCCAAATAACCAGCGACGACCAGAAAGAGCTCCCGGTCGATCAGCAATGCGCCGAACAATGCAGCGACCGCCAGGACGACCGAGGCGAGCTGCGCGGTCCTGAGTCGAAGCTGTCCGGAAGCAATCGGCCGGAAGCGCTTGACCGGATGGTGCGCATCCTGCGCGCGATCCCGGAGATCGTTGAGCAGATAAATCGAGCTCGAGACCATGCAAAAGACCACAAATGCGCCGATCGCCTGGACGACACGCCAGGCGTCGAACACATTCATCGAGAAGAGCAACGCCGCGAAAACCAGCAGGTTCTTGGACCATTGCACTGGCCGCAATGCCCGGATCAGGGGCGGCAGGTGACGTCCCGGCTCGACCAGCTCCCGCTCAGCAGGCAGATCGTCCGTGGCCGGAGCGATGATTTCGCCGTCGGCGAGATCGACTTGCAGGTCCGAATCGCCCGGCAATGGCCGCAGCATCTCGGGATTGGGAATCTCAGACATCGATGCCTGTCTCTCGCGCCGGGGGACCGGGTACAGAGCGCGACGGGGACACTATTGGTAAATGATCAGATCGGGCTGCGGGTCGAGCGCCAGAACCTCGTCCGGCGTCATGATCGGGTCATCCTGGCCGTTGTACCAGAGTTTGAATCCATGGAACTCGAACAGGCCACCGCCGGTCAGCACCGCATACGTGGATCGCTTTTCATCCGGAGTGCCGAAACCGTCGACCTCCAATATGAGCTGCACACCCGGAACCGGCTGGATCTGCTCTGGATTCGCAATCGACGCGGAGTTGAATTGGTGCACGATCAAAAGTTTCGGAGGAATCCCGTTGTCCGCGGAGATGCGCGCCAGCTCGTTTTGGGCGTAGGTGACATCGGTCGCATCGATACTGCCGATGACGGAACCCGGCACGTCGTCACCGCCAACCGCAAATTCGGGATCGAGCGCGAGCTGGACATGCGGGTACTTCAGATACGGCTCCATGGCCGCGATCTCGTCCTGCACGGTTCGGTGCCCGAACTGCACATCGAGAATGAGTAACAGATCGTTGGCCGCGGTGAAGTCGATATATTCCTGGAGCTGGTCTTCGCCGATATAGGCCAGATAGTCGCCATCGTCGCCTTCCCATTGCTGCGCCACCGAGGCGATCACCTCGAACGCGAGCTTGTACGGCCGGTCGTCGACCGCTTCATAGTCGGCAGCCTGGGCCTCGAGCTTGTCGAGCAACGTCTGCATATCGTACTCGCCCAGCACGCCCATGTTCGGCTCTCCGGGAAAGCCGTAATACGACAGAATGCGATAATTGGGCACCAGCGAGTCGCCGGTCACCGGCTGGCTCGGCGCCGTAGTTGGCGATATAGTGACGGTTTCGGTCGGAGCCAGAGTTGGTTCGAGAGTCGCCGCTTCGGTGGGCGCCGCCTGGTCGACGGTCTCGATCGGCGCCGTTTGATCGACAGTCTCGGTCGGCGTTTCAGTCGCCACCGCCTGGGTGGCGGCAGGCTGGATAGCGGCAATCGCCGTTTCACTTGCCGGCGGGGTGGTATTGACCCCACCCGAATGCCGCCAGGGCAAGATCAGCAGGATCAGTAAACCGACCAGCAGACCGGCCAGCACCCGATCGGATGGCATCCAGTCGGGGAGATGGCGACGCGAGCTCGGCTGGACCGGCTCCTGCGGGGTTTTCAGCCATTCGCCCGAAAATGGCTTCGGTCCTGGGCTTTCGCCTGATTGCGTCGACCGGCGCAGCGGCAAGAAATGACTACTCCTGCAATAGGGATACGCTCGCTCGGCAACCGAGCCCGGAACGACCGGTGGCAATGCAATCGGCACGATCGATTCGAATGATCGTACGTTCACATCGCAGAGTTCCGTGCAAGCATAGGGAAGCCGTGCGGGTTGTCAAGCATTCGGCGTCATATCGCCTGCGGATTTGCCGTCGCCGGGGGTAAAATCGGCACCTGCGCAAGAATCTATCCGGGCAGGCGGCACTCGCTTCCCGCTCCGAACTCCCAGTGCGGGTCGCCGCCCATGTCTGGATCGCGAGGACATGTTGAATCGCACGAACGCATTGATCGCTGTGGGGGCGTTGCTGGCCAGCCTCCTGCTCGCGCTCGTTTTGACCCGGTCCAGCTCACAACCAAGCGAGCTGGTGATCACGATTGGGCCAAGCGTCCTCACCCAGGTCGCCGTCGATCGTGCGGCAACTCGATCCGCGACGCCGGAATCGAGCGGATCCCCGATAATCGGCCTGATTCTGCCGACGCGCGACACGAGTGCGACCCCACAGCCCACCGCAACGGCCCGTGTCGTCGCCCCGCCAGCCACTCCGGCGGGGAGTCCGTCTGGTGGCGCCGGCACCCCTGCTGCAGTGGCAGCCACCACATCGCCGGAGGCTTCTCCTGACATACCGGTTTCTGCGGAACCCACCTCGGCGCGTGTCACTCCAGGTGCGGCCCCGAGTCCCGAGGGCCCCGGCACGCCCGTCCCTCCGATGACATCGGCGGTGGTCGAGATCAGTCGGACGCCCGAGGGTACTCCCTCTCCCACCAACGAAGGGAGTCCAGCCTCCAGTCCGGAAGCACCAGCAAGTCCAACCGTGCTATTGGCGTCCCCATCACCAAAAACAGCAATCGCGAGTCCGGTGGCGCCGGCTGCGTCTTCCCCGAGCCCGGGATCACCGGCGGCCACTCCAAACATCGAGACACCGTTCGATTTCCCGACTGTCCCTCGACCAGCCTCGCCCATCGTCGTGGTGGTGGTGACCGGAACCAGCCTGGCAGAAACGCCGGCGACCATCGCGACACCGACGCCTATGCCAACGATGACGCGAATGGCCACCCAAACTCCGTCGTCGACGGCAACGGCAACGACAGCACCAAGCCATACTCCATCCGCCACGGCCAGCGCCTCAGCCACTTCCACCGCAACAACGCGCCCAACTCGCACCGCTTCGTCTACGCCGTCCGCGACGAACAGTCCGACGGCCACATCCACTCCGGCGGCAACGAACGCCGCAACGGCGACGGTAACGCCGTCTCCAACGACCAGCCCCAGCACGACAGCCACGTCCACCCCGGAACCAACCGACACAGCAACGGCGACGAATACTCCCACGCCGAGCAGCATACCGACTCGTTCCCCCCAACCGACCCAAACTGCGACCGCCGAACCGACCGATACCCCCGCCCCGTCGCCGACCGCGACGGAAACCTCCACCCCAACCGAGACGCCAACAGCCGAGCCAACCGAAACGTCGGCCCCTACCCAGCCCCCGGCCGCCAACCCGGCGACCGATGTTGCGACGGCTTCGCCGGCCGCGACACCAGTTTCGATCACCCAGAACACCCTCTGGCGGGGCGATCTGGAACGCACCGGGTTTACCGATAGCTCACCGCTGGATAGGTCGGCGCAGATCCTTTGGTCGATTCAGATGGACGAGTCGTCGTTTGCCTCGCCGATCCTCGCGAGCGGCACGCTGTTCGTTGGCGGCGACGACGAGACCATGCATGCCCTCGATGCCAGAACGGGAGACACAGTCTGGGAATTTCGCGCCAGCGACGAAGTCTCGTCCTCCCCAGCCATCCAGGACGGAGTCGTTTACTTCGGCTCATTCGACGGCACAGTACATGCGCTCGATGCCGCGACCGGCCAGCAGATATGGTCGGTCGACACCGGAAGCTCGATTCACTCCTCTCCAGCGGTCGTCGATGGCATGGTGCTCTTCGGCAACTACGGTGGAACCTTCTACGCTCTCGACGCCGAAACCGGCGCAGAGCGCTGGCGGATCGACGGAGGCGTGCAAATATCGTCGTCACCGGCGGTCTCGGACGGCGCCGTGATCTATTCCGATACAGACGGAGTCGTTTGGGCCGTTTCGATTGCGGATGGCTCCGTGCTCTGGTCGTTCCAGGCCGAGGGTGCGATCTTCGCAACGGCCGCAATTGGTGACGGCCAGGTCGTCATCGGCGATTTCGCCAATCAGATGTACGCCCTGTCACTGGCCGATGGCTCGGTCGATTGGCAACTCCCGACCGGCGGCCCGGTCTATTCATCGGCCGCCATCAGTGAAGGAACCGTTTTCGTCGGGTGTGACGATGGGAACGTCTATTCCTTCTCGCTCGACGATGGCGCGGTGAACTGGTTCCTGCCGACCGGCGATCAGGTCCGCACCTCGCCGGTCGTTGCCGGCGATCAAGTGATCGTTGGCAGCTATGACGGCACCATTTACGGCATCGACCGTGGCACCGGAGAGGTCCGCTGGAGTCAGCCGGTCGGTTCTAGCGCCGCCGTAACCGCCGGCGGCGGCGTGGTCTATGCCATCACGATCGACGGCCGCATCGTCGCAATTGCCAACGCATAAACCCCGAGCACGCGCCGGCGGCTCGCCCTCCCCTCGCCGTGCTGACTGCTGACTGCCAAATTCTGCACGCTGCGTACTGACTGCCGCGTGCTAATCCTTATGCACGATCACCGGCGTACCGACCTCCGCCCAATCCCACATGAAGGCCGAATCGTCGAGCAGGACGTTCAGGCAACCGTGACTTCCGGGCCGGCCGATCGTTTCCGGGGTGCGCCACCAGGCGTAATGGATCGCGTGGCCCTCGTCGGTGAAATACTGGGTGTAGAGCACATCCTCCAGCTTGAAGAAGTGCTCGGCGCCGATGGCGCCGCTGGACATGGTCTCGTTCGGGACGCGCCAGAGAATGGTGAATTCCCCCTCGGGCGTCTCCCAACCGGCCATGCCTGTGGTCGTCACCACCACCCGTACCGGATCGCGGTCATCGTAGAGGGTGATCAGTTGTTGGGTCAGCTGCACATCGATCCAGCGGCCCGTTTTTGGCGCATTCTTGGGCAACGGCGTCGGCAGCACCGGAGCATTGCGGCCGACATTGCGTGAATAGATATACCCCTGCCCTTCGAGCTTGGACCACTCGTCGGCCCCCGGGAAGAGCTCCTCGCCCTTGACCCAGTCGACCACCACGATCGAGCTGCGATCGGTCTTGAGCTCGATTGCCTCTGACTGGGTCGACGGCTCGGCCCGCACATTGGTGTCGCCCAGCGTAGCGCCCTGCCAGACCTTCGGATTCCAGTCCTTCGGATCGATCGCCGGCAACGGCGGCGGCTCTTTCAGGAACTCAGAGGATACCCAACCGGAATAGCCATCGGCATAGCCGGGCACCCAATCGGCCTTTTCATCGCCGGTCAGAATGAATTCGGCGGAGTCGGGCAGCACTTCCACGATATCCGCGGTCAATCCCGGTCCGGACCGCAACCGCAGGCCCTCGGGCGAATTGATGAGCTTGGTGGTGCCGCCCATGGGCGGAGCCGCGGGAAAGGAGGGGTCCCCAGAATCGATCAATACGTGGTCGATCTCCCGGCCGATCTTCGCAAGACGGACATCGCTCTCGCCGTAGTCGACCAGGATCGCTCGCTCGAAGACCTGCGTCGTCTTGCCGGTCGCCGTATCCTCGAAGGGCTCGCTCACGGGCATGCCCAGCACCGAGAGATCGCCCGCATTGCCCCAATAGGACGCGAACCGCCCCGAAACGCTATGGCCGGTTTGCGGAAAATACTGGCAAAAGAACGCGTCTTTGGGACAGGAGTCGGTGTTCTTCAATGCATTGGCCGGAGCGAAGCTGGCGATGAAGTCCTTCGGGAGCGGAACGCCTGCCACGTCAGCGGGCGGCTGTTTGGATGGATCGAGCAGCAGCGTAATCCCCTCGAAGCTCTGCACGATCCCGACGCCGTCACGAAACCCTTCTTCCGAGATCGGCAGCCCAACCGCGACCTCGCCGCCCAGCATGGTCCACTGATGCAGAAAGGAACCGCGGAGATTGTGCCCGGTTTTGGCGAAGTATCGACTTGGCGCGACGTCCTGCGCGGCAACAGTCGGCCCGAATCGGGACGATACGAACGAAAGCGCGCCTATCGCTGGCAACGCGCCCATCAGACGGCGCCGGTTGAGACGCAAAGGAGAACTGGAGGTCATAACCATACCTGACGGGGGAAACACGCTGGCCGCTGGGGGACGGCGCCCGGTACACTGCGCGGTTCGGATTGGCCCATAGATCGGGCAGAACTGCCGCTCAATTGTGGCACGCTTCAACCGCGACGCACAGCGAAAAGCGCTCAGATATCTCCCAGCATGAAAGGTCTCACCAAATGCCGGCAAAGAAGCCGATCGGCCGCAGTCCGAGCAATTTACCGTTGCAGCACCTGGTAGATGCATCCGACGGCTCGACCTCGCTCTATCTCGGTCAGCAATGGCTCCAGCCCGCCGATCGTGTGCTCGACCATACCCATCCCTGCGAAGAGATTCTCCACTTCCTCGCAGGAGAGGCCACGGTGCGCCTCGGAGACGAAACCCTGGTGCTCGGAACCGGCGAGAGCGTCTTCATCCCCACCGGCGTCCTGCACGGCTTCACCAACAGCGGCGCCGGCGAGCTGCATGTGCTGGTGATCTTTCCGATGCCGCGCTTCGCCCCAACCGATATCGTCTAGGGCAAATGGGCAATGGAGCGTTGGAGCGACCAGGTCGCGTGTCAAACCCTCTATTGCCTATTGCCTCCCTACCGCCTACTGCCCTGTGCGAGGCGGATGTAATAGAGCAGGCTGAGCGCCGAGGTGAGGAACGCGGCCACATAGGTCCACGCCGCGGCATCGAGCACTTTGTCGACCGCCTCGGCATCGGTCCGGTCGGTCAGGCCCAGCTTGGTCAGCTCCGCCTTCGCCCGGCGGGACGCATCGAATTCGACTGGAAGGGTCACCAGCGTAAAGATGGTCGACAGCGCGAAGAGTGCGACGCCCGCCCAGGAGAGTCCGGAAATACCGATGATGATGCCCAGAAAGAGCAACAGGAATCCGAGCTGCGAACCGATATTTGCCAGTGGCACGATGGCTGACCGGAACTTGAGCGGCGAGTAACCCACCTTTTGCTGGATAGCGTGCCCCGCCTCATGCGCGGCCACGGCCATCGCGGCCACCGAATCCTGGCCGTAGACCGGTTGGGAGAGACGCAGAACTTTCGTGCGTGGATCGTAGTGGTCGGTCAACGCTCCCGCCACCTGCTCGATGGGGATCGAGCTCAATCCTTCATCATCGAGAATCCGGCGGCTGGTTTGCGCGCCGGTCAGCCCGGCGCTGTTGCGCACCTTGCTGTATTTCTCGAAATTTCCCTTGACCTTGGACTGCGCCCAGAGCGACAGCAGAAACCCCGGAAGAATGATGATGAAATACCAGGGATCGAAAATCATGACTTGCTCCATCCCGGCGCATCACGCGAGCGTTCGACCGATATAAGCGCCTTCTGCGCGAAATGCTACAGGTTCTGATGCAAAATGTTCAGTACCGCCGAACGCGCGGCCAGGCTTAGCAATCAGGATCGCGTATTGACCAGTCCGGAAACCAGACCGATCGTGCCCCTCGACGCGCTCTTCGAGCCGATCATGCAAGCGGCGGTGACCGAGATCGGGGGCACCGCCCCCTTGCTCGAACAGATTGCTGCCTATCACGTGGGCTGGCGCAATGCCGATCTCACCATCGTAACCGGGGAACGGCCGAATCCCGGAAAACGGATGAGACCGCGCCTGGCGATGCTGGTCACCGCGGGCCTGGGCGCCGATCCGGCCCTGGCCGCGCCGGTGGCAGCCGCCATCGAGCTGCTGCACAACTTCACCCTGGTGCACGACGACATCCAGGATAAGAGTCACTTGCGCCGCCACCGGCCGACCGTCTGGTCGCTCTGGGGCGATGCGCAGGCAATCAATGCCGGTGACGCCCTCTTTGCTTCCAGTCATCTGGCCCTTTACACCATCGCAGATCGTATGGAAACTGCCCCATTGCTGGCGCGGCTCGCGCGGGAGTTCGACCGCACCACCCTCGCCATCGTCGGCGGCCAGACTCTCGATATCGAAAGCGAAGGCGATCCGACCGTGACCCCGGAGCGCTATTTGCAAACGATTACCGGTAAGACGTCGGCCATTGTGGCGTTTTCGGCGTGGGCCGGCGGTCTCGTGGCAGGCGCATCCGAAACTCAGCTCACCGATCTGGCCGCGTTTGGTCTCGCGACCGGCCTGGCCTTTCAGATTCGGGACGATCTACTCGGCATCTGGGGAACCGAATCCCAAACCGGCAAAACGCCGGCAGACGATCTGCGCCGCCGCAAGCAAACCCTGCCGATCCTCGAGCTACGCCGCGAAGCAACCGAGGCGGAGCGGGCCGAGCTGGCGACCCTCTATGCCGAAGACGTCGCGAGCGAAACCGAAGTCGCGCGTGTGCTCGACCTGCTGGATCGCTATCGAATCCGCGCGCGGGTCGAGCAAGATATTCATTCGTATCATGACCGCGCCAGCGCCGCACTGGGACGTGTGATCCCCCGCGACGCCAACGACGCTGCCAATCAGCTCTACGCCCTGCTCGACGAGTTGGAGCATCGCACTGGGTAATACGGAACCCGGATGAATAGGAAGGGATGCACGCATTCGCTCGCGTGGCGGCGGAACCCGCTCCCCCTGCACGGGGGAGCGCCGGAGAGGGGGACGAGCCCACAGCCGTTCATCCGGATTCCGTATAAGCTCTCGATGAGGAGGAACGCTATGGCGCCCGACTACACGACAATCCAGGACATGCTCGAAAGCGGGAGTATGCTGCGCGAGGGGCATTTTGCCTTTCGTTCGGGTGTGCATGCCACCGCGCTGATCGACCGCGATCTGCTGCTCGCCGATCCCGGCACCGCCAGCCGGTTCGGATACACCATCGCCAAATCATTCTTCACTGACCATGTCGATACGATCGCCACCCCATCGATCTGGGGCGCCGGCCTCTCTCAGTGGGTCGGCTACTTTCTCGAACCGAGGGCCTGCGTGGTCGACGCCACCCTGGTCGGCAACGATCTCTTGATCGCCGAGAAGCTGGTGCCGCTGGTGCAAGGCAAGCGCGTCCTCCTGGTCGACAATATGGTGCTGAGCGGAAAAACGATGACGCGCTTTCTGCACATCCTCCGCGAGCTGGAAGCGGTGCCGGTCGGAATCGCGACCCTCTGGAGCGCCGGACAGTCGAGCATCGGCGGCGTGCCGGTCACCAGCATTCTCAACGCCATCTACCCCGCCTACGCTCCAGACGACTGTCCCGCCTGCGCCGAGGGGCTTCCAGTCCAATCGGTCCCGTTTTAGCTCGACAGGTAAGTCACTCGCGCCGCCTCGCTCCCTCCTTGTCATCTCGAGTAAACATGCTGGAGGCCAGCGCCATCGCCGCATGAAAAGCCCGCAGCGGTCGTAGCGAAGGGCGTCTCTGCCCGCTCGTCCCGGGGGCTTTTCAACGCAGTGAAGTCGAGGGATCTCCTCGCCGCAGCGAGCGCCTCCAAGAAACCAAGCTTGGCGACCATTCCGAGCTGCCCTGTAATACGTTCCAGCTGCAAGGGACTTTCTGAGTCGTTATGCCCCGGCTCGACTACCATTGCGATTTGCCATCCCACCCACAATGACCCATGCGCCAGTACAAGCACCGTTCCCCGAAACCGACCGCACCCGAGCAACCCAAAACTGTCGAGCCTGGCACCGTCACCTCGATCGAGGCGCAGAAGCACGCCTCGACTCGCTACAGCATCTTTCTCGACGGGGAGTTTGCGTTCGGCGTTGGCCGTGACCTCTTGCTCGAATCAGGACTTGCCAGGGGTGAGTTCCTCGATCAGGAACACATCGACACGATCCTGGCTCGCGACGCTGTCGATCGCGCGGTTTCGACGGCTATGCGGGCGCTGGAGCAGCGCATGCAAACCGGCCGCGAGCTGCGCACCCGGTTGCTGCGCAAGGGATTCGATACGGAAGCAATCGACGCCGCCCTCGGCAGATTGACCGACTACGGCTATCTGAACGACGAGCGCTTCGCCGAGCTCTGGATCGAAAACCGGCTGGCGCACCGGCCGCGCGGCAAGCGCATGTTGGAGCACGAGCTGCGGCAAAAGGGTGTCGACCGCCAGATCGTCGACGAAACCGTGGCCGGGATGGAGATCGACGACCGGACAGCAGCGCTGGAGCTGGCGCAGAAGCGGCTGAAGAGCGTGCAGGGTCTTCCGCTCGACGAGCAAAAGAAGAAAATGACCGGCATTTTGGCGCGGCGCGGCTTCGATTACGGCGTCATTCGCGCCACCCTCGAAACCGTCCTTGGCGAACCGCTGGACGACATCGACGATGCCGGCCTGCACGACCTCGAACTGTGAGTTCCGCGGAACGGCGTGGTATGATGAAAGAGGCCGCGAAAGCTGGTCGCGCCGGATTTCAAGGCAGCCCCTACTGAACAATTCGAATGCCCCCGCGCCCTCGTCTCAGGACTTGGGCGGGTTTGCGTTTGTTGGCGTGCAAGCGCCCAGATTGGTGAATCCCGTTGGCTGAATTCAAGTGGTTCGGTCACAACTGTTTCCGAATCAAATCCCGCGATGCCACCATCATCACCGATCCGGTCGAACGCTCGACCGGTTTCGCGATGGCCAGGCAAAACGCGAATATCGTCACCATCTCCGCCTACGATTCGCAGAATGCAAACATCGGCGTGGTGCGTCCGGAATTCCGGATCGTCGACGGTCCCGGCGAATACGAGCTGGAAAACATCTTCGTCACCGGTGTGCGCACCCTGCTCGATCCGACGAGAACCGAGCAGAAGAAATTCAATACGGCCTACCTCTTCGAGCTGGAAGGGTTCGTGATCTGCCATCTCGGTGATCTCGGCCAGGTGCCGAACACCGAGAAAATGGAACAGCTCTCCCAGGCCGATATCTTGCTGCTGCCGATCGGCGGAGCAACCGGCCTGTCGCAAGAGCAGGCGGCGGATGTCGTCTCCCAGCTGGAGCCAAAGGTCCTGATTCCTATGCAATATCGCACCGAGATCGGCGACCGGGAACTGCAATCGCTCGATACGTTCGCCAAACTGATCGGAGTCGAAATCCCCGAGGCCGTCGATAAGTACGCTCCGCGCCAGGCCGACCTGAAGGATGCCATGGAGCTGGTCGTCCTCAATCCGGACAGCGAGGCTGCGAAGCGATGAACCGCGGTCGTTTTCCGCAACCATCTGTCGAATCGGCCGCTCTCCGGGCGACCATCGATCAGGATCGCAACCTCACGAGGCGACGCAGTTGCGGCGCCTCTCTCACTTTTCGGACAATCGCACGTTCCTTTTTCGGTTCCGTCGGTTTCAATTCGCACAGGGAGGGGTGAGCCATGCCCAAATACATCTTCATCACCGGCGGAGTCGCGTCATCGGTTGGCAAAGGCATCACGACGGCATCCCTCGGGCGGCTGATAAAGAGCCGCGGGGTGAGCGTATCGGTCATGAAGCTCGACCCCTATCTCAATGTCGACCCAGGAACCATGTCGCCCTATCAACATGGTGAGGTCTTCGTTACCGACGACGGCGCCGAAACCGATCTCGATCTCGGGCACTACGAGCGCTTCATCGACGAAAACCTCTCCCGCGCCTCGAATGTCACGACCGGTCAGGTCTATTCCGCGGTCATCGCCAAGGAGCGGCGTGGCGATTATCTGGGCGGCACCATCCAGGTCATCCCCCATATCACCAACGAGATCAAGGATCGTATCCGTCTGGCGTCCGCCCAGCACAATCCGGACGTCGTGATCGTCGAAGTCGGGGGCACCGTCGGAGATATCGAGGGGCAGGCCTATCTCGAAGCGATTCGCCAGATGCGGCGTGAGATCGGCCGCAACAATGCGCTCTTCATTCATGTCACGCTCCTCCCCATGCTCGGCGCGACCGGCGAGCTGAAAACGAAGCCGACCCAGCAGAGCGTGCGGGAGCTGCGTTCCGCCGGTATCCAACCGGATGTGATCGTTTGCCGGGCGGACGCCGAGATCCCCGATGACGTCAAAGAAAAGGTCGCGCTCTTTTGCGATGTCGATCCGCATGCCGTCATTCCCATGCCCACCGCCTCGACGATCTACGAAGTGCCGTTGATCCTTCAGGAAAGCGGAGTCGATCGATTTATCGACGAGCATCTGCACCTGGGCAGCCACGAACCGCAGCTGGACGACTGGCGCGATCTGGTCGAGCGGCTGAAGAACCCGGAAGGGCGGGTTCGGATCGCAATCGTCGGCAAATATGTCGAGCTGCACGATGCCTATATGAGCGTCACCGAATCGCTCACCCTGGCCGCCCTCGTCTACGATGCGAAACCGGAATTCGTCTGGGTCAATTCCGAGACGATGACCCCCGACGAGATGGTGCATATCTTCCGCACGGTGCAGGGGATCGTGGTGCCCGGCGGATTTGGACCGCGTGGCACCGAAGGCAAGATCGTGGCGGCTCAGTATTGCCGGGAAACCGGCACGCCGTATCTGGGTCTTTGCTACGGCCTGCACATGGCGGTTATCGAAGTCGCGCGTAACGCCTGCGGCTTGGAGCTCGCCAATTCATCTGAGATCGATGCCGAAACCCCGCACCCGGTCATCGGGCTGATGCCGGGACAGCACGGCGTCGAGATGGGTGGCACCATGCGCCTCGGACTCTGGCCGTGCAAGTTGCTGCCGGGTTCGAAAGCCGCAGAAGCGTATGGGACCTCCTTTGTCGAGGAACGCCACCGGCACCGCTTCGAGGTCAACAACGACTACCTCCCGGTTCTCGCCGAACAGGGATTGATCGCCTCAGGCGTCTCGCCAGATGGCAAGCTGGTCGAGATCATGGAGCTCGACGGGCACCCCTTCTTCGTCGGGGTGCAGTTCCATCCTGAGTTCAAGAGCCGGCCGAACAACCCGCACCCACTCTTCCGGGAATTTGTCGGCGCATCGCTCGATGTCCTTCCGGTGGGCTCGCAACGCACGCTCCCCTTCGCCAACGGCGTCGCCAAACCCGCCGAGCCTGCCCTGGTCAGCGCCGGCGAATAACTTCACAAATTCACCGAGGAGCGCAGGTCGAATCCTGCGCTCCTTTGTCGTCCCGACCGCCCCCGTCATCCCGACCGGAGTGGAGGGAGCTCTTGTTGCACCACAACCCAGCCTCCCGTCCACCACCCGCCCGTACCGCAGGGTCTCCGCGCCCTGCGCCTCGCTCGGGAGAGCACAGTTCGATAACCGACCTGGCCCACCACCATTCCCAAAATTGGACTGTTTCACCCCTTGACAGAGAAAGAACGTATGTTCTATTATGCAAGCAAGCGGCACACTTGGCAGGTGCGGGCCTGGGCAGTGCGTCGTATGCCCGGGCTGGTTACCCGTCATCCACACTCGGTGCCGGGCCCCGGTGCTCCGGAGCACGTCTCGGTCGACCCCACCGCCTACATGAAAAACGCTACTGAATTCAATATCTGAACC
>DASTFJ010000168.1:0-4233 GCA_035708745.1 Thermomicrobiales bacterium | reverse complement strand
CTCATCGGCGCTTCCTCATAACGATACGCATGCTCGAACAGTTCTGCGCATTGTGCATGATGCTACCCTTCGGGAAATCAAGGGAACCCAAACCAGCGCGAGAGGAGATTTTGCATGATTCGGCTCATTCCTCGTTTCGGTAATCCAGTCGACCCCGCGACCCTCGATTCGGTCGATGCCATGGTGCAAGCCCGGATCGACCGGCGCATTACCCGCCGCCAGCTCATCGAGCGCGCCGGGCAACTGGGGATCGGCGCGGCCGTGACCGCGATTGCCCTGCGAGCCGCCGGAGATGTCAGCGCGGCGCCCACGCGGACCGGCGGGGTTACACCACTGCGGGGACAGGCGAAAGAGACCGTGCCGGTCACCGGGCCGACCGCCCCGGAAGGCACGAAGGTCGAGGGGGGCACGCTGATCCTGGGGGGTGACTCGGAGCCGGATACGCTGCATCCCTATCTCACCCAGCTGCTGGTGGGATTCGACATGTTCAGCGCGGTCATGGAAGGGCTGTTGGGGCTGGACGAGAACCTGGCCCTCGTTCCCACCCTGGCGACGGAGTATTCCATCTCGGACGATGGGTTGAACTACACCTTTACCCTGCGCGAAGGGGTGAAGTTTCACAACGGCGAGGACTTCGTTGCCGACGATGTCATCAACACCTGGAAGGTCGTCAACGATCCCGATTTCGGCACCTATAACACCTATGGGTGGGACTACGTCACCGATGTGACCAAGTCGGCGGACGGCAAACAGGTGACGATTACGACGGGAGCGCCGTATGCCCCGCTCCTTTCGTTGACGGGCATTGCCCCGATCGTGCCCTCCAGCGCGGTGAAGGACCCACAGAAATTCGCCACCGATTTCGGCAACAACCTGATCGGCACCGGACCCTTCAAGCTGGAAGAGCGGGTGCCGCAGCAGCAGATTTCCTTCGTGCGCAATGACGAGTACTGGGGCGAAAAGGCGATTCTGGACAAGCTGATCTACAAGATCTCGCCGGACGACAACACCCTGCTGGTGCAGCTGCGCACGGGAGAGATCCAGGCGACCGGCAGCGATTCGTCACTCCAGGCATTGCGCGTCAAGGAAGCGCTCGATATCGAGGGGATCACGATTCTGGAGAATCCGTCGGCAGCCTGGAATCATCTCGATCTCAAGATCATCGACCACCTGCGCGATCCGCGGGTGCGGCAGGCGCTCGATTTCGCCACCCCGAAACAACAGATCATCGAGCAGTTGCTGGAGAACCGGGTGCTTCCCAGCGCGGCGGATATCACGCCGGATATCTGGGCCTGGGATCCCGATTTGCAGCCGACGGGATATGACCCGGATAAAGCGAAATCGCTGTTGGAAGAAGCTGGGCTGACGTTTGCCGATGGCGGCTGGTCCGGTCCCACACCGGCGCCGGAGAAGGACGTCGATGTGCTGACCGACAAGAACGGTCCCGTGAAACCGCTGGAGATCGAGCTCTGGGCGATTGCGGGCAGCAAGCAAACCGAGCTGATCGCGCAGGTGATCGTGCAGGCGTGGCAGCAGATCGGGGTCAAGGCCGAGCAGAAGTTCGAGGATATCTCGACCATTTTCGGTCCCGAGGGGTATCAGTTCACCGAGAAGATGACCGCTGGCCTGTATTCGTGGACCAACAGCGCCGACCCCGACAACACCTGGTATTGGAGCTCGCAGTACATCCCCGAAACGCCGACCGGGGCCGGGGGGAATGTGCAGTGCTATTTCTTCCCGTTCAATTTCCAGGATGAGATCGACGCCATCATCGATCCGGCGGTCGAGGAATTGGATCAGGACAAACGCAAAGAGGCGTATTTCGCCTCCCAGAAGCTGATCAACGAACAGGCGCCGGTGGTTTTCCTCTATTGGGAGAAGCTGTTCTCGCCGGTCGCCAACAACATCGGCGGCTTTCTGCCGACGACCTTCAATTCGCTCTTCTGGAATGCCGGCACCTGGTATTTGACGGAATAGCAACGAGCACGCGGCAGGCAGCACGCTGAACGAATTGGTCCGGAGTTCGGGGTCCGGAGGCCGGGGAAATGACTTTCGCAACATATCTAATAGCTACTCCGGGCTCCGGACTTGGTACTCCGGACGGTCTGCGTTCTGCGTGCCGCCTGCTGCGTGCTAATCGATGAGCCGATTTCTGTTGCGGCGGGTGTTGGGAGCGATTCCGCTGCTCTTTGGGGTAGCGGCGATCTCGTTCATCCTGATGCAGGTGGCGCCGGGCGGTCCGGACGCCACCTATGCGCGCAGCCCGCGGATGACGGAAGAGCGGTTGGAGGCGATCCGCGCGCGATTGGGGATCGACCAGCCAATCCCGGTGCAGTTCTACAAGTGGATTCTGAATCTGCTGCGGGGCGATCTGGGGATGTCGTATGTGCAGAGCCGGCCGGTTACCGAGGTAATCTGGAATGCCTTTCCCAATACCGTTTTGCTGATTTCGGTTGGGTTGGTCATCGCGCTGATCTTCGCGCTCTTTTTCGGGGTGCTGGCAGCCCTGAAACCGTACGGCTGGTTCGATAACATCACCGCGCTTGTTTCCTATTTCGGGCTGGCGATGCCGGTCTTCTGGTTCGCGTTGATGTTGCAGCTGCTCTTCGCGGTCAAGCTCGGCTGGCTTCCCTCGAGCGGGTTGCACGATCCGCAAAACCCCAGCCTGCTCGACACCGCGAAACATCTGGTCCTGCCGGCCATCACGCTGGCGATCGGCAGCATCGCGGTCTGGAGCCGGTATATCCGCTCGTCCACGATCGAATCGTTGCAAGAGGACTATGTGCGCACCGCCCGCGCCAAGGGGTTGACCGATGGGAAGGTGCTTTCTCGCCATGTGCTGCGTAACTCGCTGACGCCATTCGTGACCGTGGCGGCGATCGATATCCCGCTCTATCTGACTGGAGTGGTCTTCATCGAAACGGTCTTTTCGCTGCCGGGAATGGGGCGACTCTTTTACGACTCGCTTACCCGGCGCGATTATCCGGTGTTGATGGGGGTGCTGCTTTTCAGCGCGTTACTCATCATCATCGGCAATCTGATCGCCGATCTGATCTACGCGTGGCTCGACCCACGGATCAGCTTCGAATGAGTGTCGTCGCCACCCCATACATCGAGCCGGCCGAGCGCAACGATGCGGCACTTGTGCCAGCGCGTACCCCCACCCAGCTGGCGTGGAATCGATTCAAGCAATCGCGCCTGGCGTTGTTAGGTTTGGTCATATTAGTGGTGCTGGTACTGCTTGCCGTGCTGGCGCCGTGGATCGCGCCGCAGGGGCAAAACGAGATCGACCTGTTCAGTATCAAGGCGCCCCCGAGCCGCGCGCATCTGCTCGGCACCGATGCGCTGGGCCGCGATGTGGTGTCCCGCTTGCTGTATGGCGGGCGCATGTCGCTGGCGATCGGGATCGCCGCGGCGGTGATCTGCGCGGCGGTGGGGATCTTCTTCGGCGCGATTGCGGGGTATTACGGCGGCTGGGTCGATGGCGCGATCATGCGCTATGTCGATCTCATGCTGGCGTTCCCGAGTATCTTCCTGCTGCTGATCATCTCGGCAATGTTCGAGGGGATCTCGGTTTGGGGGGTGATTCTTTTTCTGGCGCTCTTTAGCTGGATGTGGCTGACGCGCATCATCCGCGCCGAATTCCTTTCGCTGAAGCGGCGGGATTTTATCGAAGCGGCCCGCGCGATCGGGGTGCCGGACCGGCAGATCATCCTGCGGCATCTGCTGCCGAATGTGATCGGGGCGATCGTAGTCAGCTTCACGCTCGATGTGGCGCTGTTCATGCTGGCCGAGGCGGGATTGTCATTTCTCGGGTTCGGGGTGCCACCGGGGATTCCGACGTGGGGGAACATGCTCAGCGAGAGCCGGACCGCTTATCTGACCGATCCGCTGCTGGCGATCCTGCCGGGGCTGGCGCTGACGATTGCGGTGTTGGCATTCAATTTCGTGGGCGATGGTTTGCGGGATGCATTCGATCCGAAGGGGAGTCGGGGGTAGTTGGAAGGCAATAGGCAATAGGCAATAGTCGGCGCGGAACCATCGGAAAACGGGGTGGACCGGAGGCATTCGCCATGACAGCGCCAGGGCAACCACAGGGGGTTGCTCTTACCAGTGGCAGGGGTGCGTTCCGCGTGTAGTGCATTGGTGATGGCACAATTCGGGGCATGATGTATTTACCGTGCGGCTGGAAGGAGCGCATGTGATGGCAGTGGGCGAGAAGAGCCCCGCGGT
>DASTFJ010000167.1:0-3282 GCA_035708745.1 Thermomicrobiales bacterium | reverse complement strand
ATCGTCGGGCATGACCAGCGATTTCTTCAATCGATTCAGCAGCGAATGTTCCAGTTCAACATACCGGCGACGAGTGGCTACGGACGGATCATGCTCTGCGGTCGCGAGGAACGACAGCCAGACCGGCTGCGCGAGGCGCTGCCGTTTTTGATCCTGTGTCACAACTGGGCAATTGAAACAGGCCGTCGGTTTTTGGTTACGGTCGGTGACAACTGGATTCGGTTCGACGATAAACCGATCGCTCGGGTTGTTCACGGCGCTCAGGACTGAGCCGCATTCGTCGTTGCTGGCTCGGGAATCCGGCTCGACAGCAGGCATATCACTCCGGCGATGGCGACCAACGCGGCCGCCGACCACATCGTCGTTCGTAGCCCGAGCGCAGTTCCAGTCCAGGCGGCGATGAGCGAACCGGCGATGGTGGCGCCGACGTCGAGCACGCGGAACGAACCGTTGATGCGGCCAAGCCAGGCGTCGGGCGCAATCGTTTGCCGCAGGGTGGTGCTATGGATCGTGAAGATCGTCTCGGCCGGATCGGAGACGAGCTGCGGGACCAGCAGCAGGGCCACCGCGATCCAGTTCGCAGTACGAGCAAAGGGGAGAAGTGCGTTCGCCGCCGCGACGAGGAAGAGCAGCAAGGCCAAACGGCGCAGATGATTGCCCGTGTCATAGAATCGGCTGGAGATGAGCGCACCGCCCAGCGACGCGATGCCGCCGAATGCGAAGATCATCCCCAGCGGGCCGGTGTCGAAACCGAGGCTATCGACCACAAAGAGAAAAAAGACGGTGCTGGTCATGCCGTGGCTGATATTCAGCAGGAGCTGGGCCGCCGCCAGCACTCGCAACATCACGTCCCGCCGGACATAGGCAAACCCGCCGATCGCTTCCTGCAGCAAGTTCGTCTCGACCGATTCGTCCCGCTCGATCTCTTCCGGCGTTTCGATCTTGCGGATGGCAAGCGCCGACAGCAGAAAGGTCACCGCGTCGACCAGGATGGCGAAGGGGGCGGTAAAGAGCTGCACCAGCCAGCCCCCGATGGAAAACGAGCCGAATTCGGCTACCGACTCGGTCGCGGTGAGGGTGCTGTTGCCGGCGATCAGACGCTCCCGGCCGACCAGACCCGGCAAATAGCTTTGATAGGCGATATCGAAGAGCATCGACAGGATGCTCATCAGACCGGAAACGATGAGCAGGTGCCAGATCTGCAAATGCCCAAGCACGGCCAGGATCGGCACAGCCAGCAGGACAAGCGCCCGGCCGAAATCGGCGGCGATCATCACCGGACGGCGCTTGCGCCGGTCGATCCAGGCGCCCGCGAGCAGCCCCACGAGAAATCCGGGCAGCAGCGCGGCGATGCCCAGGGCCGCCATGTCGAACGGGGTGGCATCGAGCTCGATGACCGCCAGAAACGGGATGGCGATGCGGCTGATCAGGGAACCAAAGACGGAAACGGTCTGCCCGAACCAGAGTTTCTGAAAATCCGGGTCGCGTCGTACCGAAACCGTTTGTGCCATGCAGTGCCCACGTGTGGGTAGGAAGTCGAATGCAGAGTCAAGGGTCAAGAGTCAAGGGTCCAGAGTTCGGTCACTTGACCCTGGACCCTTGTCTCTTGACCAGTTCAGCCGCTGATTCCGTCTCTTGTCCTTCGATCCGATCATATACCACGACATCGAGATCCGGTGGGGTTCCGATGAGGGACTCGGAACCGCCGGATCTCGATGCCGGTGAGGAGGAGATTTGGAACCGCGGCCAGGTGGCAGATCCCTATGCGGCGAGCGGCTCCACGTCAGTTGTCAACGAAACCGGGTGCAGCTGCAGCGGTTCGGGCTGAACCTGCTCGACCCGGGCCGGGCGCGCAATCCATTTGCGCGCGCCGGACTTGAGATAAAGACCTTTCGGCAGCTTGAAGAGCACCGCGTCGGCCATGACCCGCATCATCAGCCGATTGCGGCGGATCGGTTCGGAGGCCAGGTAGGCCACTGTTCCGAACCCCGGAATGGCCGCCACCAGCATCACCAGCGGCGAGTGGATCCCGAAGGCGCGCTTCCAGGCCACCCGGTCGATCTTGCGGCGCAGCAGCAACAGGCTCGACCAGCCGAGCGCGCCCGCCACCAGAATCGGGCGGATGATGCAGCCGAAGGGGAAGCGCAGGGGAATGCTCAGTAGGATGTGCCCGCCGAGGTAGGGCATCATCTGCTGGAAATCGGGCTGCGCGATCTGCTCGCGCAGCTTGACGGTCTCAGTATCCGAGAGACGTCCTTCCGATTCCCAACGAGACACACCGGCATCGACCCAGCTCATCGCCTTGTCGTTGCCGCCCGCCCAGAGCGCCCGCCCCTTGCGGACGCCCGAGCGAATCCCAAACCCTCCCGCCGCGAAGGCGAACAGGCGATTCCAGATGCGCGGTTCGGAGGCGTGCCATTTGACGACCTCCGTTTCCGCGTCGTCGACCAGCGCGCGCAGCTCGGCCACCCAGGCTTCGCCCTTGGCGGCGGTCATGGCCGCTTCCTCGCGATCGAGATAGCCGCGCAGCACATCGAAGAAGATGTCGTCGAAGAAGGGGACCATCTGGCGGCGGATCGCGCGACTCCAGGTCTTGCGGGAGGCGAGCGGCGACACCAGGCCGGACTCCAGATCGACGATGCGGAACGATCCGTCGGCGACTTGCAGGACATTGTCGATCGCGCGTGGCTGGCGTGGATCGATCTGCCAGGTCGGGAACCCGGCGTCCTCGAACCGGCCGCGCAGATCGATCAGAAAGGCTTTGGCCGCGGCGCGATCGGTCGTCTCACGACGGTCGACGAACTCGCTCACGATCGCCATCCGGCCGTCGATCCGGTCGACTCCAAGCACCCCGGCGGTCATGCGCTGGCCGTACCAGTAGTCGGTCAGCATCCCGGCCAGATTGCGGCGGTAGGCGGCCGCCCAAAGGGCATGCACGTTCGCGATGTAGGGGAACGGCGCCTGAAACGCAGCCCAGTAGAGGGCACGCGGCAACAGTCCCGGAGCGTAGACCTTGGCAACCGATGTGCCCTGGAAGAGCACCAGGCTGGTGAGCGCGTGGGCATGCGGCGCGGTTTCGTTGTGATCGAGCCATTGCGCGTGGATCAGTGGAAGTCCGTCCAGCGAGCGAGTGCGGCGGGCGACCTCGTCCAGCCCGATCGCCAGGACGCCACCGAGCAGGAGGGCGCCGATGACATCGCTCGGCCAGTGGGCGCCTTGCCAGATGCGGGCGAACGAGGACGATACGACGATGACCACCGAACCGGTCTGCACCGCCAGGCG
>DASTFJ010000166.1:0-9501 GCA_035708745.1 Thermomicrobiales bacterium | reverse complement strand
ATGTTCGCCCGCATGCAAGGGCAGCTCGACCCGTCGCAGCTGGAATCGATGCGCAAGGCATACGGCCTCTCCGACGATCCCCTCTACGTGCAGTACTGGAATTATCTGACCAGCGTTCTGCACGGCAATCTGGGAACCTCGATCTCGTCGTTCCCCGCGCCGGTCACCGATGTCATTCGCACCAGCTTTTTCTGGACCATTCTGCTCGGGCTGGTGGCGCTGATCATCAGCTTCGTTCTCGGTAGCTTGCTGGGCATCATCGGAGCCTGGCGGCGCAACGGCTTCGTCGATTCGGTGCTGCCACCCATCCTGCTCTTCACCGGATCGTTTCCCTACTTCTGGATCGCCACCGTGGCGCTCTTCTTCATCGGATTCAAATGGAATCTGCTGCCTCTGCGGCACGCCTATGCCGATGGGCTCTCGCCCGGATTCAATCTCACCTTCATCGGGAGCGTCGGCAGGCACATCATCATGCCGGCCGGCACCATCGTGCTGGTCGCCATCGGCGGATGGATGCTGGGCATGCGCAACACGATGATTTCCATTCTTTCTGAAGATTACATAATGATGGCGGAAGCCAAAGGGCTCTCGCAACGGCGCGTGATGTTCAGCTACGCCGCGCGCAACGCCATGTTGCCGAGCGTGACCGCGTTCGGTATGGCGCTCGGTTTCGTGATCAGCGGCGCGCTGGTCACCGAAGTGGTGTTTGCCTATCCCGGTCTGGGCTACAGTCTGTTGACCGCCGTACGCCAGCTGGACTATCCGCTGATGCAGGGGATCTTCCTGATGATTACCCTGGCGGTGCTGGTTGCCAATCTGATCGTCGATCTGCTCTACGTGCGGCTCGATCCGCGCGTGCGCACGGGCTAGGAGGGCGGCTCGATGTCATTGCAAATCCCAGTTCTCGAGCTGGAATCGGAAGAAGTACGCGAGATCGGGCAGGACCTGCAGGGGCCGGAGCAATCGCGGTGGGCGGGGATCCGGGCCTGGGCGCCGTCCTGGCTGGCGCCGCTCTTCCATAGCAAGAAGGCCATCGTTGGTATGGTCATCCTGCTTGCCTATATCGCGCTGGCGATGCTCGCTCCGGTTATCTCGCCCGGCGATCCGAAGGCGTTCGTCGCCCGGCCGCACCAGCCTCCGTCCAGCGCGCACTGGCTCGGCACCACCGGTCTGGGCCGCGATGTCTGGGCGCAAACGATCTGGGGTGCGCGCTTTACGCTCGAAATCGGATTCCTGGTCGGTATCGCGACCACGGTCGTCGGTTGCGTGGTTGGGATGTCCGCCGGGTATTTCCGCGGCCGGATCGACGATGTCTTGTCATTGTTCATGAACGTCTTTCTGATCATCCCCACGATTCCGCTGCTGGTCGTTCTGGCGGCATTCGTCGGCAGCAAGGATCTGTTCTATTTCGTGGCAGTCCTGACCCTCACCGGATGGGCATGGCCGGCGCGCGTGATTCGATCGCAAACGCTTTCCCTGCGTGAGAAGGATTTTGTGGCCGCGTCCGTGGTGGTGGGCGAGAAGGGCTGGCGGATCATCTTTCGCGAGATTCTGCCGAATATGCTGTCGATCATCGTCGCCAGTTTCATCGGTTCCACGATCTTCGCCATTGGAGCGCAGGCGGCGCTCGAATTCCTGGGTCTTGGCAATCCCGGCCGGGTCAGCTGGGGCACCAATCTCTATTGGGCGCAAAACGACGCCGGACTGTTGACCGGCGCCTGGTGGACTTTCGTGCCGGCCGGGGTTTGCATCGCGCTGGTGGCGTTTGCCTTCGCGATGATCAATTACGGCATCGACGAAATCACCAACCCACGGTTGCGCGCCCGCTCCGGCATCGACAAGGCGCTCAAGGAGCGGAAAGTGAAAACCGGCGGAACGCGGGCGACTCCCGTATTGCAGCAGCGGAGCGCTTCATGAGCCAGGTGCAGCCGATTCTGGACGTGCACGATCTGCGCGTCGAATACATGAGCCCCAGCGGCCCGGTCGTCGCCGCGGACAATGTGAGCTTTCGCATCCATCCGGGCGAGGTCTATGGGCTGGCCGGGGAATCGGGTTGCGGCAAATCCACCGTGGCGCTGGCGCTGCTGCGCGTGCTCGGGCCGCCAGCGGTGATCACCGGCGGCCAGGTCTTTTTCAACGATACCGATGTCTTGCGTCTCGATGACCGGGAGCTCGAGCAATACCGCTGGCGTGATGTCGCCATGGTGTTCCAATCGGCGATGAATTCGCTCAACCCCGTGATGAAGATCGGGGATCAGATCATCGACGCGCTGCAAGCGCACGAGCAGGTATCCGCTCGCGGCGCGCGCGAGCGGGTGCGTGAGCTGCTGCAAATCGTCGGGATCGATCCGAGCCGCATCGACGCCTATCCCCACGAGCTCTCCGGCGGGATGCGGCAGAGGGCCGTAATCGCCATGGCGCTGGCGCTCAACCCGCCGCTCCTGATCATGGACGAGCCGACCACCGCGCTCGATGTGGTGGTCCAGCAGGAGATCATGCAGCAACTCTCCGATCTGAAATCGCAATTCGGATTTTCTGTGCTCTTCATTACGCACGATCTGTCGCTGCTGGTGGAGTTTTCCGATCGCATTGGCATCATGTACGCTGGCGAGATCGTGGAAGAGGCTCCGGCCAAAGAGCTGTTCAAGGATCCGAAGCATCCCTATACGTTTGGGCTGATGCACTCGTTTCCGCTGGTCCACGGACCGCGCCGGGCGCTGACCGGCATTCCCGGAGCGCCGCCAAATCTGCTCGATCCGCCGGCCGGCTGCCGGTTCCACGATCGGTGCGCGCTGGCCTTTGCTCCCTGCCCGGTGCAACGCCCGCCACTGATCCAGCTCCCCGGCGACCGGCAGGTTGCCTGCTTCCTGCACGATGGCGTGCACGACTTCGACACCTCCGCGGCGATGCAGGCTCGCATCGCCGAGGCCGAGCTGGTGGGAGCGCGCCGATGACCGTGCAGGATCCGCAAACCGGCGAGGTATTGCTGTCGGTTCGCAACATCACCAAATATTTCCCGGTCGGCGCCATGTTCGACCGCATGCAGCTTCGGGCGCTGAGCAACGTGAGCTTCGATCTGAAACGTGGCCGGGTCCTGGCCCTGGTGGGAGAGTCCGGCAGTGGCAAGAGCACAGCCGCGCGCTGTGTGGCGCGGCTCATCGAGCCATCCGGCGGCGAGATCTGGTATCGCGGTCAGAACATTCTGCAAACCGAAAAAAAGTCTGCCTCGCTCGCGTATCGCGGCGATGTGCAGATGATCTTCCAGGACCCGTTCGGCTCGCTGAATCCGGTCAAGACCATCGACCATACCTTGCGCCGCTCGCTGCAAATTCACAAGAAAGCCCATCGCGGCAAGGACGCGACTGCCAAGGTCCGGTCGTTGCTCGATAGTGTGGGGCTCGCTCCCGCCGAACAGTTCATCGACAAGTACCCCTACGAGCTCTCCGGCGGCCAGCGGCAGCGGGTGTCCTTTGCGCGGGCGCTGGCGGTCGAGCCCGAGGTCATCCTCGCCGACGAGCCGGTTTCCATGCTCGATGTCTCCATCCGTATGGGCATCCTGAATCTGATGGAACGGTTGAAAGAGGACCGGGGTCTTTCCTATCTCTATATCACCCATGATCTTGCCAGCGCGCGCTATTTCGCCGACGAAACGACCGTGATGTACGGTGGGCAGATGGTCGAAGGCGCGGAGAGTGAGGAGCTGGTCGGTCATCCGGCGCATCCCTACACCCAGCGCTTGCTCGATGCGGTGCCCGACCCGCTGGCCGAGCACGGTCAGCGCTCGGAGCATCAACGTTGGGAGCCGCCGGTGTTGGTCGACCCGCCGCCGGGGTGCCCGTTCGCGCCGCGCTGCCCCTATGTCATGCCCGTCTGCCGCGAGGTGATGCCCGGTCCGACCCACCTCAACGACCATCACTGGGTTCGGTGCCATCTGCATGGCCCCGGCGACACCGTGGTGCCCATGGCCGCGGATTAGCAAAATACACGGCTGCACGATCGATAGGGGCGCCTCCCTGTGGGCGCCCTTGCTGCGAACGCGGATGTCATCGCTGGAAAACGTTGTGGCACGACGACAGCCAGAAAAGAATGGTGCCAAAGAATGAGATTCGCATGGTCGGGACGGGCGCCCACGGGGAGGCGCCCGTCCCGCGCAACCGGCCCGAATCTCGAAAGATCGCGAATTATCGAGCGCATGTGAAACGCTGAAAGGAAACAACGAGGAATGAAGCGTCTTGGTTTGATCGGGTGTGGCGATGTGGCGTTTCGCACCTATATTCCCGGGATCCTGAACGAAGCGGCGCGGGCCCAGGTGGTCGCCACCTTCGACCCCGTGCTGGAACGGGCCGAACGGGCGGCCGCGGTCTTTCCCGGCGCGGTTGCCTATAGCGAGTTCGAGCCGTTCCTGAACCACCCAGGTCTGGATGGGGTCTTCAATCTCACCCCGGCGCCGTTGCATGCCGAGGTGACGGCGAAGGCCTTCGATCATGGACTGCACGTCTTTTCCGAAAAGCCGATCGCCGCGACCGTAAAAGAAGGGCAGGCGCTGGCCGCGCGGGCGAAGAACGAAGGACTGGTCTATCTCTGCGCGCCCGCCACCATGGCCACCGACCGCTTCCAATGGATCAAGAGCTTCATGGATGAGGGACGGATGGGCGCCCCGACCGTGGCGACCGGTCAGATGGCAAATCTGGGTCCGGCCATGTGGCGACAATATACGGGTGACCCCTCGGTCTTTTACAAGCTGGGAGTGGGGCCGATTCTCGATATCGGGGTCTATGTGCTGCACGGCATCACTGGCTTGTTCGGACCCGCCAAACGCGTGCAGAGTTTTGCCGGGATCGCCATCCCAGAACGCACCGCGCTCATCCCCCGCATCATGGGGCAGACGATCACGGTCGAAACGCCCGATGTCTCGATGATCCAGCTCGATTTCGGCAATAACAGCTACGCGCAGGTGCTCTCCAGCTTCGCCGTCCCTGGCTCGCAGGCGCCGGCGATGGAAGTGCATGGCAGCGATGCCAGCCTGACCATCTGGCTGGAGGATTGGTACAACGCCGCCGGTCCGATCGACTATCTGCAGCGCGATCCGGGTCCGGCGGGCATCCAGGGCTGGCAGAAGAAGGTCAGCCCGCCGTCGCCGGTCGGGCATCCGGGCGAAAACCTGATCGGTTCCGGCCCGCGTCATTTCGTCAGCGTCATGGAAGGCACGCAGGAGCCGATCCTGACCCCCGAGCACGCGATCCATATTCTGGACATTATTCTTTCCGCGGCGGAGTCGGCCTCGACCGGCAACGCGATCGAGCTGCAAACGACGTTTTAGACCGACCGTCGTCCCGACCCGGGTGGAGGGACCACTTGTTGGTCACGACCCACGACGATACGGAGACCAACCATGACAGCCCACGATGCACTTGATGTGGTCAATCGCTTCGGGGATGCCTTGAACGCCAAAGACATCGATGCGGTCATGGCACTCATGACCGACGACTGCCTCTTCGAGAACACCTCCCCGTTTCCGGACGGGGAGGTGTTTCGCGGGCAGGACGCGGTGCGCGCCTTCTGGACCGAGCTGGCGAAAACGCCCGGCATGCACTTCGAGACCGAGGAGGCGATCGTCGCCGGGGACCGGGTGACGACTCGCTGGCGTTATTCCTGGACGAATCCCGATGGGACCGAGGGCCATGTCCGCGGGACCGATCTGTTCAAAATCAGCGACGGCAAGGTGGCCGAGAAGCTGTCCTACGTCAAGGGATAGGTGTTGCCTCCATGCGCACCTCGTCCACGACCTGCGCGATGGCCGCGATCACCAAGTCCGGTCGTTGTAGCTGGATGTAGTGGCTGCTACCGGCAACCGTGAAATGCGGCGTGTCCGGCAGGAGCTCCGCGAGATCGGTCTGCGCTTCGGGCCAGGCGGTTTCCAACTGGTCGATGGTGAATCCCGGAGTATCCCCCTCCAGCCTGAAGGGCTGGCCTTTGGAAAGCACTTCATAGGGGATGGGTGGCAGCGGACTCGCGCCGGCGGCGTCACGGAGTGCATCGGACGTTTGCGCAAAGTCGATCGTCTCGTAGGCGGTGTAATCGGAAAGAAAGTCGGGAATCACGGACGCATACTCCGCGTAGGCGGCAAAGGCGTCGTCCGGCATGTGATCGGCCAGGAACTCGGAGTAGGCGTCGACGAGCACGATGCCCGCGACATCCTCGGGATAGGTCGCCGCATAGAGCCGCACGATCGCGCCCCCCAGCGAATGCCCAACCAACACCACCGGCTGATCGTCCGCAACCAGGTCGCGGACGGCGCGGAGCTCGGCGACGACCTCCGCAATCGAGCGCGGCATAGGGGCGTCGTCACTGCGGCTGGGGTAGCGGACGCCGTCGAGCACTGTGAGCGTGCCCGGCCGGTCGTAGGTGCAAACGCGGGTTTCGCTGGCGACGGCCGGAAAAACCATCGGATCGCCATTTCCAGGACCGAGCTGTGGATCGGTCCAGACATCGGCCCGGGTTCGATAGCCGGAAACCAGCAGAACCGTGGGTCCGCCGGTCCCGGCGCATTCGGCATAGATGTGGCGGCCATTGGAGAGCTCGATGAGCCCGGCGAATGCTCCCCTCGGGTCAGCGACCGGGCTTCCCTCCGGCGGCGCGGCGCTGGTTCCATCTGACAGGATCGTGGCGGCGAGGACCATCAGGAGAACCAGGAGACTGCGTTTCACGGGCACACCTATTCTATGGGACGCCGAATGCCGGAAATTTCAAGTCACCATAACAAAAAACTGATTCCCAGGCCTATCGACCTGCGACCGCGATGCTCCTGACCGGTTCGACGATTTCCTTAGCCGCCAGCTCGACGACGGCCCCCTCTCCGCCCGGGAAGTTGAACTGGGCGATCTGCAATCCGATGTTCACCTTTGTTCCTCGGGTTAGCGGCAAACAAGGCATCATGTGCTTGTAGTAGTACCCAATTGTGATGAAATGTCGCAACGTCGACATCGATGCAATGGTTCGAGCGCGAAGGGAGAACAAGCAGCGTGACTTCAGCAAACGATCGGATTGGCGTGGCGATCTTTGGAGCGGGCAATGTGTCCAGCGGGCATCTCGATGCCTATTTGCACAGTCCGCGTTGCGAGGTCGTCGCCATCGGCAGCCGTACCAAAGTGGGCGCCGAAGCCAAAGCCCGCGAGGTCGGTATCGATCCATCGAAAATCGGCATCTACGACACCATCGACGAGCTGCTGGCCGACCCGAAGGTCGATGCGCTCTCCATCACCACACCGCATACCCGCCACGCGGCCGATGTGATCAGCGCGGCCAAAGCCGGGAAGCATGCATTGGTCGAGAAGCCGATTGCCCTCTCGGTCGGTGAGCTCGACGCCATGGATGCCGCCGTCGCGGAGGCTGGGATCCGCACGGTGTGCGGTTTCGTGCTGCGCTTCAATCCGGCCACGATGGCCACCAAAGCGCTGATCGACCAGGGCATGCTCGGCGATCTGCTCTACGTGCAGACGGACTACTGGCATAACCCGGAGCAGAGTGGCTACCCGGGGTCCGAAAACCACTTGCAGCATATGGATGCGACCGCGATGACTGCTGGCGGATGTCATGCGATCGATCTGGCGCGATATCTCATGGGAAGTGACATCGTCGACGTCAGCGCTCTGGGATTCCAGGGCTCGGATGAGGCGAGATTCCTGCCCGGGCAAACCGCGATCGTCCGCTTCGCCAACGGCAAGGCCGGCAAGATCTCGGCGGCGGTCGAGCAGTGGATGCCGTATCAATTCAATGTCGATGTACTCGGCACCGACGGCGGTCTGCGCGACAACCGCTTCTTCAGCCGCAAACTGCCCGGCGTTACCGGCTGGGTCGAGTTTCCCACCGTGCTGCCCAACAGCGGCGCGGTCAGCCACCATCCCTTCCAGGGCGAGATCGATCACTTCCTCGATTGCATCATCGAGGGCAAGGAAAGCCATGTGAACGTGCACGACGGGGTCAATACCCATCGCGCGCTCTTTGCGATCGACCGATCCTGCGCCGAGGGCGGGACAACGATCGCGGTTTGACGGGGTCCGGACTCCGGACCCACCCCCGCTACGTGCGAGAATGGAACCCACAGGCCGGCCCGATTCGGGGCCGTACAGGGAGCATGCTATGACCGTGACGTTCTCGCTTTCTTATGACTCCGGCAATCCGCTCAAGGTCGAGGCCGACGCGCTCATCCTTCCTATTCGCACCGATGAATCCGGCGCGTTGATGTTCGCGGGCGCCGTCTCCGATGCGAATTCCTCGCTGAAAGGGGAGCTGAAGCAGCTGGCCGCCGACGCGCACTTCACCGGCAAGCCGGGAAGCCAGCTGGTGGTGCCCACCGTCGGCCGCATGAAAGCGCGCCGGGTGGTGCTGACCGGGATCGGCTCGGCGGAACACGCCGATGCCGAGACTCTGCGCAAGGCGTGGGGGGTGGGGGTGACCGCCGCGCGCGATGCAGGCGCCAAACGCCTGGTCTCTGCGCTTCCCGAGGACGGCGATGCCGCGGCGCTGCTCGAAGGAGCGGTCCAGGGCGTGCTCCTGGGGCAGTATCACTTCCAGACCTATTACGGCACGGTCAAGAACGAGAAGCCGCTGCATCGGATCGAAGCGTTCAGCTTCGTCGACAAGCGGTTGGAGGAAGCCGCCGCCGCTGATGCCTTGAAACGCGGCGCGGCGCTGGCCGATGCGGTCAATCTGGCGCGCGATCTCACGCATGAGCCGGGAGGGGTGCTCACCCCGGCGCGCGTAGCCGAGCTCGCCAAGGAGATCACCAAAAAAGCCGGACTGAGCTGCGAGATCTTCGGTCCGAAAGAGCTCGCCAAGATGGGCGCCGACGCCATCCTGACGGTGGGCAAGGGCAGCGCCAACGAACCGCGCATGATCCACCTCACCTACAAGCCCAAGAACGCCAAGAAAGGCATCCGCTCGATCGGGCTGGTCGGCAAGTGCATCACCTTCGACACCGGCGGCTATTCCATCAAACCGGCTGATGCCATGCTCGATATGAAGGGCGACATGGCCGGCGGCGCGGCAGTGATCGGCGCGATGACCGCGTTGAAAGCGCTGGGGTGCCCCTATGAGGTGCATGGCGTGATCTGCGCCGCCGAGAACATGATCTCGGGCGATGCCTTCCGGCCGGACGACATCATCATCGGCATGAACGGCGTCACCATGGAGATCCTCTCCACCGACGCCGAGGGGCGCCTGGTGCTCTCAGACGGGCTGGTCTACACCTCCAAACAGGGTGTCGGAGAGATGATCGACCTCGCCACCCTGACCGGGGCAAAAGTGGTGGCGCTCGGTGAGGAAACCACCGCGCTCTATGCCAACCGGGACGATCTGGCCGACAACCTGCTCGCCTCGGCCAAGCGCGCCGGCGAGCTGATGTGGCGCATGCCGCTCACCGAGGCGCTGGAAGGGCAGATCAAGGGCGAGGTGGCCGATATCAAGAACACCGGCGGCCGTCCAGGCGGCTCGATTACCGCG
>DASTFJ010000165.1:0-6134 GCA_035708745.1 Thermomicrobiales bacterium | reverse complement strand
GTCTTCGCGGCCGAAACCCTGGCGGATCTGAAAGGCTTCACCTTCGGCGCGCAAACCGGCACCAATAACGCGACCTATATCGACGAGGTCATTCAGCCCGATCAGCCGCTGGTGGCATTCGATACCAACCTCGCGACCATGCAGGCGCTCTCCGATGGCACGATCGACGCGATCCTGGAACCGCTGCAGACGGGGCTGGAGATGGAAACCTTCCAGTTCGACAATCTCACGCTGGTGGCGCTGCTGCCCGACAGCGGACACGACATGGGCATGGTCTTCGAGAAGGACAGCGCGCTGGTTCCTTTCGTGAATCAGGCGCTGCAATCGTTGAAAGACGACGGCACGCTGGATGGGCTCATCACCGAGTGGCTGCCAATGCCGGAAGACCTGCGTGAGATTGGGTCGTGACCGCTTTTTGAAACGAATTGTTCTATTTGAATTGAAAACAATTTCCGGTCGCTCCCTTTCGGCATGGGCAACCATGGCGGATCGGCTGTCCCTGGCAAGGAGTCAAGTTCGGTTCCGAAAACGATCGGCCTAGAAATTTGGGCTATCTGGCGTTACAATATGTTCAATATCCCCTGCCGCTTCGGGGGCAGGTAGAGGGGTTGCCGCAAGGTAGCCCCTCTGTAATTCTGCCCGGAGACCAAATTGCGAGTCGCAATTTATATTGACGGATTTTCGTTCTATTACGCCTGCTTTTCAGGCAAGACGAAACTCGCCTTCGCTGCTCTCAAGTGGGTCGATCTCCAACTTTTGGCGAACCGCCTCTTTCCCGACGATGACATTGCTGTTGTCCACTATTTCTCGGCGATTGCGCCAAGTCCTCCCGACGATCCCGGCCAAGCCAATCGCCACCTGTTCTATCTCGAGGCGCTGCGAACCCTGCAATTGGTTCAGGTCCATGTCGGGAAATTCACCAAATCGAAGAGAGAAGTTGCACTTGCAGCGCCTTCTTTTGGCATTGCCACCAGACAAACGGCTTACGTGTGGCAAGAAAAGCAATCCGACGTTGCTCTCGCGGTGCAAATGCTTGGGGATGCTTTCCGAGGCGTTGCTGATACGCTGGTGGTCGTGACCAATGATTCGGATTTCGTGCCGGTCGTGCGCGCAGTTCGATCTCTCACCAATGTGAACGTGGGGATCATCAGTCCGGACAAGACGATCAGTGGTGAGCTTTCAAAAGCTGCCGATTTCGCGCATCTGTTCGACAAGGGCCTGCTGGCGGTATCCCAATTGCCAAATCCCGTAGTCACCGCCGAAGGGCGAACTATTTACAAGCCCGCCCGCTGGGAGTCGACCGCTGACGGATAGCGCCTAATCCTCGGTCACCGAATAGGCGATCAGCAAAGCCAATATCAACCCGCCCTGGATCATCATGCGGACGGATTCGGAGATGTTCTCCACCGTGAGCAGGTTGAGGAGGATGGTCATCACCAGCGCGCCACCGATAGTGCCGACGACCTTGCCGCGCCCGCCGAGGATGGAGGTTCCGCCGATGACCACCGCCGCAATCGACATCAGCATGTAGGGGTCGCCAGCAGTCTTGGAGCTATAGCCGGTGCGGCCCAGGATGAGCAATCCGGTGATAGCGGAAAAGAAGCTGCAAAGCGCGTAGGTCGCAATCTGAATGGCGGTCGTCGGAACGCCGGAGATGAAGGCGGCGCGTGGATTGTTGCCGATGGCGTAGATACCGCGGCCGAATGACGTGAAGTGCAGCAGCACGACGCAGACGATCGTTACCCCGAGGGTCACCCAGGCGGCGGCCGGAAAACCGAGAATTTTCTCCTTGGCCCAGAATTCGAGGAAGGGCGATTTGCCGCTGACCGGTTTGCCGGCGTTGTAGACGAGTAACACCCCCTGGATGATGCTCAGCGTAGCGAGGGTCATGACCAGCGGCGGCAACCGCAGGACGGTGACGCCGAGCCCGTTGCAGACGCCGATCAGGATGGCGATCAGCAGAGTCACCAGAATGCCGCCCAACTGCCCGATCTGGGTCATGAGATTGCCGGCCACTACGCCGGTCATGGTGACGACCGCGGCCACCGAGAGATCGATGCCTCCCATCAGCACCACCAGGGTTTGCCCGGCGGCGACGATGGCGAGGAACGAGGCAGTGCGCAAGGTCAGCATCGTGTAGTTGACGGTGCGGAAGCCCTCGTTGCGGTAGACGCTGAACCCCCACAGGAGCAAAAGCACCACGAAGGTCAGGATCACCGGATCGATGCGAATGTTGCGCAGGCGGGAAACGCCGCCGGATGGGGTGGTTGGGAGAGAAGCCATGGTCAGCGCCGTTCCTCGATGCGATAAGCCGCGAGTGTCTTGATGCCGATCGCCACGATCAGGACGAGTCCGTAGATGACGCGCTGATAGGCGACCGAAAGTCCGGAGATGAAAAGCACCTGGGTTACGAGCCCGAGCGAGAGCACACCGGCGATGGTGCCGCGCAGGTATCCCTGCCCGCCGAAGAAGCTGATCCCGCCGAGCACCGCCGCGGCGATGGCCGCGAGGGTGTAGGTGGTGCCGATGAGCGGATCGCCCGAGCCGGCATAGGCGGAGAGTCCGATACCAGCCAACGCGGCGAAGAGCCCCGCGATGATATAGGCCACGATGCGCAGATTTCGCACCGGCAGCCCGCTGATGAACGCGCCGCGCTCGTTATCGCCGATGGCATAGATGCCCACGCCGATGGGGGTGCGCTTGACGCCATAGCGCCAGAAGAGCAGCGCCGCGATCAGCACCAGCAGGCTTACCGGTACGACCCCGCCGATCTGCCCGATGAAACGGGACGAAAACGAGCGAGGCAGATGACCGCCGGCCGAGGGTAAGACCCAGAGGGCCGCGCCGGCCCAGATGAACGAGGTGGCCAGGGTGACGATGATGGCCGGCAGTTTGAGATAGGAGACGATGGCGCCGGTAAAGAGCCCGATGAGCGCGCCGCCAACGAGCACCAGGACGACTGCTTTCACCATGGAAAGCGGGTTATCGTACATCTGCGTGGCGAGCAGGCAGGTGAAGAGCGACATCATATTGCCGGTCGAGAGATCGATCCCGCCGGTGAGCATGATGACCGCTTGCGACATCGTTGCCAGGAAGAGCGGGAAGAGCCAGGCCGACAGGTTGTTGATCGTGTCGATATCGAAGGTATCGCGGTTCATATAGAGATAGAGCACGATGAAGAAGACCGTGACCGCGTAGATCGGCAGCACGTCCTGCCAGGCGCGAGACAGCTTGCTGAAGACGGCCAGCTTCGCCAGCGGATTGAGCGAGCGTTCGCGCGCCGTCTCGGCGGTTTCGACCAGTTCGGCGATCCCCTGGGCGGTTTCGCGCGCGATGGCCCGGTCGAGGATCGTCTCACCGCCCACCACCGACGCATGCACCACGTTTTCCTCGGTGACATCGGCGCCGCTGAGGGTCACCACCGGTTGGTGCTCGTACATCACCAGCACGCGGTCGCTCAGCCCCAGCAGCTCGATCGTGTCCGAGGAGATCAGCAGAATGCTCGCCCCGGCATTGGTCAGCTCACGCATCAGCCGGTGGATTTCCTGCTTGGTGCCCACGTCGATGCCGCGAGTCGGCTCGGAGAGGAGCAGAATCTCCGGTTGCTGCGGCAGCCATTTAGCGATGGCGACCTTCTGCTGATTGCCGCCGCTCAGGCGCAGCACTTTTTGCTTCGGCGAGCGTAGCTTGATCTGCAGCTTGGCGACGAGCGAATCGATCAGGGCGCGCTCGCGGCCGCGGTCGATCAAACCGGACCGGCTGACCAAATTCAGATTCGGGAGGGCCAGGTTGTCGCCGACCGGGAGCTGCAGCACCAACCCCTCGGTTTTGCGGTCTTCCGGTACGAAAGCGTAGTGCTGTCCGATGGCGGCGCGGGGACCCCGAGCCGGCGCGGGCTGCCCGTTCAGCAGCACCTCGCCTTCTACCCGGTGCAATCCGAAGAGCGCGGCCAGCAAGTCGCGTTGCCCCTGCCCCTGCAGACCGCCGAGTCCCAGAATCTCGCCTCGATGCAAATCGAAATCGACGTTTTGAAAGCGATGCCCGGAGCTGAGGTTGCGCACCGAGAGCACCACCGGCGCTGCCAGGAGCTCGTCGATCGGGGGCTTGGGCGGGAAGATGTCGGTGATCTCGCGGCCGACCATGTACCTGACCAGCTCGTCCGTGGAGGTGGTGGCGGTCGGGACCGTGGTGACATATTCGCCGTTCTTCAGCACCGTGATCCGGTCGGTGATGGCGAAAATCTCTTCCAGCCGGTGGGAAACGAAGATGACGGCCACGCCCCGGTCGCGCAGGATGCGCAACGACGAGAAAAAGAGCTCGACCTGCGCCTTGTCGAGCGCGGAGGTGGCTTCGTCGAGAATGAGGAGCTTCGGCTCGGCGACCAGCGCCTTGGCGAACTCGACCAGCTGTTGCTCGGCGAGCGGAAGCTCTCCAGCCAGTGCCCGGGGATCGATGTCGATCCCGAGGTCGGCGAAGATGCGGGCGGATTCGGATTCGATGCGGTCGTAGTCGACCTGAAAGAGACTGGTGGTGGGCAACCGCCCGAGGAAGATGTTTTCGGCAACGGTGAGATGCGGACTGAGACTCAGCTCTTGGTGAACCGTAGCGATACCGATCGATTCGGCCTGATGCGGTGAGAGCCCGTTGTATGCCGTTCCATCGAACTCGATCGTACCGGAATCGGGTCGGTGCACCCCGGTGACCAGATTGATCCAGGTGCTCTTGCCGGCGCCGTTCTCGCCCATCAGCGCATGGATCTCGCCGGGCAACACCTCGAATCCGACCCGGTCGAGCACCACATTGCCGGCGAACGACTTGGTCAGCTCGACCGTGCGCAGGATCGGCGTGGTTGCCTGGGTCGCGGAAGAACCGGTAGTGGTCTCAGCGGTAACAGTCACGTCATAACCTTTTGGGCAGTCAGTAGACAGCAGTCAGCAATTGCCACTTGACTCTGGACCCTCGACCCGAGAGGGCAGAGACGCCCTCCACTACGATCGTCTCACGGCTCAGGACGCCTCGATTCCCGGAAACGGAAGCCCCTCTCCCCAGGGGGAGAGGGGTTGGGGTGAGGCGACTATCCAGCCGGCGTCGCCGCGGCCTCCGGGGTGCCCCCACCGGCCAGCGCGGCCGCAATGATCTGCTCGATCTCGGCCGGTCCCGGTACCTGGGGAATCGAATACCAGTCGTCCGGCAGATCCGGATTCGCCCATTCGCAGACATTGTCGTTGGTGATTTCCGGCAGCGGCACCTGCACCGTGCTCGGCACCTCCTGGCCCTGCTTGGCCAGAATGGCGAGATCGAGCGAGATGACCGCCATGTAATTTGCCTCGGCGGTGCCGTACGCCTGGAAATCGCTCCCGTCGGTGACCAGATCGCACCACGCCTTCAGGAACGCATTGAAGTTCTCACCGGCGATGGGCACCAGATCCATCCCGAGCGATTGCAGCGTCTTCAGCGCGGCCGAGGCATGCGCGCCGGCCTGGCACCAGATGCCAACCACGTCCGGGTGCGCGGAGAGCAGGCTCTCCAGCTCCGGCAGCGCCGGGGCCTCGTTGTATTCGATATTGGCGGTGCCGACGATCTCCACATCCGGATTGGCGTCGAAGATCTCCTTGGCGCCCTGCCAGCGCTGCTCGCTTACCGCGATACCGGCCGGGCCGTTGATGGCCAGAATCGGCCCGGAGCCGCCGATGGCATCGACCATCCACTGGCCGGTCTTGCGGCCCCACTCGACCTGATCCTCGAAGACGATGGCAGTGAGCTGGTCGGTGCTGACCAGCGAGTCCCAGTTGACCACGATCACACCGGCGTTGTGGGCCGATTCGACCACCTGGTCGAGCGCGGTGGCCGACCCGGCGATCAACAGGCAGATATCGTATTGCTGGTCGATCATCGTCTGGATCTGGGCGATCTGGGTGGCGGTGTCGCCGTTGGCGTCGAAGACCTGGAAATCGATGGTGGCGCCGGCATCGGTCAGCCGCGTGATCTCCGCTTCGATCTCATTCTGGGTTTCCGTCATCCACGACGGGGTCGTGTAGATCGTCGACCAGCCGATCTTCAGCGGGGCCAGTCCCTCGACCGGCGGCCAGAACGCATCCTGGGCGAACGCGCCGAGGTGAACCTTGCCGGTGGCG
>DASTFJ010000164.1:0-12015 GCA_035708745.1 Thermomicrobiales bacterium | reverse complement strand
TCAGGGAAAGGATCGGACGGATCGACCAGGTACGTCGAGAGGCCGTAGATCCACGCCTGGCCGGTAATGGTCGGCACGACCGCTGGATACGGCCCGACCTGGGTTTCGGCGATCAGCCGCCCGGTGAAGCTCGTGCCCATGATGCTTTCATGCACGAAGTCCTGATCGAGCGGAAGCTGCCCTTTCGCGCGCATGACGGCCATACGGGCGCAGGTGCCGGTGCCACACGCCGAGCGGTCGAGCACACCGGTCCAGGTTGACGGTTCGTCCCAATCGAACGACCCAGTCGAGATGACCACCGTGTTCTTGGCATCGGCGCCGGGCAGCGTCGCGGGTGCGGTGAATTCGAGGATGCTGATTCCGGCGATCTCCGGGTTCTCCGGATGCATCACCGGCAGCTGCTCGCGGGCGGCAGCTTTGATCATCTCGCCAAGGCGCACGATCCGCGCTCCCTGGGAGGGCACGATATCCAGCCCAACCTGAGCGGCATCGACGATCGCGTACCACATGCCGCCGTAGGCGACATCGAGCGTGACCGGGCCGAGTTCGGGCACCTCGATCGTCTGGTCGAGATACGCGGCGAAGGCCGGGCGATTCCGAAACGTCACACCGGTGACCTTGCCATTCGCGCACGTGGCCGAAACCTCGATCAGACCGGCCGGGGCTTCCAGCGTGAGTCTGGTTTCCGGTTCGACCATCGGCAGGATGCCGGTTTCCAGCAGCACGGTGGTAACGCAGATGGTGTTGGAGCCGGACATCGGCGGATATTCGACTTGCTCCATAATCACGAACCCCGCATCGGCCGCGGGATCGGTGGGCGGCAGCAGGATGTTGCAACAGAGACCGGGATATCCCCGCGGCTCGCGCAGCATGAGCGTGCGAATCTCGTCACGATGCCGCTGCAGGTGCTGCATCTTGGCGAACATCGTGTCGCCGGGAACATCGACGATGCCGCCGGTGATGACCCGGCCCGGTTCGCCGCCCGCATGCGCTTCGACCGCGGTAATCATGCGGTCGAAGCGCATCAGCCCCGCTCCTCGAGCACCGCGGCGGCGATCTTTTCGCCGATCATCATGACGGGAATATTGGTATTGGCGCGCGGCACCGCCGGCATCAGCGACGCATCGCCGATGCGCAGCCCTTCGACGCCGTAGACCCGGCCGGCCGGATCGGTGACCGCCATCGGATCGTCCGCACGGCCCATGCGGCAGGTGCCGCAACAATGCCAGGTGCCATGCGCGCGCGTGCGAACGAATTCGGTGAGCGCAACATCGTCCTGCACCAGGGCGAACAGATCGGGCCCGGATGCGACCTCCGAGATCATGACCGATCGAATGTCGGCGGCAGCGTCGTCGAGCCGCTCGGCAACAGTCGCCACCAGGGACTCGTTCTCCGGGCTGGGCACGGCCAGATCGCGCGACTTCTCGGTGTAACTGGTTGCGAAGGGATAGACGGTCGTCGCCTGCAAGTCAGGATCGGCAAAGAGCGTCGCCAGGCGCTTCAGCCCATCGGTGAGCCGCAGCAGATCGCGCTCGTCGCTCAGAAAGGCGAATTCCACCCTGGGCTCGGCCGCCGGGTCGGCTGAGACGAGCGACACCTTTCCCTTCGAGTACGCGCGGTTGACCCAGATGAGGAAGCCGCCGAGCTTTTGGCCGAGCGAATGCCACGCGCCCCGGTTGACGACGACGCCGTACATATCGAGCGGATCGCACCCCTCGATCCCGGACGAATATCGAAAACCGGCAAAGATATGGCGACGCTGTTCCCATGGCTGGCGCGCATCGGGCTGAAGTAGGGCGGTGACCGCAATTTGCGGATGTTCCTGCAAGTTCGCTCCGACACCTGGCACGTCGGCGACCGAATCGATACCGAGCGTTGCCAGCTCCGCGGCCGGCCCGATGCCCGATCTCAGCAGCAGAGCCGGCGTGTGTATCGCTCCGGCACAGATGACGACTTCACCGGCCTGCAGCGCGACCGGTTCAGCCCTGCCAGCCGATCGCACCTCTACCCCGGTCACTCGCGGTCCTTCGGTTGTCAGCCGCAGAACCTCGGTTTCGGCCAGGATGGTCAGATTCGGGCGGGCGCGGACCTCGGACGTGAGATAGCCGGCCGCGGTCGACACCCGCCGGTCACCGGCGTTGTTGATGGTGATCGGGAAATAGCCCGGCTCGAAGGTTGCCGTGTTCTGATCGTCGAGCCGCTGAAAGCCGGCCCGGGCCAACGCGCGGGCCGCTGCCCGGCTGAATTCGGGCCAGTCCGATTCTGGCACGCGGCGTATGGAAATCGGCCCGTCGACGCCGTGCTGGTCGGTGTCGAAATCGAGATCGTGCTCGAGCTGGCAGAAATAGGGCAGCACATGCTCCCAGCTCCAGCCGTCCGCGCCCTGGGCCGCCCAGCCGTCGTAGTCGGCTGGGGCGCCGCGATTGGCCATCATGCCGTTGATGGACGATCCGCCCCCCATGACCTTTGCTTGCTCGTAGCGAAAGATGCCTGGGGTGTCGTCATCCCCCTCGGGCGCGTCGCCATAGAAGACTCGAAGCTGCCGCCAGTGATGGCGCGGATCGAAATAGGCAATGATGGGATAGCTATCCCAGATCACCTCGTCGGCATGATCGGGCGGCGTATCCTCGCCGGCCTCGATCAGAGCAACCTGCAGCGCGGGATCGGCCGAAAGACGGCTGGCTACGATGCAGCCAGCCGTTCCACCACCGACGACGATGTAGTCGAATTGGGTTCGTTCGCGCACGGACACTAGTAGAGCGGTGTCTCTTTCGGTCGCTCTTTGCGCAGGAAGCTCGCCGGTGGCCGGTTCCAGCCGAAGGTCTCGGCTTCATCGCCGGCGATCGCCAGGAAGGCCGAACGCGTGTCGGGATACACACCCGAGACGGCTTCGATCGGAATCCAGAGCTCGTCCTGGGCGCCGTACAGCCCCTTGGCATAGATCAGCGTGCGTTGCACACCGCCCACGTCCTCGACGCTCTTGAGCACGTCGATCGTCTCGGCCAGCGCGCCATTGCGCGCATAGAGGGTGTACCCCGCGACAATATCCGCGACCGATCCTTCCGGACCGTATTTTGCGCTCAGGGGAATGGGGGTGAGATTGAGCTCGCCAGACATCGGCGTTTTGCCGATGGCCGTCTGCCTGTCGAGCGGGCCGAGCGCCCCTTGCCGCCGAGTTGCCAAAAATGTCGCAACGCCCAGGATGCCGAACGTCAGAGCCAGGCCGGCCCAGAGCTCCTTGCGACGGGCCTCCTCGGAGAGGCTCCCCTCGGCGCCAATGCTCGGATCGTACAAATACAGCAGCAGATGCCCGATCCCAAAGATCAGCAAGCCGGTGATCAGTGCCGCGACCAGCGCCACGATCGCCGGTCGAATCCAGCGAACCGCTACGTACTGTGCCAACCGTCAACTCCCCTCGTCACAGAACACGATCGTTTGCACGACTCGTCGCTTCCATTGTCTCACGTTCATCCAGCATCCACTCCGCTCGCTGAAGCGCGAGCCGCCGGGCGCGCACACGCCGCAGGCGGAATCGGAAGGCCAGCCACCCGAAGACCACGATTGCAGGAATGATAAGCCAATACCACGTAGTGGCGGTCAGCAAAATCCCGGCTTCGCCGGAACCGCCGGCGGCCCAGAAGATCGCGGCAACGGTCGCCATTTTGAAGAAGAACAGGGTCCACAAGAAACCGCGTACGGAAACCCCGTCGAAGCTCTCGTCTTTGGCTTCGTTTTCCGCGGTGCGAACCTCGGAGGCGGGAAAGCGGTCGACAATGGAACGCCAGGAAAGAGACTTGGCCAACTCAGGCTCCTTCCACTGGCGCCGGCGTCGAGCTGGCCCGTCGTGGCTCCCGATCCGCGGCTTCCTCGCGGCTGGCCCAGGTGAGGAAGATGACCGTAATCCAGAGCAGATAGACCATGCTGCCCCCCACCCACATCATGAGGCCGGCCAGCTGCTGATCCATCTCGAGGTCGATACCGAAGATCCGCGGCACGGTGTCGTAGTAGGGATAAAAACCAGTGGCCGACATCGTGATGAAGACACCGATCAGACTAGCGGGCAGACTGTAGAGGAAGAGATAAAGACAGCGAATCGGCGGCGATTCGATGCGCGGCCAGGCCGGGAGTGGACCGAGCACCGGCCACCAGGCCAGCAACCCGGCGATCAAGAACCAACCATGCTGCATGATATGCACCGGCACGTGCCGCAGCGCCAAATCGTAGGCGCCCGGCACGTGCCAGACGATGATGATGATGGTCGAGACCACCCCCGCCACCAACGGGCGAGTCAAGGTCCAGCCGATCTTGTTCACGATGCGGTTGTTCGCCAGCGGCTGCAACACCCAGGCCGGGGTTCCCGCCAGGAGCAGGGGCGCCACAACCAGGATGACCAGCATGTGCTGGAACATGTGGGCCGTCAGCAAATAGAAATCGGACCAGTCATCCAGTGGCGGGCTAAGCGCGATCAGATAGACCAGGCATCCCAACAGGAAATACGCCGTCTGCCGCCCGGTCACCGGGCGGTTCTCGCTGCCGGGCCGGCGACGGTTCAGCGGACCGGTCCAGAGCACGAAGAGCGCTGCCAGGGCGAACGCGCTGAAAACGACCATGGGCTCCGGCCGCCAGTCGCTATGCAGCCAACCGGTGGGCGGAACCCTTGAATGCAAGAGTTGAATGTGGAAATCGTTCATGAAGATACCGATGGGCCGCGACCCGGCCCACCGCGGAGCAGGTTGCCCGCAGATGGGCTAGTTCGAGCCTGAGATCAGGCGCAACCCGTACTCGATCTTGTGCGTCCGCATCAGGATGACGAGCGCGGTCACGATCGAAATGGCGAGTATGAGCCCGGAGGCGAAGGTATAACGATACCGGTGGTCGTCGAACTTCAGATGCATGAAGTATCCGACCACGGTGACGAACTTGGCGATCGAGAGAATCGCCAGCGACGGCACCAGCGCTCCACTGTCATGGAACCACTCGATGTACCAGATGGCGACCTCGATGGCCGTTACGATCGTCAGAAACAGCGCGATCCTGATATAGACCGCCTGCGACGGATGCGAATGCGAGTGGTCTTCGGGTTCGCCCTGCAGCTGCAGTGCATGATCGGTCATGTCCAGCTCTCCTCTACCCGAGCCCTATCAGCCGGAAACCTTGTTCCGCCTCATGGTGCACCGTCGCAACCTTATCGTACGGGATCAGATAGACGAGCGTGAAGATGATGATCCAGACGATATCGACAAAGTGCCAATAGAGACCGGCAATTTCGACATTCAGTGCCTGGTCTTGCCGCACACCGCCACGCAACGAAACGATGACCAGCGATATGAGCCAGAAGACGCCGATCGTCACGTGGGCGCCGTGGAATCCGGTCAGAGTGAAGAACGAAGAGCCGAAAATGTTGGTCGTCAGGCCGAGGCCTTCCTCGTGGAAGGACGAGAACTCGAAGAACTGACCGCCGAGGAACACGGTCCCAAGCAACGCGGTAGCGCCCAGCCAAACCCGGAGACCGCGCTGATTGCCCCGCTGGATCGAGGCCAGCGCGAGCACCATCGTGAGCGAGCTCATCAGGAGCACGAACGCGCTGATCGAGGTGTACGGGATATCGAGAATCTCATTTGCCAACGGGCCGCTGCCCTGGCCGGAAAGGAACATCCGCTCGGCATCGCCGCGATAGATCATATACATCGCGATCAGCGAACCGAAGAACATGCAGTCCGAGGCCAGGAAGAGCCACATCAAGAGCTTGCGGCTGTCGAGACCAGTCGATGAATGCGGATGATCGGCGTGCTCGGCCTCGTGACCGACATCACCGGCGCCATGTGCGTGTTCAAGGGTGGCAACTGCTTGCGCCAACTCGTTTTCCTCCAGTTCCCCTACTGGCAGCTCGCTCGCAGGAGCGGGACGCCAGCCGGCTGACTCAGCCTCAACCTGCCGGCTCGAACGCCCACGCGAAAATCGAAATGATCATCAGCGCCGCTCCGGCAAAGGCCACGATTGGCAGATGGAACAATCCAAGCGTAACGGTGGGCGTGAGGAAGAGAATACCGATCGCAAAGATGAAGAATCCGAGGGCCGCGAGCGCCGGGAAATAGCTCGGGTTCGGCATATGCACGTGCGGATGCTGCGCATTTGCGCGCCGCTGCACCTCAGCCGTCGTCGGCAGCGCCTCGGTCGACACATGGGCGCCGTGTCCGTCACCGTATTTATCCCACCAGAGCTGATCGCGATGCGTCACCGTTGGAATGACCGCGAAGTTGTAATCCGGCGGCGGAGATGAAACGGCCCACTCGAGGGTAGGGGCATCCCAAGGATCGTCGCCGGCGATCTCGCCGTGGCGGATGCTCTTGAAGGCGTTATAGATGAAGACCAGGAACGAGAATCCCAGCACGAGCGCGCCAAACGAGATGAACGCGTTCCAGGGACCCCAGCCACTGTCCTCCGAATAGGTGAAGTAGCGGCGCGGCATACCGGCCAGCCCGACAAAGTGCATCGGGAAGAAGGTCATATTGAAGCCGATGAACGTCAGCCAGAAATGGATCTTGCCCAGCCGCTCGTCGAAGATGCGGCCAAAGATCTTCGGCGCCCAGAAATAGATACCGGCCAGCAGCCCGAAAACGGTGCCGCCGAAGAGGACGTAATGGAAGTGCGCGATGATGAAATACGAATCCTGCTGCTGGGTATCGACCGGCACCACCGCGTGCATCACGCCGGACAGTCCGCCGATGACGAACTGGGAGACCAGTCCGACGGCAAAGAGCATCGGGGTCGTAAATCGTAACGACCCTTTGAACATCGTACCGATCCAGTTGAAGATCTTCACCCCGGTGGGAATCGCGATCAGCATCGTGCTGCCGGCGAAGATCGCGTTCGCGGTGGGGCCGAGCCCGACCGTGAACATGTGGTGCGCCCACACGCCGAACCCGAGGAAGGCGATGGCGATCGTCGCGTAGACCATCACGGAATAACCGAACAGCGGCTTGCGCGAGAAGACTGGAATGATCTCGGAAACGATGCCGAAGGCGGGCAGCACCAGAATGTAGACCTCGGGATGACCGAAGACCCAGAAGAGATGCTGCCACAGCAGCGGATCGCCGCCCGCGGCCGCTTCGTAGAAGCCGGTGCCGGCATAGCGGTCGAAGGTGAGCAGCAAGAGCGAAACGGTGATGGCCGGGAACGCAAAGATGATCATGATCGAGACGATGAGCGTCGTCCAGCTGAAGATCGGCATGCGCATCAACTTCATCCCGGGACAGCGCAGATTGAAGACCGTCACGATGAAGTTGAATGACGCCGCCATCGACGCCACGCCCAGCACCTGAATGCCCAGCATCCAGAAATCGACATTGCGGCCGGGATTCCAGGCGGTGCCGGTGAGCGGCGAATAGCCATACCAGCCCGAATTGGGGGCCTCCCCAAAAAACCACGAAATATTGATAATGATGCCCCCGGCCAGAAACACCCAGAAGCTGAAGGCATTCAGGCGCGGGAAGGCGACGTCACGCGCTCCGATCTGGAGGGGCATGACGTAATTGAACAACGCCGATGTCATAGGCATGAGCGCCAGGAAGATCATCGTCGTGCCGTGCATCGTGAAGAGCTCGTTGTAGCGCTGCGCGCTGACCACATCGTTGTCCGGCACCGCGAGCTGAGCGCGGATGAACAGCGCTTCGACCCCACCGAGCATCAGGAAGAAGAAGGCCGAGAAGCCATACAACATCCCGATGCGTTTGTGGTCGATCGTGGTTATCCAGCTCCAAATGCCGGATGCCGGCTTGGTAACTGGTTGCACCACCGATTGTGGCTGTTGAGCGACCGACGCCATGATTCCGCTCCTGACTCCTGGATCTTCGCGCTATCGAGCTGCGTTGATACGTTCTGACACGGTGCTGTCCGTTCGGCACGTTTACGGGTTGGCGGGGGTCACCTGTTCGGTCACTCCGGGTTGGACCGGGATCTCCGGGCAACCATCCGCCGGTTTCAAGCTTTCGAGATAGGTCACCAGCGCGGCAATCTGATCGTCGCTCAGCATGCCCTTCTTGATGACTTCGCCCATATAGGCGCCTGGCTTGACTCCCTGCGGGTCGTGCAGCCACTTCGCCATATTCTCCGGGGTGTTGGGGAGCACGCCGGCAGCAAGCGTGGTGCGGCAACCGATCATCGTGAGGTTTGGACCGGCATATTTGGCCGGGCCCATCGCACCTTCGTCGGTCAACGCCGCTTCGTCGAGCCCTTCCGGAGCGATCGTGGCATTGGTGCCTTCGATCTGGTGACAGGCAAGGCAGAGGCCAAAGTCCGGCGGAGTCTTGCTGATATCGCCATCGGGCACGGCATCGGCCGAGGCCGAGCTCGGACCGGCCTTCCAATCGGCCGCCCATTGATCGAAGACCTCTTGCGGCTGGACGATGACCTTGAATCGCATCAGCGCGTGGGCATCACCGCAGAACTCAGCGCAATGGCCAAAGTAGTAGCCAAGATTGTCCGTCGTGACCGGCAGTTTGTTCACATGCCCTGGCATCACATCGAGCTTGCCGGAGAGCTGCGGAACCCAGAAGGAATGGATCACATTGTTCGAGTAGAGCTCGAAGACGACATCCTTGCCCTGGGGGACCACGATCTCGTTGGCGGTCACCACCCCGGCAGCCGCGCCGGTGTCATCGGCGTAATGAATCTCCCACCACCACTGCTTGGCATAGACCTCCACCGTGAAGTTGCCGGTTTCGGCCTGGTCGGCATGGGCATAGATGGTGCGCACGGTGGGAATGAAAACGGCCAGCAGCACGATCGCGGGGACGACGGTCCAGATGATCTCGATCGTCTTGTTTCCGTGCAGCTGCTCCGGTCGCTCGTCGTTGTTGCGGCGGCGATAGCGCAGCACCGTGTAGACGATGGCAATCTGCACGCCGATGAACACGATCAGCGACAGATAGAAAATGAGCTTGTAGAGCCATTGAATGTCTTCGGCCTGGGGCGATTGGGGTGAAATGGTGGAATACGGGCTCTCGGCGCCAACGACCGGCAAAAGCACACCCGCGGCCAGTACCGCAAGCGTGAGCAATGTGACCAAGCGCGTCAACGTCCGCCGGCGCCCGCCTGTTGATCCCCGGTGCATTGCTCCTCCCGTACCTTCCCGCATCGACCCGAACCTGGCGTCCGCGGATGTTCTCGTTATCTAACAAAACCCGCCGGGCGCAGCTTCGGGACGCGCACGCGGGAGTGAACTCTCTGGAAAGTCGCCGTCCGGATTCGCTCGCCCCAATTCGAGCTCATTCCTTCGGCTTGCACGATGGCATCCTACAACGGAATGCCTCTGCTCGTACGGAGTGCTGCGACGTTCGGCATGACCTGTGAACGCAGAATAGCATGTTTGCCAGGGGGCTTCCCCTGAATGGCCGGTGCTGCCGCGCATGCTACAATTCGCCGGTGAATTCGAGGTCCCGCCGCCGTCGCCTCGCCATCGTCTTTCCCGAATTGTAACGAATTTGCCGGCGGCCTCCGCAAACGTTCGGAGTGTGCGTCATGGTCAGGAACGCTCGTACCCAGCTTACGTCCCGCATCGCCGGATTGATCGTCTTCGTTGGCGGTCTGGCGGTCGCCGCGGTTTCGCTCCTCGCCGATGCCATCGGGGTCAGCGGCGGTGGGGAGGGTCTCGGCTGGAAGCAGCTCATTGGGGCCATTTTCGGCGGAGCCATCGCGTTGCTGGGTTTGGGACAGTTCTTCCGTAGCGGGCGGGAGGACGCCTGAGCCAGCGACGACTACCGTATAGCCAATCCGGTTTCGGGCCGCGCCGCTGGACTCTCCGGCGGCGTGATTTGCGCCCGATTCGCTCGAACGTGCAACCAGGAGCCAACCCAGCATGAGCCAGCTCGCAACCAACGGCGTCATCGCGGAGTACGAGGCCCGCGCCCGCACCGCGATCTCCGACGCCGTCACCACGCTCGGGCTGACCCCGCGCGGATCGATCGACCTGCGACCCCTGCCCTTTTCGGGCACCTGGGGCGTCGCGTCCTCGATCAGCCATGCGCTGGCCGGAGAAGCCGCCGCGAACGAGCTGGCGCTCTCGGGCGAGCTCGACGGGCTCTCCAAGAAAGAAGCCAAACAACGCACCAGCCAGCGGGCTCGCGAGCTCTCGCTGCAGCTCGCCGAACAGATCGCCGCCCAGCTGCAGGCGTCCGGCGCATTCGCCACCGTCGAAGCCGCCAATGGCTATGTCAATATCTCCTTCGATCCGATGGTGGTCGCCAGCGGCCTGGCCAGCGAAGTGCTCACCCGCGACCGGGATTACGGCGCCGGCACACCCAAAACCGAGCGGGTCATGGTGGAGCATTCGCAACCCAACACCCACAAGGTCTTCCACGTCGGCCATCTGCGCAATTCGGTGTTGGGCGTCTCCGTCAGCCGCATCCTGGCCGCGGCCGGCTATCCCGTGATGGAAGCTACCTATCCCGGCGATATCGGCATGCACGTCATCAAATGCCTCTGGTGCTACGAACGCTTCCATAAAGGTCAGGAGCCGGAAAATGTCGCCGAGCGCGGCGCCTGGATCGGCCAGGTCTATGTCGAATCGGACGCGCGGCTCGAATATCGCAAGGATCTGATCGGGTTCCTGCAAACCCTGATCAAGGACGATCCGATCTTTGTCGAATCGATCGACCGCTTGCTCAAGCTTCTCTGGCGAGAAGACGCCGATACCGACGACATCGCCTATCTCCTCGGCCGGGTGTCGTTCGGTCTGGAAATCAAGGACACCGAATTCCGGGACGAGCAGACCATCGCCAAATTCTGGCCGATCCTCGGACAGCAATTGCGCATGGAGCTGGAAAACGAGAAACCCTATGTCGAGGTGGAAGGGATCGCGCCACCCCAGATGACACCCGGCGAACGGCTCGATCGCTGGGAGGAGCTCAACAAGAACCTCGCCTGGTGGCCGCACGTGCCCCAATGGCGGGAGGAAGTGCGCCAGACTTTCGCCCGCTGGGAAGCCCAGGAGCCGGCGCTGGTCGCTCTCTGGCAAACCACGCGGGAATGGAGTCTCACCGATTTCCGCCGCATCTTCGACGAGCTGGACGCGCATTTCGATGTCTGGTTCTTCGAAAGCGAAGTCGAGGAACCGGGCAAGGAGATCGTCAAGGAGCTGGTCGCATCGGGTCTGGCCGAGATCAGCGACGGGCTGACCGTGGTCAAGATCGACGAAAAGCTCGGGTTGGAGGAACCGGTCTACCGCACCCTGCCGGTCCTGCGCTCGGACGGCACCTCGCTTTATTCCACCAAGGATCTGGCGCTGACCAAGCGCAAGTTCGAGGAGTTCGGCATCGACCGCGCCGTCTGGGTGGTCGATGTGCGCCAGTCGCTGTATTTCAAGCAGATCTTCAAGATTCTCGAGCTCTGGGGATTCGAGCAGGCAAAGCAGGCCTATCACCTCCCCTACGAGATCGTGACCCTGCCCGAAGGGGTCATCTCATCGCGCAAGGGCCGCGCCCCGCTCTATGACGATGTCAAAGCGGCAGTGCTGGAGCGCGCCCGCGAGATCATCGAAGAAAAGAACCCCGAGCTTCCATCGGAGAAGAAGGACGAGGTTGCCTGGCAGGTCGGTCTCGGTTCGATCAAATACACGATGCTCGCGCGCGACAACAGCAAAGTCGTGGTCTTCGATCTCGACGAAGCCCTCTCCTTCGACGGGCACGCCGCGCCGTATATCCAATACGCCCATGCCCGCGCCTGCCGCATTCTGGAAAACGCCGGTTGGGATCATGCCAAGGCCGTCAGCGCGGCCGCGCTCGGTGAGCTGAAGCTCGATTTTGGCGCGATCCACCCGACCGAGCTGGCGCTGCTACAGCAGATCGCCGCGCTGCCAGAGGAAGTCCAGCGTTCGGCGGAGCAATACCGCCCGCTGCTGATCGCCAATTATGTCTATGAGCTCGCCAAAACCTTCAACGACTTTTACCACGCCTGCCCGGTGATCCATTCCGCGGAACCGGTGCGCAGCGCGCGCCTCGCCCTGGTCGACGCCACCCG
>DASTFJ010000163.1:0-2523 GCA_035708745.1 Thermomicrobiales bacterium | reverse complement strand
GCCGACATCGGCTTGGCCGGGGGCGCTTTCTTGACGAATTTTTCAGTCCCCTGACCGCTCATGGCCAAGGCCATCGCCCGGTTGGTGGACGGCTTGAAGACCATGATGAGCATCAGCACCGCCACCACCAGCGGCCAAATGGCGCTCGACCGGGGATCGGTGCCGTCCATATGACTGATGAATGGCACGAAAAAGCCGATGATCGCCGCTAGAATCGTGATCATCGACGCCCAGGGTTTGACGGTCAGCCAGGCATAGCCGGCGGCGAAGAAGAAACCGGCGGCGGCGACATAGATCACAACGCCGGTCCAACGACCGCCGATGTAGGTGGCCTCGTCGCCAGCCCACGGAATCACATGCGCGAATTGCAACACCACGATGGTGCAGAGCAACCCGCCGGCCATTCCCAATAATCCAAGAATCCATAACGGTGTGGGACGTCCAAGCACCTCGTGCGGCCTTTCGTTCGGTAGCAGGCTGAAGCCCGGATCGAGCGCGCTACTCTGTCCCACCGGAGCCCAACGCCGGGGCCGGGTGAAATTCTTCGCTCCGCTCGGAGTGACGATTTCGTCGATCGCGGCGAATCATGGCCGATCGACCGCGATTAGCGCAAATCATACGCGAACGAACGGCGCGCACGGCACTCGATAACGAGTCAAGCGTCCAGAGTCCGGTGTCCAGAGTCCAGTGACGCACTCTGAACACTGGTCACTTGACCATCCTCCCAGGTCCCTGCCCTCACACCTCGTCCGACCGAAACCCCTTCGGCCGCGCCACTGCGGGGGCCGGCGCCTTGGTCCCCTTCTTCGCCTTGGCCGCCTTTGGCGGTTTTGGCGCGCTCCTGTTCGCAGCACCCTCCGCCAGCGCCATCCGCACCTGCGGCCGGGTCGACAGCAGCACGATCACCACGCTGAAAATCATCGGCGCAAGCGCGGTCGAGAACAGCGCCGTGCCGGCAAAATAGCTCATCAACGGAACGAAGAACCCGAAGAGCGCAAAGAGCAGGGTAAAGATCGGCGCCCACGGCTTGAGCAGCAACCAGCCGACCGCCACCGCAAAGAGCACGATCGTTTCCAACCCGTAGAGGACCACGCCCGCCCACTTGCCACCGAAGAACTCGACCGTATCGCCGGCCGCGGGAAGGACATCCAGAAATTGCAGCAGGATCGCCAGGCTGGTCAGCCCGGCGAGCACGGCGACGGCGGCCAGAATCCAGATAGCGAGCGGTCGACCCAACGCGGCATCCTTTCAGCAACGCAACAGAAACTGCGCAAGCATACGGCCTCTCGCCCCTCCCGTCGTCCCGACCAACGTGGAGGGACCTCTCGTCACCCCACAACCCAGTCTTCTGTACACCCCCTCGGTCGTAGCGCAGGGACCCGTGCCTTGCGATCGACCGCGGGCCGATAACCGGCGGTGCCCTGGGCCGCTCCGCATTTGAACCTGACCGGGTAATGGAGCACCTGTCGACCGTGCCCGATGGTCCTTCAGAGACGCACGCTATTCGTCGTACACGGCCTGCAGCGAAGCGGGTTCAAGGTTGAGCACAGGACGGCTATTCCTCCAATGCCGGGCTCGCCCGGTTGTTCCGATCGCTCAGAACCGGCGCCGGCGGAACCACGGAAGCCGACCGACGAGATCAGCTCGATCGAGATGGCGATCGGCGCGGCCAGCAGGGGATCATCCCTGCTGCTACGCTGCGGCACTACGACTTCGCTATCACAGCCGCATCGTGTCTGGTGAGAGGAGAGCTCCGCAATGCGTCGTCGCATGTCTCTCGGTGTCGTCTTGGTCCTGCTAAGCGGGGTGCTGTCGCTGAGCGCGAGTGTCGCGGCTGGCGCCCAAAGCGAGCCGACGCCGGACCCGCAGGATATCTGCATCCAAATGCCGGAAGTCTGTCAGCTTCCGATAAGCGAGGATCCGGAATGGCTCGTGGTACCGCCAGAGGAGGAAGCCGCGGGTGAGAGCGTGTTCGGCGAAGGCGCCACGGCCGAGCTGCTCGGCATCGGGCTGATCCCGGCCCTCCCATCCCAACCAGCGGCGCTGGCCCTGCAACGGGTGCAGATCGCTCCCGGTGGCCGTATCGAGACACCGGCGGACGACCCGCGCGTGCTGCTGCTCTACATCGAGCAGGGCACCCTGACCGTGCGCAACACGGTGGACACGACGGTGACGCGGGGAACAGCGCTGGCCACACCCGGAGCGCAGAGCCAGGAAGCGATTCCTGCCGGGACCGAGTTCACCATGTCGGCCGGCGATTCCTCGCTCAGTCCGGCCGGTTCCGGGGGCGAGCTGCGCAATGACGGCACCGAGGAAGTGATTCTCCTGGCCGGCGTCATTCTGCCAATCCCGGTCGGTGTGGCGACGCCAACAGCCGGGACCCCGGTTCCGTAATGGTCCTCTTCGAGGAGTCGAAGCGATCGGAAGGCCGGGAGCAACAGCCTACTTTTTGGGAAACTGCTTTGCGCGTTTACGGCTATGCACCGTGATGCTACCGTGACGTCGAATATCGATGGCACAGAA
>DASTFJ010000162.1:0-3536 GCA_035708745.1 Thermomicrobiales bacterium | reverse complement strand
GATGTCGGCGGTCTCGGTCACCGCGGTAGGCGCATTCGACGCGGTCGGGTCGATTCTGGTCGTGGCCCTGATGATCGGCCCACCCGCGGCGGCGTATCTGCTGACCGACGATCTGAAGCGGATGATCGGGCTGAGCGTGCTAATCGGGGTGGTGTCGTCGATTCTGGGGTACTGGCTGGCGCACTGGCTCGATGCCTCGATTGCCGGTGCGATGGCAACCACGATCGGCATCGTCTTTTTGGGCGTGTTGCTCTTCGCACCGGCGCGGGGACTGGTGGCGCAGCTCCGGCGGCGGGAGCGGCAAAAGGTCGATTTCGCGCAGACGATGCTGGCGATCCATGTGATGAACCATGAAGGCACGGCTTCGGCCGTGGACGAAAACCGGGTCGACGGGCTGGAGGAGCATTTGCATTGGGACTCGCAGTTCACGGCGCGGATTGTGGATTTGGCACGGAGGCATGGGTTGGTGACGGAGAAAAGCGGAGTGCTATCGGTGACCGATGCCGGGCGGGCGCGGGCACAGGCGGCGTTGGTCAGGTAGAACGAGCAGCCCTGGATGGCTGCGACCGCTAAATCACCCCTTCATGGAGGCAGCGCTCTGTGGCTGCAAGCAAACGTCACGCGGCAGGTGTGCCTCCATCGGAAAGCGGCTCGACCACCAGGAAATAGATGTCCACCGTCTTGTCGCCAGGATTGAAGATCGTGTGCGGCCCGGGCGTGAGGTAGCGCAACTCGAACGGGTCGCGGATTCTCTGCGCTCCTAGTTCGGGGACGAGCCCGTCAATCGCTCCCTCGACCATACGCAGTTCTCCTGTCTGCGCGGGATCGAAAAATGGGAGGTATCGCAAATCCGCATCGGGTTCGAAAACGAAGGTATCGAATGGCGCGAGCTCGAGGCGTTGCAGCGTCATGGTCGCGACCTTGTTTGGCAAGGAAGCTATCGGTTCGGCGGTTTCAAATGTAACGAATGAAACATCATTGGGCACGGTGGCCAGAACTGCATTATCTACTGGCCCCACGGTACCGTACAGCGTGAGCGCAGAAACCGTGCCCGGGTTGCGTCCAGTCGCGCCATCCGTGGCTGAATAAATGATGGTCTCATTCTGCCCGATAGATACGCTTTCCCCGTCTCGGACTTCGACAGGGGGTTGCCCAGACTGGTTGGCGGGATAGAAGAGGGCAGGTCCAGCAGGCGTGACAGTGAGCGTTCCGCTCAAGACCGTGAGCGACAATGGGCCATCGACCGAGGTGTACCAGGGAACATCGGTGGTAAACGATGTTGCAGGAGCGACGTTGAATAGACCAAGTTCCATGTGATCCCAGGTGGTTGCGTCGGGCATATCCCATATGAGGGGCGAAAATTCGAACCGAGCGATGGATTGGATCGACGGTTTGGCAATCACCGCGGCTGGGATAGGTGGCGCTTCCGAAGTCTTCGGTACAGACTGATAGATCACCAGGAGACTGGCGACCATCATGATGGCCAGAACTGCCAGTGCGCCTTGCAAGGGGAATGAGCGGTGGGATCGCGGTGCCGAGCCGATGCGCTCCGGCCATCGGCGCGTCGCATCGGCACTCGGGCCTATGACCTCTGGCATGCGCGTCGATTCGGTCAGCAAGGGGCGATAGCTCGCCACGAGCCGCTTCTCCAAATCGTCGAAGAAGGCTGGGGACGGCAGGGACACCGTCTCCAGCGCGTGCATGCGGCGTAGGAGGGCCACATCGGCAGGGTCGAGCTCTGGGGAAACGGTTCGGTCATGCCGGACCACCGCATCCCAGCCGGCATTCAACGGGTCGTCGAGCGGATCATGACCGAACGGAATACGCTGGCGGACGGCTTCTCGTCGCAGGCTCATCGCTCGCCAATTCCTTCCGTTTCCAACAATTCACGTAAGCGATGCATTGCCCGGTATTGGGCCGCGCGGACGGCGTCGCGACTGCACCCCAGCGCCTGGGCGATCTCGCGGCCGGTCAGTCCAGCCATCCGGAGCTCGACGACCTCCCGGTCCCGTTTCGAGAGCTGGCGCAACAGCCGCTGCATCGCATCCTGCTGCTCCCGCGCGATCGCCCGCGTTTCCGGCGACGGGTCGGGGTCCTCCTGGACATCCACGTCATCGAGGGGGGAGAGCGGGCGCCGGGCGCGATGCATATCGACCACCACGTTGTGGGCAATGGCGAAGAGCCAAGGGCGGAATGGCTTGTGGCCGAGGCGACGCAGCCCAGCGTACGCATTGACGAAGGTCTGCGAGGTCGCATCCTCTGCGGAATCGCGGTCCTGCAATCTTCGGTAGCAATAGCGATAGACATCGAGGGCATAGGCACGGTAGAGGAGGGTGAACGCCTCAGGGTCGTGCAGCGACCGCGCCGCGAGCGCATCGTCGGATTGGTCCTCGCATGTCGCACCGGAAACCTGGCTACTGAGCAGTATGTCCATGCTGCCCTCGATCGAACCGGTTTTGGCCGTGGCTTTTCTACCGAGAACACGAAGGATGCATGAAAACCGTGACAAACGCCGATGTGTGGGTGCCGTTGGACAGGTACTGCACATGTGCTAAGGGGTGCCTGATTTATTGGGTGATGGCACTGGTTCGATCGTCACGATCGATTGGGTAGCGGGTTGCGTGCTGGCGACGCGGTAGCTCAGTACATCGACTGCGACAATTTGTCCCATGCATTTGTTGAGGACGTGGGTTCTCTCCAACAAGAGATTCTTCGCTGCGGCTCAGAATGACAGGGGTTGGGTGGTGCGGTCACGAAACTGAGTGATCGGGAAAAAAGCGCGGCCGGTGTACTCAACATGGCAATCGACTTCTGGCTGAACCCTTGTCCAGCCGTGGCGATTGCGATCCCAACGAATGGTTGCGCTTGGTTGTTGCCATGGAAATGAGGGCGCGCCCGATTTGCGCGCTGGCCCGGAACGCGCCGTCGAGCACCACGATCTCTTCGACAACGCCCGGCGTGTGTGGAATCACCCAATACTGGGCAATCGGTCGTCGCCACCCCAGCGTTCGCCTCCATGGAATTCCTGATACGGAGAATCTCGACCACAGGCCCAGCCTCTGGAGCGGCCACTTGTTCATCGATGATGATGTGAGCCCACGATGCTCGCCGTCTGGCAACGCGGCCAGGCCGCCTTGGCGCGAGAGAACGATCGCCAGAGAACGCACCAAAGCCGCCACACCGGGCCGCAGATACAGGGCGGGCGATGTCGATGAAGCAGCCCTGAGCGGCGGCCCCGCGGATGTCATGCCGCCGGGGCGCCTCCATCGGAAAGCGGCTCGATCACCAGGAAATAAATGTCCACCGTCTTGCCGCCAAGGTTGAAGATCGTGTGCGGACCTGGATCCTGGTAGGTGAGCTGCGTCGACGCAGAGAGCCCGCGCGTATCGACATCGGGGGAGAGCCCATCGAGCGCGCCAGCCGCCAGCCGCACGCCGTCCATCTGGAACTGATCGAACACACAGAAATACGTCAGCTCCGGATCGGGATCGAACACGAACGAATCGAAGGGCGCCAGTCGTAGACGCTGTATCGAA
>DASTFJ010000161.1:0-2579 GCA_035708745.1 Thermomicrobiales bacterium | reverse complement strand
GATCGACGCGGTCGAGAGCATTTGCTGCGTGGTGTCCGGGAGTCGATCGAGCCGTTGCGCGATGGCCTGGCGCAAGGTCAAGGGCACCTGCTGTCCGGCGTAGGTGGCCGGCTGTTCATCGAGCATGCGACCCAGCTCGACCGCATAGAGGGGATTGCCCTTCGTTTCCTGCAGGATGCGGTCGAGCTGGTCGCTTGTCGCTTTGCCCAGGAGCGTTCGGAGGTCGGATCGGTCGAGACCGGAGAGCGGCACGTCGAGCACGTCCGCTTCCCGGCGCAGATGCCCCAACAGCTTGCCCAGCGGCAGGTGCGGCGCGGCGGCGCTGCTGCGGTAGGTGCCGGCGATCAGGATGGCCGAGCGGGAAGCGCCGAACGCGGCGTGTCGCAGCAGCTCCAGGCTGGCGGGTTGGGCCCAATGCAGATCTTCCAGCACGAGCATCGTGGGGGATGGCCGGTTCAGCGTGCGCAGGACCCGGTCGTGGATGTGGACCTGCCGGTCGTCCGGGGACAGCGCATCGGGAGCCTGGAAAAGCTCCTCGTTCTCGTTGCCGAGTGCTTCGATCCAGGGCGCATAGGGTCCGGCCCAGGCGGCTTCCGGGGTGCGGCCCCAGAGGATCTCGACATTTCGGGCCTGGGCGGCGGAACGGAGCTCGCCGGCGAGGGTCGTTTTGCCGATGCCCGCTTCGCCGCCGATGAGGGCGACCGATCCGTGGCCGTCACGAGCGCGCTCGAGAGCGCGGATGAGGATGTCGAGCTCGGATTTGCGCCCGATCATGGGAGGCATGGTCGCCCCCGATCGGCGTCATCCTTGGCTGCCCTGTCATCTCGAGCGACGTGAAGGATCTCTCTTCGCCGGAGGTGCGGGATCGAACACCAGTGTTCTGGGCAGTGTTTCGCCTCACCCCGGGCCCTTCTTCCTCTGGAGAGAGGGGAGCCGGAGGGGTGAGGGGGTTTCATGGGGTGGAACCTAAAACGCTCCCAGCATGCCGTTTGCGTCGAAGGCGAGCGGGGCGGGGTCGGTGAGCTGGGTGACCCGGCCGGAGGCGAGCATCTGCGGCAGTAGCGGCTCGCTGATCCAGAACTCTTCCACATCTTTGGTATTCCTGATGCGGGCGATCTTGGCGGTTTCGGCGGTGGTGCGCAGCGCGCTGCCGATGGCGAGATAGATGGCTTGCCGGTCGTTGTCGACCACCATCGGCAGGCGGCCGCCCCCGGGATACTTCGAGGTGATGACATTCATATACGTCGAGGTGGGATCGACCTTGTCGGCGAGCTGGCGGAGGACGAAATCCCCCAGGCCGACCCCGCAGGCGTTGCCCTCGGTGTCGGCGGTCAGATCGCGGAAGATGACGCGGTGGATTTCCGGTTTCGGATTGATCTCGTTTTTGAGAATCTCGCCGGAGACATCGCGGTTGATCACATTCGGGTCGGCGCCGTCGCCGCTGATGTTCTTGCCGATCTCATCGACGAGCAGGATGTCGATCTTCTCGCCGGGCAGGCGACCGAGCCATTCACGCGCGAGCTTGAGCAGCTCTTTTTCCCGCTCCATCATCCCCTTGGCCGGGACGGCTTCGATGATGCTCATGTGGCTGTAGCCGTTCTCGACCAGCGCCATGCCGAAGGGGATGTTGACGTGGCTGAGGGTGGAGAGGCCGACCGCCGGGATGAGGGTATGGAAGGCAGGGAAGCCCCGGGAGTGAAAGGTGTCTGCGCCTTTTTGCTTGCCCATACCGATGGCGATCATCTTCAACAGACCCGATTCGATCGGTCCGTAGAAATCCGTATGCGGTTTGACGCGGCCTACCGGGATAACGGCGTCGGCCTGCTCATAGGCGATACGGTCGAAATAGACGGGCACGTCGTCTTCGACGATCCCCAGCTCGACCGTGTCCATGCTCGCCTTGACCGGGCAGCCCATCGTCTGCTCATCGATGCCATAGTGCGCGAGCAGATTCCGCTGGCCCTCGGCGGTAGCGCCGCCGTGCGATCCCATGGCGGGGAAGACGAAGGGTTCCCCACCGCGCAGTTTGACCTGATCGACGGTTGCTTTGACGATCTGGTCGATGCGGTCGATACCGCGGCTGCCGGCGCCGACCGCGACGCGCATACCGGGAGTGATGGCCGAGCCGATCTCGGGCCGCTGGAATTGTTCGGCCACGGCGGCATCGATATCAGCGATCTCGTCCGCATAGAGCTGCTGGCGGACCTTCAACCAGTTGGGGAGGGTGCCCCGTTCGAACACCGACAAACCTTCGAGCGCCATGACCATATCCCTCACTGGGTGGAACTGTTGCAGACCGATGGGCGGATCGCGCTCTTGAGCGCAATCCGGCGATGTGCTCATACTGGCTCTGGTCAGGAAGCTTGTCAACTTTCCATAGTAGGAACGAGAAAAATGCAGGTGCGAATCGTCGAACCGGGGCCGGAACGTGAGGCGTATCTGCCGCTCCTGTTGCTGGCGGACGAGTCGAAACAGCAGGTGCGTGGGTATCTGCAGGACGGGATGCTCTTCGTCGCGAACGATATGGGCCGGGACCTTGGCATCGTATTGGCAATTCCGATAGACCGAGCTGAGATCGA
>DASTFJ010000160.1:0-6484 GCA_035708745.1 Thermomicrobiales bacterium | reverse complement strand
CGGTTCGACAATGCCCATGGCGTGCACGAGCAGCATGTGTTCGATCCGGTCACCGGGGAGGAATTGGGGTTGCCGCGTGAGCTGACGCGGGAAGAATGGCCGCATTTGAGCGAATGTCTCGATTTGCTGGAAGCGTGGTGTCTCCAATACGGGACGTGTGGGGGTTCGAGGTCCGGCGAGAAGTAGAACGATTGCGAAATCGTTGGCGGATGGCTCGGAGCGGGGTTGGCTGGTGAGACTCGCTGCGGCGAGGAGATCCTTCCTTCGTCAGGATGACAATGTACCGCCGGGCGAGTTGCGGCCATGCTGCAATTCGCTGCAGGCCGACGAGCCGGTCCGATCCCTACAGGTCGTCCTCGTCGTCGTCTTCATCGTCGTCGATGACGTAGCGGGGTTTGGGGAGCGCGACGACAACCGCGGGTTCGCCGCTGTCGGAGGAGAGCTCGGTGACCAGGCGGCGGCGCGGGAGGCGACGGGTAAGTCCGAGGAGGCGCAGAGCGGCCAGCAGGACTGCCAGGGTGACGACGAAGGCGATCAGGATGACCACTAACGCGGGGATGCCCACGACCAGCGCGCCGGTGGCGAGCACGGCCATGACCCCGATCAGCAGCATCAGACCGACATTGGTGGTGCGCCGGGCGATCTGGGCGATCCAGATGGCATAGGGCAGCTCGGAAAGCTCGCCGCCGAAGAGCAGAACGCCGGCGGGTTCGCGGGTGACATCGCTGGCGACGCTGCCGAGGGCAATACCGGAGGTGGCGATGGCGAGGGTGGGCGAATTCTCACCCGCCCCGGCGATGACGCCGACGGCGGCGCTCTGCTCCATCTGGCGGATGACCCCCAGCTTTTCTTCCGGCAACAGATCGGCATAGACCTCGCGCAACCCCGCGTCGTCCGCGATGACTTTCGCGACGACTTCGTCGTCACCGGTGAGCATGGCGGTGCGCCGGATCTTGAGATTGCCCAAGTCGGCCACGATGTTCGGCGCTTCCGGGCGGAGGGGATCGGAAACGCCGATCACGCCGCGCACATTCTCCCGGTCGCCGACCAGGACGGCAGACTGGCCATCGTCGCGCATGTCGGCCGAGATTTCGATGGCGCGCCAGATATTGACGCCCAGCTCGGCGAAGAGATTGGCATTGCCAACCGCCACGGTGCGGTCATCGACGGTGGCGATGATTCCCTTCCCGGGGCTCGGGGTGTATTCGGACGGCGCGGGAATGTCGAGATTCCGCGCCTGCACGGTATTGACGATGGCGCCGCCGAGCCGGTGCCCGGAGCGGAGCTCGGCAGCGGCAGCGCGGAGCAGAATCTCGTCGTCGCTCCAGCCGGTGGTGCAGTTGACCACACCGGCCACCGCCGGTTTACCCTGGGTGAGTGTGCCGGTCTTATCGAAGGCGATGGTTTTGACCGTACCGAGGATCTCCAGCTCATCCTGCCCGCGGAAGAGCACACCGTTGCGTATGGCATTGGCCATCGCCGAACGATAGGCGGTGGCGACGGTAAGCAGGAGCGGCGCCGGCGACGCGGCGATCAGAAAGGCGACCACCCGCTGCAGCGAGGTCTCCCAGGAGTGATCGCCGGCGGTCAGCAAGACCAGAAGGGCGAGCGCGCCGACGACCAACATCGCCAGCGCATATTTGCCGGCGAGCTCGTCCAGCATCTGCTGGGCGCGGCTGGGATGCGGCAATGCCTGTCGCGCGAGCCTGGCGACGCGGGTGATGGTCCGTTGCGAGGGGCGGCGCGCGACCCGCACCTCGATCTCGCTCCCGAGATTGCGGCTGCCGGCATAGAGATCGCTGCCGCGCTGTTTCTCGATCGGCTCGGACGATCCGGTCACGATCGACTGGTCGACTGTGGTGGCTCCGGTTTCGACGAAACCATCGAGGGGCACGACCTCGTCCTTGCCAACCCGGATGGTGTCGCCAACCGTCACCTCTTTAATAGGAATGGGGCTGGCGCTGGCGGCGAGATTGGCTTCGGTCGCACGCGCGGCGACGAGCATCTGAACGGGCCGCTCGCTGCGGCGGACGATCAGCTCATGCAGGGCCAGCAGCGTGGTGTAGCAGGCAAGGAGAATGGCGGCGTCACGCCAGTCGCCCACGATCCAGGCGCCGAGCGCGGCGATCAATGGCAGAAGGGCGGTGGGGACGGTGAACTGGCGCAGCCGGCGGACCAACTCCAGCGCTGGAAAAGCGCCGGCGACCACCGCAGCCAGGACATAGACTCCGTCACAAAACAGGCTCGATAGCCCGAGCAGGTGGTCGCTGATCAACCCGGCGAGAACGAGCACCCAAGCTACGATGACGGTGACGGTCAGCTTGCGCAGGTGGGTCCAGGGCGTTCTGGTGGTGAAGGCGGCGGCGCCAAGCGCGGCGGTCGAGGGTCGGGCCGGAAGAATGCGGCGGATTTTTTTCGGTTCGGCCGCGGCCACCGCAGTGGCGGCATCGGTTTCCGTATTTTCCGTAGCGTCCGCGCTGGAGGGGCCGGCGACGGATGGAGGTATCGCGGGTTCGGGATTGGAGTCTGTTGGCGAGGCGGGCGCCGGCTCGTCAGGGGGTAGGACCGTTTCATCGGGTTTCACGTCGCCAGACGCGAGGGGTGGGGTAGCGTCATCGGGGGCGGCGGTATCCGATTCAGCACGCGCCACGCGCTCGGTGGGCGCAGCTTCGCCCGCCGCGGCCTCAGCTGGGGAAGCCGGGATTGAAGCAGCCTTGGCTGGCGCAGCTTTCCCTGGAATGGCCGCCTCGTCCTTTTCTTGCGCCATCGATGCTCGCGTCTTTCCCGGGAGTGGCGGGTCGAGGCTCGCGCTGGGGAAGCGGAGCGTCCGCACGACCGCCCTATCTTACCAGCCGCCCTCGCATACGACCCTACTGTGTGTTCATAAACTATCCACATCTTCCCCGGGTTTTCCCCAAGACGCCGGGTCCCAATGCCGCCCCTAGGGTGTACGTACACCTGCATCCCCGAAATGGCGCCGGAATTGTGGATAACTTCCCAGTGGGTGTGGATAAGGTGCGCATAATGTGGACAACGAGGTGTACGGACACTGGGATAACCGGGGATGTCTGGGGGATAAGGGGACCAGTTTTCCACAGGTGGTGGGGATGGGGCAGGGCGATCGGGACCAACTTATCCACCAGGCGGGTACATGCGGGCATTTCATCCACATACCGAGGTTCGGTAAGCTCGCGCGACGATGCGGGTTTTCGGGCATTTCCCCACTATCCACCTCCCTACAACTACGGCGGGGTTCTTCTTCTTTCCTCTTCATTCCGATAGTACGAAGAAGACGACGGACCGGGTGTGGGTACGGGCAGCGTGGCCCAGAGACATGCACCCGCGCGACGGATCGACAGAGTCCGAATGCATCGAGGTCCTCGGCGATCGACAGCGGCTCGGTCAATAGAAACACCGGCGGCTACAGGGAGCGGCCCGTGTCAGACTGAGCGGCCTTCGCGGTCCCAAGACGAGCACAGGGCGATGCGCGGCAGGCGCCACATGGCGCAGAAACTCCCAGGAATGTCCAAGGCAATCCGCGAGGAACTCACAATTGGCCCTCCTAGTCTGGATATCAGAACCGGCGAAGACGAGACGCCGGCGACGATTCGGAATCAGACACGAATGGAGTGCACCATGAGCCGAAATGAGACCGAAGTTCAGCGGGACGACGAGCAATCAGCCGCGATCGCGAAGGCGATGGTGAGCGTGGTAGCGGCGATGGCTCTGGTCATGGTCGTGACGGTGCTGGCCTTCCAATCCGGTGGGTCGATCCTCGTATAGACCGATCGAGCACACCGGCGATGAATGACCATGCGGAGACGGGCGGGGAGCAATTGCTCCCCGCCCGTTGTCGAGCTGGGAAAGGGGGATGGAGCGGCGCTGTGAGACTGGTCCAGTATGCGATCGACATGGCGCGAATCGTTTTGCGGATGTCGTGCGTCTTAGAGGACAGGAGCGCGAATGCAGGTCCGTCCGGATCGTCGGGGTTGCCTCGAAGGAACGGGTCTGGCACAGTTGCTGCGAAGTATCAGGCGTTACCTCGGGTGCGCCTGCCGTGTCTTCCGATGCGACAGGACGGGGAACGCTGTGTACAAGCGACCAGCTTTGCGATAAGCTGAGCGTACGTACGCGCTCTTTTCACTCAGGTGGCATGTGCCCCTGAGAAATCATCGGGTCACGCGCAAGGGGAGCAGAGGAAGATGAATCGCTGGATCAGCCGCAACGATCGCGACGCACGGTCACGTGCCACGATCCGGACAGGAGGATCCCGCGCCCTTCTGGTGGCGCTAACGGCCTTGCTGACCCTGCTGCTGGTTCCGGTGGGAACCTCGGCGCAAGACGATTGGGCTCCCCCGCGCACGGTCCTGATTCCAGAGACGGGTCATACGATCGACGGGGTATTCCTCGATGTCTGGCGGGAATGGGGCGGCGCGACCGCATTTGGCAACCCGATCACGCCGGAGCTCACCGAGCACGGGCGCACCGTGCAGTATTACGAGTACGCGCGGTTCGAGTATGTGCCGGACGATCCGGGTGGCAATGTGGTCCATTTCGGGGAGATTGGGCGCGAGCTGAAGCCGGTGACGGTTTTCCGGTCCAAGCCGGCGCTTTCCGGAGCGACCGCTGACAAGAGTGGGCTGACCCGGATCGCGACCGAGCTGCAGGCCTGGGCGCCGCTGCCGGAGAGCGATGCACGCGTGCCGGACAGCCCCAATCGCCGCTATGTCGCTGAAACCCAGCACTCGGTGCAGAACGGATTCAAGGATTTCTGGGAAACGACCGGGGAAGCCTCGTATCTGGGCAATCCGCTGACCGAGGAATTCTTGCGGGATGGGGTGACCTATCAGATCTTCGAGCGGGGCAAGCTTTCCTGGGACGATGATGCCGGGGTGAAGATGGAGCCGGTCGGCGCGCTGCTGGTGAAGCAGTACGGCCTGGAGACCGAGCCGCTGCCGGGCGCCGTGGACTTTCCGGAGTATTCGGAAGAGCTGTTCATCGCGCCGGAGCCGGTGATGCCCTCGAACCCGGGGGGCGAACACTGGGTATCGGTGAATCTCAGCTCGCAATATCTGGTGGCGTATGAGGGCGACGTAGCGGTCAATGAGACCTATGTCAGCACCGGCCGGCCAGGCTTCGATACTCCGCCGGGCACCTTCTATGTGAGCTACAAGCTGGAATCGCAGGACATGGAAGGCGTGCTGGGCGGCGAGTATTACAACGTGCCGCAGGTTCCGTGGGTGATGTATTTCACCGATTTGGGACATGCGATTCACGGCGCGTACTGGCATGAGAATTTCGGTGCGGTGATGAGCCATGGCTGCATCAACCTGCCGGTCTGGTTCGCGGAATGGCTCTATTACTGGGCTCCGGGTGGGATGCGGATCGAGATCACCTACTAGGCAGGTGGCAGAAGGCTGTCAGCAGGCAGTGACGCGAAACAGTGAGAGCCCTCGTCCTGGTTGGGACGGGGGCTTTTTTCTGTACTCCGCGGCGATCTACCAGATTGGGGTGATACGCGCGTGGTTCTACAATAGGCATGAACGAGCAACACACGAATTCCCAGAACGGTTGTCGATGTATCGCGGAAGGCGATTGCATGGCACGGATGCGTCAGGGTCTGTTCGCGGTGAGCTGCCGACGGGTGCGACTATCGGCCGTGATGATTGTGCGCCACTGGTTTCCCGCTGAGACGGAGCGCCGGGGCCGATCCGAGCGGATCGCGGGCCGGGCCGCATTGGCCGCCGAACGCCGGCGCGCCGCGGCGGCTTTTCGTTGGACCGTGCTTTCGCGGCGCCGGCCACCCCCGGAGCGTCGTCATGGATGATGCGCGGCCGGTGATCTATCTGACTTTCAATGAGGAGGAGTCGATTCCCTGGGATGCCAACATCCCGTTCCCAACCCTTGAGAGCAGGGGCGCAATCGACGATGCCGGCGACGGTGGCGATGGTGATGGCGAATGACTCGCCTGGAAAACGAGCGTTGGAAAACATGGCAGCTGCTGGCGGAGATCCTAAAGCCGGGCGAGCATGTGCTCTGGTATGGGTATTGTGAAAGCAAGCTTGGGCAACAGGAGAAAGCACGTGGCTATGTTGGAGACGTTCTCATTGGGTTATTCGCCTGTGTGTTCGTTACCCTGTTCACTGGCGGACTTTTGTCCGACGCGCTCGGTTCCTCGTTCGGATTCGCAATCATTGTGCCGATTGCCTTGCTTTTCATGATCATGTTCTTGAAAGGCGGCGGGGGAGAGATGTTTGCTCGGGACAGCCAGATATATTGCCGGCAGCATACGGTGTATGCCCTGACCGACCAGCGCGTGTTGGTCTTTCGCAATTGCAATAGTGGCGTGCCAGTGCGATCGGTTCCCTTGCGGTTCATCGATCGGGTCCGAGTCACCGGGGTGCGAACGTACGACCGGGGAACCGTGGAGTTTCTGAGCTGGAATCCCTTCACCGGGACGTGGACCATTCCCCTGCGATTTTTC
>DASTFJ010000159.1:0-9887 GCA_035708745.1 Thermomicrobiales bacterium | reverse complement strand
CGAGAGGTCCCTCCGCTGCGGTCGGGACGACGAAGGCGGTCGGGGCGACGGAGGGGCTAAACCAGCCCGCGCTGGAAGGCCAGAGCGGTGGCGGCGGCGCGGTTGCGGCATTCGAGCTTGGACAGGATGCGGGTGACGTGGTGATTTGCCGTTTTCGGGGTGATGAACAGCGCTTCGGCGATCTGGCGGTCGGTTTTCCCTTCTACGATCAGCTTCAGCACATCCAGCTCCCGCGCGGTCAAGCCATTTGCCACGGGGGTGGGTGGTGGGGGTGACGGACGGGCTTTAGAGACGCTGGAGGAGCGGGCCAACGCGATGGCATCGATGCGGGCATCTGCCAGCGCTGACTGACTCCCAGCGGCCAGTTCCCGGTCGAATGCATCGTCACCCATGGATTGTTGTAATCGCGCCCGAATCGTCGCCACCCGATCGGCGGCCGGTCCCACCGGTTGCACGCCATGTCGTTGCTGTTCGGCCTGAGCCGCGCCGAGCAATCGGGCCGCGGCAACCGGATTGGTCGCGATACCCAGCTCGGCTATGAGCCCGACGATGTCGGCTTGCGCCATCTCATCGTTGACGGTTACGTACCCATCCAGCGCATCGATATAGTGCGTGGCGGCAGCGGCCCACTCGCCGCGATTGATGGTCGCTTCACCAAGGTTCGCGCTGGCCGCCGCCGCCAGATCGGGCGCGTCGATACGCTGCGCGAGCTCGAGCACGCGTCTGGACTGTTGCTCGGCTCCGGCCGGATCGTTCATGACGTCGCAGAGATTGATCAGCGTCACGCCGACACCGTATGCGTCGCCCAGCTGCTCCCGGATCGCCAGACTCTCTTCCAGCAGTGTGCGCGAGGTCGTCCAGTCATGGAGTCGCTGCCGCGCTACGGCGGCATTCGAGAGGCAGGTCGACAACATCCACAGATCGCCAAGCGCGCGCAATTCCGGGATGAGCTGGGTAAAGACGCGGTCCGCGCCGGCGAGATCGCCCTTTCGCAAGTGGGTGATCGCGATGGAACCGCGGGCTACCAGGGGGGTGCGGGGATCGATTTTCGCATCGGCCAGCTCGGCGCCCAACCGGAATTCGGCGATGGCGTCGTCGAACCGACCCACATTGTTGTAGACGTTCCCGATATCGATGTGGGAGCGCGACATGCCGGTGCGATCGCCAAGCGCTTCCCAGATTTCGATGGCGCGCCGGTTCTGCTCCAGCGCGAGATCGTTGTCGAACACGGTTTCCGCGACATGCGCGGCCGCGCGCAGCGCAGCTCCCCAGACCGGGGACGGCTTGGGCTCACCCATCGCAAAGATGGTGGCAAAGATGCGTTTCGATTCGTCCCACTGGGTGCGGATGAGCCAATAGCGGCTGAGGGCGGTCGCGAGCCGCAAGGCCGCTTCCTGGTTGCCGCGTTCGATCAGGAATTCGAGTCCCTGGCGCAGATTCGGCATGGCGCGGTTCAGCAGCTCGACTGCTTGCTGTTGTTTGGGACCGGCCAGATCGGCTTCCAGCGACTCAGCCAAATAGAGACACCAGGCGGCATGTCGTTTTCTTAGCAGCAGCTCATCATCCGCGGCACGCAGCTGTTCGAGGGCATAGGAGCGAATGGAGGTCAGCATGGTGTACCGGGGCGACCCCGAGGGATCGTCCTCGCTGCGCATCAAGAGCGCCTGATCGAACAGCGATTCGATGATATCGATGGTATCCCGGCGCGCGGGGGTGCAAACGGCCGCCACCGCTTCGAGCGAAAACGATTCGATGAAGACGCCCAGCTCGCGCAGCAGGCGCTGCTCGTCCTCGGCGAGCAGGTCGTAGCTCCAGCCGATCGCGGCGCGCAAGGCGCGATGGCGCTCGGATACGTCGACCGGACCGCCGGTGAGAACGGAGAGCTGATTGGTCAGCACGGCCAGCAACGCGGGGAGCGACAGCACGCGCAAGCGCGCGGCAGCAAGCTCGATCGCCAGTGGCAATCCGTCGAGCCGGGCGCAGATCGTTTCCACAGTGGCAAGCTCATCCTCCGATGGACGGGGGAGCTTGCCGGTGCGCGCAGCCCGGTCGATGAAGATTTGCGCCGCCACGGATGGCCCGGCCGCATGGCTGGATCGTTCCCTGGTGACAAGCGGCTCGACTGGAAGCAGATACTCCCCGGAGATGTGCATCGGCGCCCGGCTGGTAGTCACGATGCGCAGCCCCGGGAGGGCGCGGACCAGCGCGGCGAGGTCGACGGCCGCTGCCAGTAGATGCTCCATGTTGTCGATCACGAGTGTCAACTGCCGGCCGGCCAGATGCTCGGACAGGAGCTCGCCGGTTGGCCGGCCGGCGGCGCGGTCGATCCCCAGCAGGTCCACGATCTCGGGCAGGAGCAGCTCCGCCCGGGCGAGAGCGGCGCCATCGACGTATATCGCATCGGCGTCATCCGCACGCCGGAGTGCTTCGACCAGCAATCTGGTTTTGCCGACCCCACCCGGCCCCACCAGGGTGATGACGCGTTCGGCCGGGTCGCTCAGGAGCTGGCCGAGCGCCGCGAGCTCGGCTTCGCGGCCAAAAAACCGGGTCAGATAGACCGGCAGGCGAGCGTCGTCGCGCCGATCGACGACGGCTATGACCATGGGGGAGTTCGTTTCACTGGTGCGATTTCCAATCCTGGCGCCAATGATGCCTTAGATGGACCGAGAATTACGTCACTCATGCCGATCGTATGGGGTATTTACCCGATGTTCGCTCCTCGTACGTAACGGACTATAGGGCTGTGCCAGTGATGGGCACACGGGCCCAATGGACAAATGGCTATAGGGAGAACTGCGTTGAAACGATTGGTCATGATTGCGACGTTGCTCATGCTGCTGGGTTTGACCTCCCAGGGTATTGCAGCTCAGGATGCCTCACCGGCAGCTGAGGGCTCACCTTCGACCGCACTGCTCGATGGGCTCGGCTATCCCGCGCTTTCAGTTGTCTACGATGGTTCTGCGATTACGATGGCAGATACGCTCGAAGCTGGCCGGTATCTCCTCGACTTCAGCAACACCAGCGGCTCGGAACCGCAAATCGCGACGTTTCTTGGCGCAACCGACGACCATCCGGTCGATGAGATTCTTACTGCACTCCAGTCGGTCGATCCCGCGCAAGGACCTCCCCCGATCTACTACCAGATCAAGGTGAGCGGTTTGACGGAGAGCGGTCAGCAATCAGTAATCACGCTGACCCCGGGCGACTGGCTGTTTCTCGTCGTCGGCGACAGTGGCCCGGCCATTGCCCAGTTCACCGTGACCGGCGAGATGCCGGAGTACGACGCCATTGCCGATGCGGTGAATGTCGATCTGCACGAGATGGCGATCGATATGCCGGACACGATCCCCGCGGGCGACCATATTTGGCAGGTCGAGAACACCGGCTCGTTCGTGCACTTCATCCAAGTCATGAAAGTCACCGGGCCGATTACCGATGCCGAGGTCGTGAATGCGCTCGCTTTGGAGATGGGCGGCCCTGGGGCGACTCCGGTCGAAAGCGGTTCGGTTGGCGATCCCTCGACCTTCACACCGGCTGCCGGCAGTGGTGATTTCTCCAATGGACTCACCCAACTCGTGGAAGCCAATCTGGAGCCGGGCACCTATGTAGCCTTCTGCTTCCTCTCGGGCCCTGGCGATGTGGGAATGCACGCCATGCAGGGGATGTACAAGATCTTCACCGTCGAGTAGGCCGTCGGACTTTGCGGCGCAACGAGTCCCCGGGTTCCAGCTGGAGCCTGGGGATTTCGCCGTTTGGCTCGACGGGATGGCATCTTGCCGGCCCAGAAATTCAATTCCGACCAAATCAATTCCGATGCTTTTGCTCTGGTTATTTTGCTTGACTATCTATTTTGGGGGCACTAGGCTGGAATCAGTCGATCGTCCGGGGCCCCTCCCCGAGGGACCGGACCACCGAGAAAGGAGCACTCCAATGTTGCAAGTTCATGAGGGACAGTGCGGACTTTGCGCGCATTTCGGCGAGAACGATTCGAACAAGGTTCAGCTGATCCAGATTCGCCTCAAGCATGAGGCGCCGGAGCAGATGACCGAGCCCTGCGGTCATCCGAAGCTTTCGCCGCTCGATCTGGTCGTTACCCCGATCAGCGGGTGCAACGGTTTCGAGCCGGTCGAGGCGCAGGCGTAACGGGGTCCGGGGTCCGGGGTCCGGGGTCCGGAGAATATGAAACGTGGAGGTGGTCGCGACGTTTGTCGCGGCCACCTGTCATTTCGGTCGAATTCCGTCTCAGGACCCCGGGCTCAGGACTCCGGACCCCGCTATCCAGCGGCCGGGCTGCCGCCGGCGGGGGCGAACATGATGTCGATCACGACCGGTTGGTTCGGGTCGGAATTGCTGATCGTCCAGCCATCCGCGGTCGGTTCGGCCGGGCCCGAGATATTGCGAACCTGCAATCCGGCGGGACCGGAGAAGTTCGCCGCCGGCAGGGTATAGCTCCCGATTGGGATATTGAGCCATTGATAGCTGCCGTCTTCCATGTGGTCGGCATTGTCCAGACTGACGACCTGCCCATCCGGGAGAGTCATGGAGAAGGTCGCCAGATCGACCGCGCCCGCGTTCTTGCAGTCACTATCCGGGGTGGAGGTTTCCGGGCATTTGTAGGCGCCGATGATCAGGCTGCCGAGCTCCACCGCGCTGGTGGCCTGCGATTGCCCGTCGACCGAGGTCTGGTTCGATTCCACCTGGGCGGCCGCGGTCGGCACGGGCGGATCGTCATCGCCGCCGCCGCGTGACCAAACCGCAATCACCAGCACGGCGACCACACCAATCGCGATCAGCGCCGCGACGATCGTGCGCCGTCTCGCCTCGGGGTTTTGCACCGTCTCTACCTCCAGCGCCGTCAGCGCACCAGCGCGTCGGGTCGAATCGTTCCCGACATCACGATCCTGGTCTGTCCCCGCAGGGTGACCGTACGCGCCCCATTCTGCCGCAGGTCGAAGCTGACGACCAGCGGCATTCCGCTGGACGTGACGATTTCGACCGGCGAGCTCACCATTGCGCGCCCAGCGCTCACCACCGCACTGGCGACCGCGCCGGTGCCGCAGGCAAGCGTTTCCGCTTCGACCCCGCGCTCATAGGTGCGCATGCGCAACCGGTTTTTTCCAAGCGGAGAGACGATATTGACATTGGTTCCGGTGGGTGCGAAGGCATCCGACTGGCGGATGGCGCGACCGATCCGCTCCAGCTCCATCCGGCTGCCGAAGGCATCGGCATCTTCCACGAAGAACACCGCGTGCGGCACGCCGACTTGAATCGGAATCAACTCATAGCTGGTCCCGTCGACTTCGACGGTGCGCGCTGCTTCGATCGAACCGGTGTCCGGCATGGCCAGCTCGACCAGGCCGGTATCCCGGTCCACCCTCGCCCGGACGATACCGCTCATGGTGGAAAACGCGGTCACCGCCGGCGCGGCGCCGATCAGCTCGGCGAAGCGCGCGCCGCACATGGCGCCATTGCCGCACATCTCTCCCTCGGAGCCATCGGCATTGAAATAACGCCAATGAAAATCGGTCCGCGGCTCGACCGGATTTTCGATCAATACCACGCCGTCCGCCCCAACTGAGCGAGCCCGGCGCGAGACCAGCTCGCTGAAGGCACTGAGTTGGAATTCGGGCAGCACCCCGCTCCGGTTGTCGATCACGACAAAGTCGTTGCCGGACCCATGCAGCTTCATGAATTCGATTGGCGAAAAGTCGGCTTCCATCGATCCCTCTTCAACGTACGCCCGGAGCCCGGAGCCCGGAGCCCGGAGAAAGTCAAGTGTCCAGTGTCAAGAGTCAAGAGCTGGCTGCGTCAACGTGTCTCAGGACTCGGACCTCAGGGACTCGTTCGCGTATTGTGTACGTCATCGAAACCAAACGCGAGGAACGAATGCAGGAGCAGCGGCACATGGCAGGCGATCTGGCAATCGGCGTCGATTTCGGGGGGACAAAGCTGTTGGCGGCGGTCGTCGATGTTTCCACCGGGGATGTGCTCGGCACTGCCAAGAAGAAGACCAATCCGGACGACGATGCCAAAGCATTGATGCACCGCATCTATGACGGCGTCGACGGCGCGATGGAGAGTGCCGGACTGAAGAAAAAGCAGGAGATCGCCGGGATCGGCGTCGGCATCGCCGGCCAGATCGATTCCGAGGCCGGCATTCTGCTGGGCGCGCCCAATCTGAGTCAGGCCACGGTGAATCTGCCGATCGCGTCGATGCTGGAGGAGCGGTTCGAGGTTCCAGCGGCCCTGCTCAACGACGTCCAGGTCGCCGCACTCGGTGAGGGGAAGTTCGGAGCCGGAAAGGATTGCTCCGATTTCTTCTGCGTCTTCGTCGGCACGGGCGTGGGTGGCGCGATCGTGCACGATGGCGCGCTCTACACCGGCGCGACCGGCACCGCGGGTGAGGTCGGCCACCTGATCATCCACGCCAACGGCCGCCATTGCGGGTGCGGCGGCCGCGGGCATCTGGAAGCCTATGCGTCGCGTACGGCTATTACCCGCACGATTCTGGGCGAGCTCAAACGCGGTCGCACGACCGTACTCACGAAATTGGAACCTTCGCTCGAAGGCGGTGACGGCGATGGCAGCGCGCTGCGTTCGGGTTTGCTGGCCAAGGCGATGAAGGAACACGATCCGCTGGTGACCGAAACATTGACCGAAGCCGGCACCGATCTGGGACTCGGTCTCGCCTCGGTGATCAATCTGCTCAATCCGGCTCGGATCATCGTGGGGGGCGGAGTGATCGAGGCGGTCGACTACTTCTTCGAGGTCGCCTCTCAACGCGCCTTGCGCGAATCGCTGCCAACCGCGGCCAAATCCACCGAGATCGTGCGCGCCGCGCTGGGCGACAACGCCGGCATCGTGGGTGCGGCGATTTTGGGAGCGTCGAGGGCGACCCAGCAGACAGCACGGTAGGGAAATCGTCCGATCTGCATGCCGCGAACTGCGTGCCGCGGGCCGTGTTCTGTTCGGTCTTAAGGCGCACATGATAGACTGCGCACACGGTCGGCAATACGACAATACATGCGCCGGCTGCTGTCTTTTCGCTATTCGTGAGCTCAGTGGTTAAAGCTGTTAATGGCGGTTCGAAGGGCGTGTATGGGTCTAGTGGCAGTACGAAATAGCGTCACTGCAGTGAGCGTTTTCTCACCTTCCCCCATCGAACGCACAGCCAGACTGCATAACCGTTGGTCGTCTCGAGAGGACCTCGGTAATGATCGACCCCGTCGGTCAGATGTCTGAACAAGGAATGCCTGCGGTGCAGGCGGCCGAAGTCGCGGCATTTGTCGACTTCGAAAATATTCGCTATTCCACGATCAATGCCTTCGGGCGCGAGCCCGATCCGATCGTCTGGCGCGACAAGGCGCTCAGCTACGGCTTGATGGCGGTCGCGCGGGCGTATGCCGATTTCGATCAGCATCCGCAACAGAGCCGCAACCGACTCGATGTGGCCGGGTTCGAAGCGCAGCACTATCCCGCCAAGCGCACCACCGATCAACACGGCCGGGAAAAGATCGTCTCCCGCTCGGATCTGAATTTCGCGCTCGATATCATCAATACCGCGCTGGCGCGGCCCGATATCAAGACGTTTCTGCTCTTCACCGGCGACAAGGATTTCATCCGCCTCGTCACGACCCTGCGCAACCGGTTGGGACGGCGGGTCATCATCTGCGGGGTGCCGGGCTCGGTCAGCCCCGATCTGGTGGCGGCCGCTGGCGAGGAAGACGAGATCACGATGCCGGATTCGCCCGACATCGATATCGAAGTCATCCAGGCGATCGACCGCTACGTACGCCAGCTGCACGAGGGGTTCGTTCCCACGCAGAGCCATATGAGCCGCACGCTTTGGCGCTTCCTCGATCGCAGTGTGCTCCCCTCGGAGCATATCGAAGCCAAGGTAATGGAGTTCCTGCGCAAGGGCATTCTCACCAAGCGGCAAACGCTCAATGGGCAAAACCAGGAGCTGGTGACCACCGAGCTCAATCCCGACCATACGCTCGTGCAACAGGCTCTGCCCGGGTTCCCGGATTCCGAACCGGTCGAGGTCGAGTCTGAGTCGCCCAATGGCAAGCCGCTCGCCGAGCGACCGAATGGCGATGCCCGCCTGACTTCCGAGCAATACCACTGATCCAGATCGACGCGCCAACGGTGCAGGAAAACACGTTCGAGCGCGACTATCAGGAACGCGCCGAGCGCTGGCAGCACGACGCCGATCTGCTCGAAACGCAACGCGCGCGTCTCTCCAATTTCCGGCTCGCGGCCGGCGGAGCACTGATCGCCGCGGCGCTCTACTGGGTTTTCACTCGGGAGCTCTACGCGGTTCCGGCGGCGGTGATCGCCGGGGTGGTGCTGGCATTGTTGGTGCGGCGCTACCGTCACCTGACCGCGCTCTGGGAACGCGCTTCGGCGCTGGCAACCGTCAACCGGTATGGAGCGGCGCGGGTACGGCGCGATTGGGCGGCGCTGCCCGAACCGCCATCGATCGAGGCGCCCGAGGGTCATCCGTACGCCCGCGATCTGGATATCGTGGGACATGCCTCGCTGCAGCAGCTCGTCGACACCACCGGCACTACCATGGGCCGCGACCGGCTGGCCGGCTGGTTGCTGGATCCGATCGATCCAGAGGAGATCGTCGCGCATCAGGAGGCGATTCGAGAACTCTCCGGCGATCTGGATTGGCTGCAGGAGCTTCAGCAACGGGCACTGCGCGGCAAGATCGACGACGAGCGGACGGCGGCATTCCTCGATTGGGCTGCCGGCGGCGGGAAGCGGTTGCCGGTCTATACCTGGTTGGCGCGGCTGAGCGTACTGGCGCTGGTGGCGATCGTTGCGCTCTCAGTCGCGCGCGTGATCGATTCGGCATTGCTGGCGATTCTTTTTGGGTTCAATTTGCTCCTGGCAAATGCATTGCACCGGCGAGTCGGTCAGAGCCTGGACGCCGCGATCGAGCATGGCAACGGCATCCGCTCCTATGCCGAGCTGTTGGACCTGCTGAGTAATCGCACCCATTCCGCCGCACTGTTGCAGCAGATCGATGCGCCGTTGCGGGTCGATGGCGTCGCCGCTTCTGAGGCCGCCGACAAGCTGGCGCAGATCCTTTCGTTCGGTATCCCGCGCGGCACGCTGCAGAGCTATGTCATGCAGGCGACCGTGGCCTGGGATGTGCATTTCTACGACCGGCTGGAGGCATGGCGCGAGCACTACGGCGCGCAAGTGCCGCACTGGCTGGAAGCGATTGGCTGGTACGAAGCGCTCGGCGCGCTCGCCAATCTGGCGCACGACAATCCGGATTGGGTCTACCCCAACCTCAGCCGCGAGAACGACCGACTCGCTGCCACCGAGCTGGGTCATCCGCTGATCCCCGAATCCCGCCGCATTTGCAACGATGTCACGGTCGGACCGCCGGGTACGTTCCTCTTCGTGACCGGTTCGAATATGTCCGGCAAGAGCACATTGCTGCGTTCGATCGGGATGAACGTGGTACTGGCGAATATGGGCGCGCCGGCCTGCGCGCGAACCATGGCGCTGCCGCCGCTCTCGCTCTGGACCAGCGTACGCATCGTCGATTCGCTGGAAGCGGGGATTTCCTATTACATGGCCGAGCTGTTGCGGCTCAAGCAGGTGGTCGATGCCGCGCTGGATGACGCGCCCCACGACCGGACCGTCTGTTTCCTGCTCGACGAAATCCTTTCCGGCACCAATACCGGCGAGCGGCAGATCGCGGCGCGGCGGATCATCTCGCTGCTGGTCGAGCATGGAGCGATCGGCGCGGTGTCGACCCACGATCTCGATCTGATCGAGGGCGACCGCCTCACCGCCAAAGCGGACAAGGTGCATTTCACCGAAACCGTCGTTCGCACCGATGGCCAGCTCGACATGACCTTCGA